>CASEOP010000034.1 GCA_949289505.1 uncultured Mycoplasmatota bacterium
AGAGACCAGTTGAAACAATTATTGACTCTCTAGCTTTGTTATGCTCTTTGACAATTTAGTTATTTAAATTTTGCGAATTGAAGAAAATATAAATTTTATTCTTGATTTTAACATATACTTATGGTAGACTTATAGGTAGAATAAAAGGTGGTGTTAAGGATGACTTTCCTTGATAAATTATACAGTAGTAATTATTTTGGTATAGGTTTATTTGCCGTTATTTCTTTTTTAGTAGTTTCTTTTTTAGTAGTTTTATTTTTTGGAAAAAGAGATCAAAAAAGACGTAGTTTAGAGGTAGCTCATGAGGCTGAAGATACTTTTAAAGAAACAACCCCAACTACTAATGTAGAAGTGCCTAAAGTTGATGAAAGCGTTAAGCCTATTGATTTGGATACAATAAATGATAAAAATGTAATTGAGCCAGTTATACCAGTGGCACCATTACCAATTAATGATAATGAGTTTATGGATAATTTAGTAGTAGAAGAACCTATTAAACAGGTAAATGATTCTACTGACGAAACACCATTTGTTACACCGGTAAAACCAATTATTAATGAAGTTAAATCTACTACTGTTGAATTAGAGCCAATTAAAATTGTAATACCTAATGAACCGGTTAAACCTATAATAAACGAAGAAGTTAGGCCAGTAATCAAAGAAGAAGAACCACAATTACAAATAAATGAAGAACCAGTTATAAATACATATTATAAGCCGACTGAAAGTTCCGTAGAAACTGAGTCAATAAAAGTACCCAATATTGATTTTGATTCTTTAGCTAAATCAATATCAGCCGAATTAGATGAATTGGAAAGTAAAACTAGTAAGTATGATGAAATAAAAATTACACCATTACATAATATTACTGTGCAAGAAGAAGAAAAAAAGCCGGTGGCAGTTAGCTCTATTTATGTAAGAGAACCTGTTTCAAATGTTACTAAAGGGGAAATGGAATTGCCTAGGAAAATTGATTTACCAGCTAGAAAAAGTGAATAAAGCCTAATTTTAAGGCTTTTTTTGTAAATCCTAAGTTAAAATAATTAAAAAAGCCTTGATTTTAAAGATGTTTTTTGATAATGTTAATACGTAAGGTAATGAACCTTATAAATTTTTTGGTTTTTGAGTTGGGAGGTATGTAATAATGTCAAGAACTGAATTAGTAGAATTTGCTGCTGCTAAGACTGAAGTATCAAAAGCAGAAGTAGGACGTGTTTTAGATGCATTATTAGAAGGTATTCAAACTGGACTAAAGAAAGAAGGAAAAGTAACTTTAGTTGGTTTTGGTACTTTTAGTGCAAAGAAACGTGCTGCTCGTGAAGGAATTAATCCTTTAACTAAGGAAGCTATTAAAATTCCTGCTAAAACTGTTGCATCATTCAAAGCTGGAAGCAAATTAAAAGATGCTTTAAATTAATAATAAGTAAAAGGTTCAGATAAGCTGAATCTTTTATTTTGGTATTCTAATAATTAATGAAGAACTTGACCTAATTTGTAGTTTAAAAAAATAACAAATAATGTTATAATTAGACGTACATCTAATATATTAAAATGGAGGGATTTTTTTGAAAAAAAATAATATTTTATTAAGCTTTATTTTACCAGTTATAGCTGTTATAGCTTTGCTTACTATTCAAGCTTTTTGTGATTTAGAATTGCCAAGTTATACTTCAGATATAATTAATAATGGTATACAACAACTTGGAGTTGATTCTAGTTTACCTGATGTTTTAACAGTAGATTTGTATGATGCAATAGTTAAAATAAGTGGGGATAATAAGGCTATAATGGCAAGTTATGATTTGTTTATAGCTGATGATATGACTAAGAGTGAGAAAAAAGAATTGGAACAAAAGTATCCGTTAATAAAAGATGAAAATTTGTATTTATTAGATGATTTAACGGAAGAAGAAAAAAAGATCGTTGAAGAAAAAATTAAAATGCCACTTATTGTTGCTACTATGTTATATTGTAATAATGAAAGTGTAGCAACAATGCTTAATTTAGAAATACCTGAAGATGGTAATTTGCTAGATATTGTATTAAAGATGGATGATAAAACATTTAATATAATTACGAGTAGTATTGAAAGTTCATTAGAAAATTTTGATGAATCGACAATAAATCAGTATGCTTATTCAAGTGTTAGTACAATATACGATTCTATTGGTATAGACATGGAAGATTATCAAATGGCTTACATTATAAACAAAGGTATGATAATGTTAATTATAGCTGTTATAGGTATGATAGTGGCTATAAGTGTGGGTTATTTAATAGCTCATATAGCTGCTAAAATAAGTTTTGTTTTAAGAAATAAAGTTGTTAGAAAAATAATGAGTTTTTCGCAAGCAGAATTTAAAGAGTTTGGAGCTTCTAGTTTAATTACTAGATCTACTAATGATATAGAACAAGTAAAAACATTTTTTATTATGCTTTTAAGAATAGTTGTTTTTGCTCCTATTATGGGAGTTGGTGCTTTTATAAAAGTGTATGATAATCCTCTTAATTGGATAATAGGTATTGCCTTAGTTATAATATTTGTTTTAATAGGTTTATTGTTTGCTTTAGCTATGCCTAAGTTTAAAAGTATGCAAAAGTTAATTGATAAAATGAATTTAGTTTCTAGAGAAATTATTACGGGTATGCCTGTAATTAGAACTTTTAAAACAGAAAGATACGAAGAAAAAAGATTTGATAAAGCTAATACAAATCTTACTAAGACTAATTTATTTGTAAATAGATTAATGGGATTAATGATGCCAAGTATGATGTTAGTTATGAATATAATTAGTATATTAATTGTTTGGTATGGTGCAAAACAAATAGATTTAGGTAATTTACAAGTAGGTACTCTTTTAGCTTTTATAACTTATACGATGCAAATAATTATGTCGTTTTTAATGATATCATTAGTATCGGTTATGATGCCTAGAGCTTTAGTATCTTTAAAAAGAATTAAAGAAATTTTAAAGAAAAAAGTTTCAATAGTCGAAATAGATAATCCTAAAGCATTTAAAGAAAGTGAAAAAGGAGTAGTAGAATTTAAAAATGTTAGCTTTAAATATCCTGATGCTGATGAAGCATTGCTTAAAAATATTAGTTTTAAAGCAACTCCGGGGACAACTACGGCATTTATTGGTTCTACGGGTTCAGGGAAGTCTACTTTAATTAATTTAATACCAAGATTTTTTGATACAACAAGTGGGGAAATATTGGTAGATGGAATTAATATAAAAGAAGCTAGTGTTGTAGAATTGCGTAATAAAATTGGTTATGTGCCGCAAAAAGGAATATTATTTAGTGGAACAATTAAATCTAATTTAATGCTTGGTAAAGATTCTATTACGGATGAAGAATTAAACACGGCTGCTAAGATAAGTCAATCATTAGAATTTATAAATGGGAAAAAAGATAAATTTGAAAGTGCAATATCGCAAGGTGGGGCAAATGTTTCGGGTGGTCAAAAACAAAGATTGTCAATTGCTAGAGCTATAGCTAAAAATCCGGAAATATATATTTTTGATGATTCATTTAGTGCATTAGATTTTAAAACGGATGCTCAATTGCGAAAATCATTATTTAAACATGCAAGTGATGCTACTATTTTAATCGTAGCGCAAAGAATAAGTACAATTATGAAGGCTGATAATATTATTGTTTTAAATGAGGGAGAAATTGTTGGAAGTGGTACGCATAGTGAATTGTTAAAAAATTGTGAAATATATAAAGAAATAGCTTTATCACAATTAAAAGAGGAGGAATTATAATGGCTAGAGGAATGAGAAGTGTGCAAACTGTAGATAAAGCTAAGGATTTTAAGGGAACTTTAAAGAAGTTTTTAAAAGTAATTAGTGAATATAAAGTACTAGTAATCTTAGCTTTTATTTTTGCTATAGGTAGTACTATCTTTTCTATTATATCACCTAAAATTTTGGGTAATGCAACAACGGAAATATACACTGGTGTAATATCAAAACTTAATGGAGGAGAAGGAATAGATTTTGGGGCTATTAGAACAATCCTTATTTGTTTAGTAGTTTTATATATTGTTAGTGCTTTGTTTAATTATATTCAAAATCTTATAATGACTCATGTTTCACAAAGAGCAAGTTATAAATTAAGAAAAGAAATATCTGAAAAGTTAAATAAATTGCCAATGAGTTATTATGATAAACAGAATACTGGGGATATAATGTCAGTTATAACTAATGATATTGATACATTACAATTAAATTTAAATCAATCAGCTACACAACTTGTTTCATCAATAGTAACAATTGTTGGTATATTTATTATGATGTTGTCAATAAATGTTACTTTAGCTTTGATTACAGCTTTAATTTTGCCTGTTGCTAGTATTATTGTTATGCTTATTGTTAAGAAAAGTCAAAAATATTTTATTAATCAACAAAATTATTTAGGTAGTGTTGATGGAGAAGTAGAGGAAATGATTGGTGGTCATCTTGTAATTAAAGCTTTTAATGCTGAAGAAAAAGCAATGAAAGATTTTGATAATGATAATTTCAATTTATATAAAGCAGGATTTAAAGCTCAATTTTTATCAGGAATAATGCATCCTGTTATGAATTTCGTAGCTAATTTAAATTATACGCTTATTGCTATTATTGGGGCAATATTTGCTATTAATGGTAAAATTACAATTGGTAATATTCAAAGTTTTATTCAATATTCGAGAAATTTTACTAATCCAATAGCCCAATTAGCGCAAATATCAAGTTTGATTCAAAGTATGATTGCAGCTAGTGAAAGAGTATTTAATTTCTTAGAACAAAATGAATATGTTGATGAAGGAAAAAAAGAGTGTGTTAAAATTAAAGGAGATATTGAATTTAAACATGTTAAGTTTGGTTATGATGATAATAAAATAATAATTAAAGATTTTAATGCATTGGTAAAAAGTGGACAAAAAATAGCCATAGTAGGACCAACTGGGGCAGGTAAAACGACGATTGTAAAACTTCTTATGAGATTTTATGAGTTAAATGGGGGAGAAATATTATTAGATGGTGTAAATATAAAAGATTATCGTCGTAAATCTTATGAAACAGTATTTGCTATGGTACTTCAAGATACGTGGTTATTTAGTGGAACTATTTTAGATAATTTACGTTATGGTAATTTAAATGCTTCAGATAAAGAAGTAATAGATGCTGCTAAGACAGCTAATGCTGATTTCTTTATTAGAACATTACCTGATGGTTATAATTCTATTATTAATGAAGAAACTAGTAATATAAGTGGTGGACAAAAGCAATTACTTACTATTGCTAGGGCTATTCTTGCTAATCCTAAAGTGTTAATTCTTGATGAGGCAACAAGTAATGTTGATACGCGGACGGAAGAATTAATTCAAAAAGCTATGGATAAAGTTATGGAAGGTAGAACTTCATTTATTATAGCTCATCGTTTATCAACAATTAAAAATGCTGATTTAATATTAGTAATGAACGAAGGAGATATTGTTGAAGTTGGTCATCATGAAGAATTATTAGAGAAAAATGGGTTTTATGCTAAAATATATAATTCGCAATTTGAGAGTGTTTCTTAAAAGCTGAAAAGGAAAAATAGTGGTGGGACAATTTATTTAAATAAAGTTTAGAAGAGTTATATTGCACTCTTCTTTTTAATTAAAAATATATAATTTTAGTAATTTGAAAGCAATTTTTAATTACTGATTTTAGTAGTTTCTTTCTAATTAGAAATAAATGTGTTATAATATTAAGCATTTTATGGCATATTTCTCCCAAAAGAAATGTGCTATAAAATTATTGTACCTAATTTCTAGCAAAAAGTCTTTTATA
>CASEOP010000035.1 GCA_949289505.1 uncultured Mycoplasmatota bacterium
CTTGTGTTTCAGGATACGTAACCCCAATTCCCTCTAAATTAGCACTTTTCCAAATATAATCTACTATATTTCTTTTTGCAATAAATACATTTTGTTCTCTTGTTAAATTAAATTTATTTTCCATAATAATTTTTCCTTTCTAATTTATGACGTTATGACATTAATATTTGGGATACCCTCACTCTTTTTAATGTCATAATGTCATTTTATTTTACCACTATATTTTTCACTTAATTTAAGTGTTTCTTTTCTAGCATTACTAGTTGATAATTGATTAAATAGTTGTGCTACTGATAAAAGTAGATACATTATAACTATTACATAGATATTTGAAATATTGATTACTTCTAAATTATCTAGGAATATTACTATTAAATAAAATAATCCACTAAATACAGTAGTTATTGTTGTTACATCTCTATAACTTGACATTACTGATTTTGCTTTGTAATTATCTGCTCTTAATCCATCATAATCCCAATGCATTATATTTATCATATCAACCATAAAATATAAAATTATAAATATCCAATATAATCCATAAAGTAAATTAGTTCTAAATATCAGCGTAAGTATAAAAACAATAAACATTATTATATCTATACTAATTGTTAATATTTTTAAATTTTTCTTTTTCATTCTAAATATTTTTTTATATAACTTTCCAGTAATTGAATTATTGTTTTCCATTATTTTCAAACCTCCATTTTTTCTTTGCTCCAACTAATAGTGTAATTATTTCATTTCCTGTTTCAATTTGATATTTTGTATCTTCAATAGTTTGTTCTATTATTTCTCGTTCATATTCGGTTAATTTATCATTTTTAAGTTTTTCTTCAAACGATTTAACTAAATTAGTCCAGTTTTCAACACTAGCAGTTGTATTAACTAATGCTAAATCAATTTCATCACCTTTTAATTGTTCATAATAATCTCTTAAAAATGGATTTAACTTTGTTACTTGAAATCCTAATCCTGCAGCATACATTAAATCATTATAATTAATTCCAATATGTTTACTAATTTTTCTTAAAGTTTTTGGATTAGGTATCTCTCTTTCTCCTGACTCTATACGAGCAAGTTCTGTATCACTAATTTTAGCAAGTCTAGATAATTCTCTTTTTGATAGTCCTTTTTCTTCACGAGCTTGTTCTATCATTTGACCTACTGATAAGTTCTCATTCATACTAATACTTCCTTTCTGAATACATTATATACTATTTTTAAACCAAAATCAACCTTTTTGAAGAAAAATTGCAAAATTGCAACTTAATAGTTGACAAATAATTTTGTTTAGTATATACTCAACTTAAAGGTTGCAGTAATTACTAAAACTCAACCTAATGTTCTTTGACAATTTAATAGAGTTAGCAGTCGCCGATATGCTAATTCTTAAAACAATACTATACATAAACCCTATTAGTACGGGAGTTAGGATTAATCTAAAAGTCCAATAGTAAAGTGATTAAAACTTAAATTTAAGTTGTCAAAAATAATAACAAAGAAAGGATGTGAAATATGAATGCAAAAGAAACTCTTGAACTAATTTCAAAGCAATGGTGTGATTTAAACGATTTAATGAAATTAGGACAATTTGGAAGAAATTCTGCATTAAAAGTTAAAAGAGAAATAAAAAATCATTTAACTAAACAAGGATATAAAATTCCAAATAATCATGTTCCAATGAAAGAAGTTGTTGATAATCTAGCCATTTATGTTCCCTATCTCGAATCTAGAGCAAAAGAAAGGAGTGTGATGTAAATGTTTGATATTACAGAGATAGAAGAAGAACAAATAAAAAAAGACTTCATTATAAATGGAATAATGAGGTCTAAAGGAATTTATTGTTTAGTTGCAAATGCAAAAGTTGGAAAGTCTATGTTTTCGCTACAACTTTCCGACTCACTAGCAAATAACAAACAATTTTCAGGACTCGATGTAATGTCCACTCCTGTTTTATATATTACCACAGAATGCGATAAAAAGCAAATATTAGATCGTTGTAAACTACTTGGAATAACCTTTTCTAAAGGTCGTTTCTTTATTATAGATAGAAATGGTAAAGGTAATATTGATTTAAAAGACAATGAGTGGATAATAAAAAAATTTGCAGAAGATTATAATGGTAAAGTTATAATTTTTGATATGTTAAAAGATATTGATTTAGGTGTTGGATATGATATGAATAGTTATCAAGATATTAATCAATTAATGATGTTTAAATTAAGAGAAATTGCTGAAAAATATAATTTAACAATTCTCTTTACACATCATTTAAATAAACAAGGTAAAACTCTAGGAAGTACAGCATTTGATGCAACTTCTGATGGCGTTATAACTTTAATAGAAGATAAAAACGATAAATCATTAGTTAAATTAAAAATGATAAATAGAGATTTTCCTGAATTAGAACTTCAATTAAAGAAATCTAAACATCAAGTATTTAGTGTTATAGAGCCAGTTGAAGATAACGAGTTAGATTATAATTTAGTAGAACTAATAAAATATTGTGCTAAAAAAATAGATTTAGAATTCACTTGTACTGAAATAGTAGAAAGATGTAATTTAAAAACAACTGCTAAAAGATTAGGTAGATTAATAAATTCAAATATTGATTTATTAAAAAGTGAAGGATTAACTATTACAAAAGCAAGACAAGGAAATGCAAGAAATTATATCGGTCATTATGAAGAACCTGTTATTGAAAATAATCAGGTTACTCAATAAAGTTTTTGATAATTTTTTTTCAAAAAGTTAATAAGTAAAAAATGAGCGTGGCACATTTCCGTTTGCGTTAGCAAATGAAAGTGGCGATAACGAATGTTTTTACAATTATTAAATGTAGTTTATCTACTTTAATAATTCAATTAAATAATAAGTATCTAGTAGATAATTATTATTTATTCTTGTTTATAAGCATTACACTTTTACGATTAGTTTAAGTGTTTTGCAAATAAACAAGTAATGGGGTTTTTAGGGAACTTCCTAAACTCACGAATTGGGCTATGCCCTAGTGAGATAGGTCTTAAAAGACCTCTCTTACAAAGAAGAACAACGAAAGGAAGGTTAAATATTGTATGACGGAAAGCAAGTTGTTAGAATAGTTAACAATTATAAAAAAGATGATATATATAAAGTTGGTGTCAAAGGCTGTCGCCTACCATGCACTAAAGTACATGGCTTGGTTCCATTGTACTGGAAGTACATTTTGCGAGTAAACTCGCTGTA
>CASEOP010000036.1 GCA_949289505.1 uncultured Mycoplasmatota bacterium
ATTAGAATTAGGCGAAGAGGTATTGAAAAGGTAAAATGTGAAATTATGCTTATGTGTTTAGGAAGAAATATAAGAAAATTTTTTACAATATTAGATAAAGATGAAATTAAAAGTAATTATTGGGAAAAACCCAGCAATTTAAAGAGCGAAAAATTTCCTTTTCCAAAACAAAAAAATAAAAAGAAAAAGACTGTATGAAATTATTTTATTTCATTACAGCCCCATTTTTATTAACCTTTAGGATGTTTAACGTTCCGTTAAACAAAAAACCACCTGCTATGAGGGTGGGTATTAAAATCTTATAGAAAATATAAGGCATCTTAGTGTTATAATGAGGTTGTTCAAGCCGAATTATAACACTAAGATGCCTTATTGCTAAAAGTTTAGCACATACAAAATATATGTGCAAGTATCATATAGTATTTATCCCAAAATATAGAAGAAAAGTAATCTATTATAAATTACGAGGTGACATACAAAAATATATCTAAGATTTATGCAAGTGGAAAGGTGTAGAAATAATAGAAGGGCATATGATGCTAGATTATGTGCATTTGTTAGTAGAAATACCACCAAGAATGAGTGTATCATCGTTTATGGGATATTTGAAGAGAAAATCGGCAATGATGATATTTGAGTATCATGCAAATTTAAAATATAAATTTGGAAATAAACATTTTTGGGCAAAGGGATACTGTGTGAGTACAGTAGGATTAAATGAAGCAACTGTAAGAAAGTATATAAAGGAACAAGAAAATGAAGATATGTTGCAAGATAAATTAACAAAGAAAGAATATATCAACCCTTTTAAGGGTCTGCTAAAGTAATCAGTGCACTGGGCTTGAACGAAGTTAAAGCCAGCATCCAAATGAGTGCTGGCTAATAAAATAGCCTTATAGGCTAAGAGAAAACCACGTCTTTTAGACGTGATTAGTTATTTAATTTTATTAAATTACGAAAACTTTTAAAATTAGTTAAACTTTGCTTTAAAAAGCTTAAAAAATGGTATATAAAAGTATTATTATATTTATAATAATTTAGGATAATTAAATTTATGTTAATGTTAATAAAAGAATGTACAAAAAATTCAACATAAAAATTGCTCTAACTCTTACACTGCTATGGAGTTTATATGATGGCTTTGTATATGGAAATTTAGACATTTATTTTGTGGCTAAATTATTGAGTCTTTTAGCAATAATTTTAATTATTCCTTCAATTTTCTATTTATATACTTTAATTACAAAAAAATATATTGTCTTTTTACTTAGTGATATTTATTTCTCAATTAGTATTTCAATATTAAGTCCTTTAGATTTTATCTATACTTATTTAAGTATAATTTTATTGTTTGTAATATTTGGTATATATATGATTGGAACTGTTTTACCTTTTAAAAATTTTATTTTTGAAGATTCAATTTCTAATGAGTATAGTATTAATAGTCATAGAGATTTATAATTGATATTTACTGGTTTTTCTATTTTTGTTATAATGAAAGTGGTGATATTTGAATGAAAAAGTGGAAAGTTTATGGAATTATTGCAACTATTTTATTAATATTAAGCATTTTGGCTTTTGGGTTATATTATTTATTATTTAGAGAATCTATATCTGAATTAGAAGCTAAAAATATTGCTTATGATTATGCTGGTGTAGAAGCTAGTAATGTTACTATCTTAACAATAACAAAAGATAAAGATGATAGAGAATATGAAATAAAATTTTATGATGATTTGTATGAGTATGAAGTTGATATAAACTATATTAATGGTCGAGTAAATAATTTTGAAAAAGATTTACGGGATGATGTTAAATACACTGAAAATAATACTATTAATATGACTGAGGACGCTGCTAAAAATATAGTTTTGCAAAGAATTGGTAAAACTAGAGATGAAGTTACTTTTACAAAAGTAAGAATTGACAGGGAAAATGGTGTTACAGTATATAAAGTTGATTTATACGATAATGAAAAAGAATATGAGTTGAGTATTGACGTTGAAACCAAAGAAATAGTTAGTTATATGGAAGATTATTTAATTTTAGATGGTAATAGTGCAACTACTTCAAATTATATCGGATCTGAAAAGGCGCGAGAAATAGTTTTAAATCATGCTGGATTAAGTAGTAATAGTGTTAAATTTAGCAAAATAGAATTAGATGTTGATTATCATATAGCTACTTATGAATTAGAGTTTTATTATAATTATTATGAGTATGATTATGAAATTAACGCAGTTACTGGTGAAATTTTAAAATATGAGAAAGAAAAATAATATTATAATTTTTGAAAACAGCAAAAGTTGAAATAATTTTTGACTTTTTTCATATGTTTTAATATGAAAAAAATTGGTATTGTTATTCGTGATTTTGAAGAAAACGGAAAGATATTTGTTGGCTGTCGGAAAGATGTAATAGATGCGTTTTTGAAGTATTCAGTGCAAATTATTTTGATTCCTATATATTACGATTTTAATAAAGTTTTGGCTTTGGTTGATTTTTGTGATGGTATTGTTTTGACAGGTGGAGATCATTTTTTACCTAATGATTTTTTGTTAGTAAATTATTTATACAAATGTAATAAACCTACCCTTGGTATTTGTCTTGGAATGCAAGCGATGGGGCTAAGTTTTGGAAAAGGAGAAGAAATAAATGTTTCTTATTCACATGGTAATAAACATGAAATTTTTATAAAAAAGAATACTTTACTTGATAATATTATGAAACAAAAAAGTGTTTTAGTTAATAGCAGACATAAAACAGCTATATCCAGTACTAATTTGGGTGTTAGTGCAACAGCATTTGATGGAGTTATAGAAGCAGTAGAAGATATAAAAAAACGTTTCTTTTTGGGGGTAGAGTGGCATCCTGAGTCACTCGCAAATAAAAATAGTGATTTAATATTTGATGCTTTTATTAAATCACTCTAATAATTTATTTAATAGTTCCTTTTTTTCATTTTCGCTTAAAAAAGAATTTAAAATAGCAGTTGTATTCATTTTAAGAAAATCTTTATCATTGAATTTAAATGTGTTTTTTAATATTTTATAAGTTTCAGTTAAATTAATATTAGATACGGTTCGATTATCAGTATTAATTGTTATATTTAGGCCTAAGTCATATAATTTTTTTATGGGCATGTCTTCTAATTTTGAAAAAATGTTTGTATCTAAATTACTTTTAGGGCATATTTCTAAAGTAATATTTTCATTTTTGATTAAATTTATAGTATCTAAATCTTCAATGGCTCTTATACCATGGCCAATTCTTTTAGGATGCATTTTAATTGCATTTTTAATACTTGTAGGCCCATCAGCTTCACCGGCATGGATAGTATAGGGAATATGTTCTTGTTTAGCTATTGCAAATAATTTTTCATAGTTGTTTATGGGATAGAGAGCTTCATTTCCTGCTAAGTCAATGGCTACTACTCCTTTATTAAGATATTTTTTGGCTATATTTATCACTTTTAGATTATCTTCAAAACTGTCTTCTCGCATCATACATAAAATTAAATTAGTTTTTAACAAATTGCTTTTTAGTCCTGTAAGAACGGCTGTTATAACTTCATCTAAGCTTAAATTGTTTTTGGTATGTTTGTTGGGGGCAAATCTTATTTCAGCATATATAACGTTGTCTTTTAAAAGATCTTCTACTAGTTCTTTGGCTACTCTTGTAAGATTTTCTTTTGTTTGTAATACTTTTAAAGGAATATCAAATTTTTCAAGATATTCCTTTAATGTGCTATTATTGTTAGATACAATCATTAAGTTTTTAGCTTCTTCTATATTTATTTGTAAAAGTTCACTTATAGTTGATGGTCTAATACTACCATCTAAATGTAAATGTAATTCAATTTTTTTCATATTTTATCTCTTTCGTAAAAATTATTTATAGTAGTTAGAATTCTTTTTATATTACTTTCGGTAAAAGGTTTGTTTAAAACGTCTAATACACCATAATTAAATAATTTTTTTATAGTATCTTCAGTATTATCACCTGTAATTATTATAACAGGTATTTTATTTATTAAGTATTTACTTTTTAAATGTTCTAATACGTCAAAGCCATTTAAATTGGGCATATTTAAGTCTAGTAATATTGCATATAAATTATTATTATCAATTATATTTATAGCTTCTTCACCATTTTTGGCTTTTATAATGTTATATACTTGTTCAATATTTTTTTCTAAGTAATTTAATATAATATTTGAATCATCGGCAATTAAAATAATTTTTTTGGTATTATCACTAAAATAAATGTTTAATAAACTAATTATTTTTTTGCAAGTATTAATTATTTCTTGAAAATTATTATTTATAAAATCTAAATCATTTTCTTTACCTTTTAGTTCGTGTTTTAAGAAAATTTCTGCTTCTTCTTTAAATCCTAAATATTTGGCTTCACTTTTCATACTGTGAGCAATAATAGCATAATTAGGACAATCATTATTATTTTTGTAGTATGTTAAATTTTCTAATTTTTCTTGTAATGATTCTTTAAATTCTAGTAAATTTTCATTATAAGAGTTTATATCTCCCCAAAATTCTAAACTTCCTTTTACATCTACATTATTATTAACTAATAAGTCAACTTTTTCCATACGCTACTTTCCTCCTAAATATTTGTTAATAACTTTATTTAAAAGTTTTCTATCTATTGGTTTTGATAAATAACTATTAAATCCAACGTTAAGATATTTTTCATCTGTTCCTTCAATTGCGTCTGCTGTAAGAGCAACAACAGGGGTTGTAAAATCTTCATTTTCTCTTAATTTGTAAAGAGTTTCTACTCCATTTAAATTGGGCATCATAATATCCATAAAAATTAAATCATATTTTTTATTATTAATTTTTTCTATAGCTTCTAATCCACTTAGGGCAGTTTCTATATTAAAGTTATAAGGTTTCATTAAGGTTTCAGCCACTTTTAGATTTATTTTAGAATCATCAACTATTAAAATTTCTTTACCTTTATAATCAATATAATTTATTTCTTGTTCTTCAACTTCTTCGTTATCAGGAATGTCCATATTAATAATTTCTTGTTCTAAATAGATTCTAAAAGTTGAACCTTCACCATATTTAGAAAATACAGTAATTCTTCCACCCATTAAGTCAACTAATCCTTTAGTTATGGCAAGTCCTAAACCTGTTCCTTCAGTAGTAGTGTTTTTTTCTTCGTCTACTCGTTCAAATTTACCAAATATAGTTTCAAGTTTATCTTTTTTTATCCCATGACCAGTATCTTTTACGGAAATGTACATTAAGCAAGTTTTGGTATCTAATCTATTAATGCAGTTAACATTAAAAATTATTTCGCCCTTGTCAGTATATTTTGCAGCATTTGTTAAAATGTTTAAAATTATTTGTTTTATTTTGGCCACATCACCTCGTAATATTCCTGGTAAATCTGGTGAGAAAAACATTTTAAATTCAATGGGTTTTTCTTTTATTCTTGGTAATACTAATTTTCTTAGACCATTAAATATTTCTCGAGGATTGTAATTTTTAGGAATTATTTCCACTTTATTAGCTTCTATTTTTGATATGTCTAAAATACCATTAACTATTTCTAATAATTGGTTTGAAGCATCTACTATATCGGCTGCATATTCTTTTGTTTCTTTTAAGTCGCTTGAATCAAGCATACATTCACTAAAACCAACTATGGCATTAAGGGGGGTTCTAATTTCATGTGACATGTTGGATAAAAAATCAGTTTTAGCTCGATTGGCTTTTTCAGCTTGGTCTTTAGCAGCATTTAATTCTTTAATCATTTTTACATCGGGATTTTCAATTGTAAAATACATTAATAATACAATTAATGAGTGACCTGTTGTCGCAATTAGAATTGATCTATCATATGATTGAATTATTAGAACTACTATTAAAGTTAAAACACAAGCGATGATAGGTATGTATTTTTTCTTTTTTAATTTTTTATAGTTTTTAATGCATAAAACTATCCAAATTGAAACAATTATAAATAAAGATATTATTAGAACAGTTGTGATTGGCCCATATGTATAACAAAATTTACCATCATTATAAATTTTTATTGGTAAAAACATTAGAAATATACTAAAAAATGTGCTTATAGTAATTGTAATATTTTTTAAAAAATCAAATTTTTTAATACTTTCTTTGCTGTTTTCACTATAATTTTTGGCAACCATCCATACATAGCTATTAAATATCATTGACCAAATAAATATGTATACAATATATAGTTTTAAAATTGTAATAGAAATTAAATAATGTTCATTGGCAGTATCTACAGCAAAATAGCATAATATTTCTAGTATTAAACCTACTATATTAAATGATATTAACCATTTGTATATACTTATTTCCATTGATTTTATTTTTGGCTTTAAGAAGTAAGCTATAGTTAATAAAGTTATGAATATTAAGCTACAAATGGGAAAAGCCATGTATGCTTTCATAAGTTCAACTCCATTTCTTAATCTTTATTTTTTTAATTCTCTTTTTAAATTATTATTATCAATTATGATAACTTCATTATCCAAAATAGGATATGTTATAGCATGGCCCTCTGTATCTATGTCTGTTTGCAATATTTGGTTTTGATCACTTGCTAGTTTGTAATATCCATCTTTATAGTCGGTAAGAGATAAGTAATCTCTTTTAGCGGTAATTGGATTAGTATTAAAATGACTTATAAATCTAGTACCAATATTAAATTCCATTCCAGGGGTTTTTAAACTGTTTATGTAATTTAGAATTTCTTTTAAACGATTTTTCCATTCCTGTTTTACAACTACTACTATTGCGGGGTATTCTTCATTATTTATAGTAAATTTTATTACTTCAGCTTCAGCAACACCAGGGTGTTTTATAATTTCTTCTTCTATATCAAACATGGCATAATTTTCTTTACCATTTTTAAAGTAATCAGTTCCTCTACCAAAAATACGATATTTATTATTATCATACTTTATGGCAACGTCGCCTGTATTTATCCAGCCATCTGGAGTAAATAAATTTTTGTTTAAACTTTCGTCAGTATATCCTGCACATTCGCATGGTGAGTATTTTTCTAATATTCCTCTAGTGTTATTTGGTAGTACTTGTCTTGTTATAGGATCAACAATGCGATATTTAACACCAGGAACAGGTGAAATTGTTACATCATCGTTTTTACCATGTTTGTCTGAGACACCAGTCATACTAGCTGTTTCCGTCATTCCGTATCCGTTTAAAATGTATTTAATGCCTAATCTTTTAGCACTTTTTCGATATTTTTCCATTTGAGCTGGACTAACAGCTTCACCACCAATAAAGATGTATTTAACATGACTTAAAGAATTATCAGGTAAGCCGCTTTCATCTAAAGTTGCAACATGACTTGGGGCTACTAAAGCTATTTTAGCTTTTGTTTCAATTAAGTCTTTGCCAAAAGCAAATCTATCATATTTGGGTTGATATATATTAGTAAATCCACTGAATAGGCCGGCATGAATGCCATGGATTGCTCCAGTAGCATAAAATATAGGAATAAAAACTGTATTTCGATCACCAACTTGAAAATCAAACCAAGTTTTATCATAAATTTGCGCCATTTTATTTAAACCATCAGCATAAATCTTAACGCCTTTAGGAATTCTACTAGTTGTAGCACCAGTTAGAAAATGGGCAGCTATTTTGTTTTCTTGGTATGGTAATTCAGTGTCTTCTAAAATATCATTACCTGTTTTGGCAAATTCGCTAAGTCTAATAAAATTCATATTAGCTGGTAAACTTTTGCCACTTTTTACGTATTCGTCTAGAAAATCAACTGGATTTAATGTGCCAAATTTTTGCCCCATTTCTATAATATATGGTGACATATAATCTGTAATACTTGTTACAATTACGTTTTTTACTTCAGCTTTGGCTAATTTATTAATTAAATCTTCGTTTAGAAAGCCATCGTAAATTATAGCCGTTTCTGCTCCAATTTCTTTTGTAAATCTATTTGTAAAAGCGTGAATAAATCCTGGACCAGCTGGAACAGCAATTTTATCAGCGTCAATGGCACCATAAAAAGCATTAACAGTAGCTATAGTTGATGGTGCTGATATAATTATTGGCTTTTCTTTTTTGCCATCTAAGCTTAGAAAAGCTTTTTTGTAATCGTTAAACATTTTAAATGTTTCAGCAAATGTAAATTTGCTACCAAAATATTCGCTTGCTATTAAATTGTCATTATTAGCATTTCTTATTTTTAAGTCTTCAACGACTCTTCTTTTTGGATTTTTAATTTCATTGTTTTTTTCAACCATAATTTATCTCCCTATCTTTATATTTATAAGGTTATTATAGTATATATCGACTTTTTTTTCAATATTATTTTAAAATAAACTCTTTTAATGAAACTTGGGAAATGTTATAATTATACTAGAGGTGAATCATGAAATTAAGTGAAAAAGTAGCAATAGTTACTGGGGGAGCTATGGGGATTGGAAAAGGTATTGTGGAAGTTTTCTTGAAATATGGTGCTAAAGTTATTATCCTAGATAATTCTAGTAGTCTTACTAATACTATACTTGAATTAAATAAAATTTATCCTGGAAAAATTAATGGATATATGGTAGATATTACAAAACAAAATTTATTAGATGCTTGTTTTATGGAAGTAAAAAACAATTATGGTAATATTGATGTAATTGTTAATAATGCAGGTGTTTGTAAGTTAGCAAGTTTTAAAGATATGAGCGAAGAAGTTAGAAATTTGCATTTTGATATAAATGTTATTGGTTCTTGGATGGTTACCCATACTTTTTTACCAATTTTAAGAGAAGGAGGCACCATAGTTAATTTATCTAGTGTTACGGGACCAATGGTTGCAGATAAAGGAGAAGTAGCTTATGCAACAAGTAAAGCTGCTATTCTTGGATTTACTAAAAGTTTGGCGGCTGAACTTGCGACAAATAATATAAGAGTAAATGCTATTATGCCTGGATATGTATTAACGCCATTGGTTGAAACTATGGCTAAAGATTCTAATAACAATAATCCGAATGAAGTTATAGATAGTATTGCTAAGGCTATTCCTTTAAAAAGACTAGCTAATCCTTTAGAAATAGGTGAATTAGCGGCATTTTTGGCTAGTAATGAATCAAGTTATATTACGGGACAAGGCATAGTTATTGATGGTGGTTCAACTTTGCCTGAGACTATGAGTATGGGGGTTTAAGATGGAGTTAAGTACTGTTATAAAAAATAGAAGAAGTATTAGGCATTTTAATGAAAAGATGGTGAATAAAGAGGTTATTGAAGATATATTGAATTATGCTATTCTTGCACCTTCTGCTCGTAATAAACAACCTTGGTATTTTTATGTCGTAGAAGATATTAATTTGAAAAATGAAATAGCTAATAGATTACAAACTAAAATGGGAGATATAAGTGCAACGACCGCTAATGTTATTAGAGATTGCGCTTGTTTGATTTTAGTTTTTGCTGATGTAGATGATGAGATTATGGATATTATTTCGATGGGAGCTTGCATTCAAAATATGATTTTAAGAGCTACGGATTTAGGAGTTGCTAGTTTATGGATAGGATATATAATCAATATTGAAAAAGAGCTAAAAGATAAATTGAGAGTTGATAAAAAATTGGTTTCAGCTGTGGCTTTGGGTTACACTGATGTTTGCCCAAATAGTAGACCTAGAAAAAGCTTAGATAAAATATGTACTTGGATTTAGGGTTTATTAGTTAAAAAATAAATAGTTATTATTACACTATTTGTTTTTTTATTAAAATTTTTATAAATGCCAACAATTATCTTTTCCTTTTTTCAAAGTTAATGCTTTAAATTCCATTTGAGCTAAATTATTAACTCCCTCTTTATTAGCATAATATCTTTTTCGATAAATTTCTTTTTCAGATTCGTCAAATAGCATCATTAATATAATTTCTAATTTAGTTTCTTTATTGGATTGTGTTTTTAAATCTTCTTTTAGTTGCCATAGTTGATTAGCAAATTTATCATTAAAATTACCTTGATATACTTGACTTATTCTTTTACTAACCATCATAAGTCTACCAAAAAGCTTTATATTTTGTATCCAAATAGGGAAACTAATTGTTCCATTTGCTATACGGAATTCAATGGTATTAAGATCATTTTTAACATGTATTAAATTTAAATTTGTATATTTATTTGTTTGCCAAGTTTTAATATTTTCAATAAATTCTTCACTATCTAAATTAAAACTGTTAATTACATTATTCTCTAATTGATCTTCTATTCCCGTAAAAAAGGTGGTTGCAAATATATGGACATCTTTTCTTGGAAAATCAAAGATATCATTGCTAATTAGGTAAAATATTTCTTCAGCATTACTCCAAATTTCTAATAAGCCATAATAATCTTCTTTTTTATCAAAATAAGATGAATCGTAATGTATATGACCTCCGGTTCTACTAGAACAAGTAAATCCTCCATAATTAATCATATTACATATGTTATATAATTCATTTATTGTATAGCTATTATTTGACATTTTAGGCGTTTTAATTTCTATACCTTTTATAAGGGTGCCATCATGCTCACTTCTAAAACTAGTGTTACCAAATTTCCAATTTTTAATATTTTTACTATTGACGCCTTCTATTTCTATTTCTAATCCAAACTGCAATTTTTCATCTAATTTTAAGTCAAAAGTTAGATTTCTTTCATATAAATTACGATAAAAATTTCTTTTATTAATATCATTAATGGAATAAATAAGAGCGATTTTTTCTTCATATGAATTAAAAGAATTAATATACTTTTCTTTAATTTCATCACTCATACTCATTAATATAGTTAATCGATCGATTGAATTATCAATTTCATTTAAAAATATTAGTTTTAAGTTTTCGCTTTTTAAAGACGCTATTAAATCTATACGGAATTTTCCTATATTTTGGGATATTAAATTAATTTTGCTATCATCAGTTAGATAATCTACAATGCTTACTTTAACAATATAATCACTTACATTGTTTAAAGCTTCATTCATTTTGCTATAATCTTTGAATTCGGCAATAACTCTAATTTTAGCCTCATCACTTAAATAATTTAAATAATTAAATTTTAAGTTTTCACTTTTTAAACTTCTAATAATCTTTTCTTTGCCTTCATCATCATTAAATAATTTTAAATATTCCATTTTACTTTCATCATCGTTTAGGGATGAAACAACAATTAATAATTCTTTTTTATTTAAAGAAGGAAAATATTTCTTTTTTAATTCGTCACTTTTAAGTGAAGCAATAATTACAGCATGATAATAAGGACTTTTAAAACTATCTATAATGCTTTCTTTATATTCATCATTATTGAGATTTTTAATAATTTCAATTTTATAGTCTTCATTTTTAATAGTATTTAAATATTTAATTTTTAGACTTTCACTTTTTAAACTTTTTATAATTATATAACAGTTATATTCTTCTTTTAATGTTTTTAAAAATTGTACTTTTGCTATGTCGTCGTTTATATTTACAATAATTAAGGCTCTATAGCTTTCGCTTTTTACAAAAAATAAATATTTTAATTTTAATTCGTTTGATGTTAAGTTGCTAACTATTATATATCTTTCGTGATCATTACAAGCGTTTTGTAATAATTTTATAGTTTCATCCATTATAATCACTCTTTTAGACTGCTTATTATATCACTAATTTTTAAAAGTTGCATTTAATTTTTTGTTTGATAGAAAAATGCTTTAATTTATTATAATAAAAGGTAAATTTTAATTATTAAGTAGTGATTAGTTTTAAATTAAAAAAATAATTTCATACATTTTTTAAAGACAAAATAAAAATAATATGTTAAAATGTTTTTAGTTATCTAATAATTTATAAAGAGGTGTAGCATAAATGGCAAAAGTAATTTCATTAGTTAATCAAAAAGGTGGGGTGGGTAAGACTACTACTAGTATAAACTTAGCTGCTGCTTTGGGTGTTGAGGGAAAAAAAACACTTTTAATTGATCTCGATCCTCAAAGAAATGCTACTACAGGGCTTGGACTTTCTAATGGTGATTATGAACATGATATTTATGAAGTTATGGCCGGAGTTTGCAGTATAAAAGAAGCTATAAAAAAAACTAAATTTAAGAATTTATCAATTTTACCATCAACTATAAATTTAGCAGGTGTAGATGTAGAATTTGTTAAAAAAATGTTAGAAGATCCAGAGTTTAGGCAAAATGAACAACTTAGAAATACTATTTCAGAAATAAAAGATAGCTATGATTATGTTATTATTGATTGTCAACCAGCTTTGGGACTTGCAACAATGAATGCTTTAGTAGCAAGTGATTCAGTGATTATTCCTGTGCAATGTGAATTTTTTGCATTGGAAGGTATTACACAACTTTTAAATTCAATAATTATGGTACAATCAAGTATGAATCCAACACTTAGAATTGAGGGAGTGTTACTTACAATGCTTGATGGTAGAACAATTATAGGTTTGGAAGTTATTGAAGAAGTAAGAAAATATTTTAAAGATAAAGTATTTAATACAATTATTCCAAGATTAGTGCGATTAGTTGAAGCACCAAGTCATGGAAAACCAATTAATGAATATGATCCTAAAAGTAAGGCAACAATGGCTTATGCCAATTTAGCAAAGGAAGTGATAGGACGTGACGGAAACTAGAAAAAAAGCTTTGGGTAAAGGTTTAGAACAATTATTTTCTAATGAGGTTATTAATTTTGATAATTTCGAAAAAGAAATAGTTGATGAAGGGAAAACAACTGGGGGAATAATAGAAATAGAGCTTGATGAAATAAGAAGTAATCCTTATCAACCGCGGGTAATATTTGACAATGATGCATTAGAAGAACTAGCTGAATCTATTAAAGAACATGGAGTTATTCAACCTATAATTGTAAAAAAAGGTATTAAGGGCTATGAGTTAGTTGCAGGTGAAAGAAGGACTAGAGCCGCTAGACTTGCTGCTTTAAAAACTATTCCAGCGATTGTTAAAGAATTTAATGATGTAGAAATGATGGAAATAGCTCTTATTGAAAATATTGAAAGAGAAAATTTAAATCCGATTGAAGAAGCTAGGGCTTATGAAAATATTTTAAAAATAAATAATATTACGCAAGAAGAATTAGCTCATAAATTTGCAAAAAGTAGAAGTTATATAACCAATATGTTAGGTTTGCTTACTTTACCTGAGATGGTTATTAAATTAGTGGAAACTAAAGAATTATCGATGGGGCATGCTAGAGCGTTAAGTAAAATTGAAGATGTAAGAAAGATTGAAGAGTTAGCTTTAAAGATAGTTCGTGAAGGACTAAGTGTGCGAGATACTGAAAAACTTATTCAAGCTTTAGAACTACCAAAAAAACATAATATTAGTAGAAATAGTAATTTTGATATTCGATTCAGTATTTATGAAAATTTGTGTAGAGAAAAATTGGGAGTTAAAGTTAAAATTAATAATAAAAAAATTGAAATACCTTATAAAGATGAGGAAGAGCTTGCTAGAATTCTTGAAGAATTGAACATTAGCATTGAAGGAGAATAAGATGGAATTTTTAGAAAAATTCAGAGATATTATAATGACTAAGCAAATATTTGGAACGGCAATGGTAATTTTAATTACTTTTCTTTTAATTAAAGCATTTAATAATGGTATTGAAAAAATAATGATTAAGGGGAAAACAGCATTTGAAGTTAAAAGAAGAAAGACTATTGTTAAGTTGTTTCAAAGTATTTTTAAGTATGTTTTTCTTATTATAGCAGGACTTATAATATTAGATTTTTATGGGGTAGATACTAAAAGTTTAATAGCTAGTTTAGGTGTTGCTGGGGTGGTTTTAGGTTTAGCTTTACAAGATACAGTTAAGGATTTAATTAGTGGAACAATGCTTATAATGGAAAACTATTTGGCAGTAGGTGATACTGTAACATATAATAATTTTACTGGTGATGTTATTGAACTAGGACTTAGAACTACCAAAATAAAAGGTTTTAATGGAGAGGTTATGATTGTTGCTAATAGAAATATTGATACAATTATTAATGCTTCGCAAAAAAAGTCTAATCTTTATATAGATATTCCAACTGCTTATGAAGAAAAGACAGAAAAAGTAGAAAAAGTTTTGGAAGAAGTTATTAAACAAGCAATAGAAGATAAAGTTATATTATCAGATTCTTGTTATTTGGGGGTTAATGGTTTTGATTCTTCAGCTGTAAACTATTTAATAAATGTACATTGTAATCAAGATGATAGATATAAAGTTAAAAGAGAAATATTAAAAAGAGTAAAAACAGCTTATGAAAAAAATAAAATTAAAATACCTTATGAACAAATAGAGGTGCATCATGGAAAAGACTTTTAATTTGAATGATTTAGTAGTTATGAAAAAGCCTCATGCTTGTGGTTATAATGAATGGAAAATTATAAGAGTTGGGGTAGATATTAAAATTAAATGCGTAAATTGTGGGAGAGAAGTTATGCTTGACCGTTTAGAATTTATAAAAAAAATGAAAAAAGTTTTGGGTGAAAGAAATGAATAAGCGAAAATTTAAAGATAAAATTACTTTAGATCCAATAATGACTTTGTTAATATTAATTGTATTAACTATTGTTGTTAGTGGTTTTTTATCTTTGCTTGGTATTCAAGTTAACTATAATTCTATAGCCGATAATATTACTTTTAATTATACGCAAAGTTTAGTTTCAGTAGATTCTTTATTTAGTTTAAGTGGTCTTAAATATATATTTACTTCTACTGTTTCTAATTTTGTTTCTTTCAAGCCATTATCTAGTTTAATTATAATTTTAATTGGAATTGGAGTAATGGAAAAAAGTGGCTTTTTAAAAACAGTTATAACTTTATTAACGAAAAAAGCTAAAAAGAAGAGTGTTACATTTGTTTTAGTTTTATTATGTGTTTTAGCTAGTATTATGGGTGATTTGCCTTTTGTAGTTATGATTCCGCTTAGTGCGTTAATCTTTATTTATGGTCATAGAAATCCTTATATTGGAATTATTGCTAGTTATGCGGCTTTGTCAGCTGGTTCTGGAATAAGTATATTACTTACTAGTGTTGATTCAGCTTTAATGGATTATACTTTATTAGGAGCACATGTGCTTGATAAATCATATACACTTAATACTTTATCATTCTTTTTAATTATGTTTTTAGCAGTAGTATTAGTTTCTTTAGCTATAACTTTTATAACCGAAAATATTATAGCTTCTAAAATGCCTAAATATGAATTTGCTGATGAGGAGATGGAAGAAGAGTTTACAATTACAAAGAAACAATTAAGAGGACTTATTTTTGCACTATTTGCAGGATTATTATATTTTTTATTTTTCATATATTGTATTATTCCAGGTCTTCCTTTGTCAGGAGCACTTTTAGATTATTCACAAGATTTTTATATTGATAAACTTTTTAGTGTTGATTCCTTTTTTAGTATGGGTTTTGTATTTGTAGTAACTATGTTTTTTGTTATATTGGGTTTCTTTTATGGAATAGGGGCTAAAACTATACGTAATAATAAAGATTTATGTGATGATTTGGGACATAGTTTAGATGGAGTTGGCAAAACTTTAGTACTTATTTTCTTTGCTTCGACTTTAATAAGTGTATTTAAAAAAACTAATATTGGTGAAGTTATTACAGCAGCTTTAGCTAATATACTTTCAATTGAAGGAATAGGGGCTTTTCCACTTATAATTATCTTATTTATTATAAGTGCTATTGTTACTTTGTTTTTGCCAGGTTCAGTATTTAAATGGGCTATTATGGCAGGTATAGCTGTTCCTGCTTTTATGAATGTTGGTATTAGCCCTGAGTTTGCGCAAGTTATATTTAGATTTGGGGAAAGTGTTACCATGGGAATTACTCCTTTAGCTACTTATTATGTTATTTATTTAGCATATTTAGATAAATATAATCAAAATAAGAAGCCTATTAATTTATTTAAAACTTTACAGTTTCAAATACCTTATAGTTTAGCGGTTGGTATTATTTTGTTAGGCTTATTAATCGTTTGGTATATAATAGGCTTACCTTTAGGTATTAATGGATATACAGTTATTTAACATCAATTTTGATGTTTTTTTAATTTACTTATTTATTTATTTTGTTTATAATAATTTTAAGCAGCAGTTTATATATATTTTTGTAGTAATAGCGAGTCGTTATTATTGGTTAATTAATTGTATTCATTTACTTAAAGTTGTTTCAATGTACGATGCTTACGCTACGTATTATAATATAATACAATAGTACATTTACACAATTTAAGATAATATTTTAGTGCTGCTTTTTTAATGGTGATATTATGTGGAAATATTATGATTTACAACAACATAAAAACTTTATTTTAGCTTTAGATTTAGTACCTTTTTTAACTGATAATGAAAAGAAAATTAATCTTTTATATGCTATTAGTAATAATAGGAAAAAATACTATGTTAAAAAAGAAATATTGAAAAGTGATGGCTCTAAAAGAACGTTGTTAGTTCCTAATAAAACTTTGAAAATAATTCAAAAAAATATTTTGAATAACATTTTAAAAGCTTTAGACGTTAGTAAATATGCTACAGCTTATGTAAAAAATAAATCTCTTAAAGATAATGTTTTAATGCATGTAAATAGAAGAATAGTTTTAAAATTAGATATAAAAAATTTTTTTGATAATATTACTTTTGAACATATTTATAAAGTTTTACCTAATTATTTATTTCCACCAGCAATAAAGGTTTTATTAGGGAAATTATGTACATATGATGATTATTTGCCCCAGGGAGCTCCAACAAGCCCTTATTTGTCTAATTTGGTTTTTAAAAGTTTTGATGAATATATGGGTAAATATTGTGAAGATAGGAATATAAATTATTCTAGATATTGTGATGATTTGACTTTTTCAGGAGATTTTGACCCTGATAGAATTGTAAGAAAAGTAGATGCTTTTTTAAATGAGATGGGTTTTATTTTAAATCCTAAAAAAATAAAATATTTAAGAAATAATAGTAGACAAATTATTACAGGATTGGTTGTAAATAAAAAAATTAATGTATCTAGGGAATATAAACGAGTAATTAGACAACAAATGTATTATATAAATAAACATGGTTTGGATAATGTTAATATATTTTTAAGTCAAGATATAAGCTTATTATCTTTATTAGGCAAAGTTAATTATGTTTTGTTTATAAATCCTTGTAATAATGAATTTAAAACTTATAAAAAAATAATAGAAGATATGATATAATATACTTACTCGTGAGGTGATTATATGAGTTTAAAAGCTGGTATTGTGGGACTTCCTAATGTTGGAAAATCTACTTTATTTAATGCTATAACTAAAAAAAATATATTGGCGGCTAATTATCCTTTTGCTACTATTGATCCTAATGTTGGAATGGTAACTGTGCCTGATTCTAGACTTGTTTTTTTGGAAGACTTATATATGCCTAAAAATACAGTTCCTACTACTTTTGAATTTACAGATATAGCTGGACTTGTTAAAGGGGCTAGTAAAGGTGAAGGTTTAGGAAACAAATTTTTAAGTCATATTAGAGAAGTAGATGCTATTGTTGAGGTCGTACGCTGTTTTGATGATGAAAATATTACGCATGTAGAAGGAAAAACTGATCCGATTAGGGATATTGAAATTATAAATATAGAACTTATTTTAGCTGATTTAGAAATTGTTTTAAATAGATTAAATAAAATTATTAAAAAAGCTGAAACTACTAAAGATAAAGATGCTATTTTTGAAGTACAAATTTTAACAAAAGCTAAAGAAAATTTAGAAAAAAATGTTCCTTTAAGATTAGTTGATTTTACTATAGAAGAAAAATTAGCGATGAAAAATTTTAGCTTTATTACTTTAAAGCCACTTATTTATGTTGCTAATGTTTTGGAAGATGATGTCGTTGTTGGTGAAAATAGTTATACTAAATTAGTTAGAGAGTATGCTAATAAAGAAAATGCGGGAGTAATAGTGATGTGCTGTAAAATGGAATCAGAATTAGCTGAATTAAGTGATGATGATAAAAAATTGTTTTTACAAGAGTTAGGAATTAATAATAGTGGGCTTGATCGATTAATATTTGCTACTTACTCACTTTTAGGTTTAGAAACTTTTTTTACAGCCGGGGCTGATGAATGTAGAGCTTGGACTTTTAAGAAGGGTACAAATGCTAAAGCTTGTGCTGGTTTAATTCATAGTGATATTGAACGTGGTTTTATTAAGGCTGAAGTTATGAGTTTTGATGATTTGTATCAATATAAAAATGAATTAAAAGTAAAAGAGGCTGGCAAGTTAAGACTTGAGGGCAAAGATTATTTAATGCAAGATGGGGATATTGTTTATTTTAAATTTAATGTTTAGGAAAGTTGTAAATGAAAGATAATATTATTTTAAATGGGGCGAGAAAATAATCAATAATTTTCGTATTAATGAGACAATGTTTTGTTTGATTATATTAGGAAAAATTAAATTTTAGATTATTGTTGTTTATTTTTGGCTGGAAAGATGGATAATGAGTTAATTTGAAAAGGTAAATAAATTCTTTTAGTTATCATATTATTTAGTATGATGCTAAAAGAATTTTTTGTTGATGAAAATATTATTATTCCCTTTAAATTATTTGGAAAAACACATATATTTTTAATAGTATTTGTAATATTGGGGTTATTTATAATACATAAAAATAAGATTAAAATTTACAATTTGCCTATAATTATTAAAAGAAAAATAACTATAGTTTTTGCTATTTTATTTCTTTTTAATATGCTTGGACTTTATGCATCATCATTTTATTATAATTCTTTTGATTATAAAACTATGCTTCCTTTACATCTTTGTTATTTAGCTAATTATTTTTATATATTTGCTATTTTATTTAATTTAAAAAAATTATATCCTTATATATTTTTTTTGGCTTTTTTAGGGCCTATACCGGCGATAATATTTTTTGATGTTCCAAGTGTATGGGAATCTTTTAATTTTTATTTGTACGTTATTAGTCATCATTTGTTGGTATTAGCAGGATTATTTACTTTTTATTTGTATCCTCAAAAAATGAAAATTAAATATGTTATTAAGTTATTTATTGTTTTAAATTTTTTATATATTTTAATTAATGTTTTTAATTGCTATTTTGGTACAAATTATTTTTTTTCAAAAGGAGTACCTAAGTTTATTTTAGATTTAGCTCCTTTTTTGAATTTTTTTCCAACTATGTTTATATTAGAAGTTATGGAATTATTTTTAATGTGGGTTTTATTTTATTTTTATAAAAGGGAGGAGTGTTTACTAAAACTATAGAATATGTTATAATAAAAATGTAAGGAGAGATGAAATGAATCAATTATTATCAAAAACTTTTTTGTGGATGTTTGTAGGGTTATTAGTTACTTTTTTAACTGGTTATATTGTATCAATTAATGAAAATATGTTGCTTTCTATTTTTGGTGGGCCTATGTTTTGGTTTATTATTATTTTAGAATTTGCATTAGTTATATTTTTTTCAGCAAGAGTTTATAAGATGCAACCTATGACAGCTAAAATTTGCTTTTTGCTTTATTCTTTTGTAAGTGGTTTAACTTTTTCAACAGTGTTTGTTTTATTTGAAATAGGAAGTGTGGTATATATCTTTTTAATAGCGGCAGTAGTATTTGCTTTATTTGGATTAATTGGATATTTTACAAAAATTGATTTAAATAGATTTAGTGTGTATTTACTCATGGCATTATTTGCAATTATAATATGTTGCATAATTAATATGTTTTTAGCTAATTCAACTTTTGATTTAATTATATCAATTATAGCATTATTAATATTTTTTGGTTTTACGGCTTATGATATTCAAAAGCTAAAAATATTAAGTGAAACTGGAATGAATATGGAAGTGGTGGCTATAAATGGTGCTTTTGAATTATATTTAGATTTTATAAATATATTTTTGCACTTATTATCTATTTTTGGAGATTCTAAAGATTAGAGTCTTTTTTTATGTTAATGAAAAATAATATGGATATTTTAAATGTAATATCACTTTTTAGCGGTTAAAACCAAGTTTTTCTTGACAAATTGAAGAGAAAGCTTTAGTATAGATAACTATCAATCAGGAGGTTTATTATGAAAAAAATATTTTTAATTGTAAGTAGTTTTTTAGTGTTATTTTTTCCTTTGATGGTAGATGCGGCGTCAGTGGATTTTAATGGCTATTATTGTGATTCTAAACAAGATTTGGGTGATGGTACTTTTTATATGACTTGTCATATAATTGTTACAAGTTCTAGTAATATAAATACAATTAAGGGTACATTATTGTTAAAAAATGTTGTGCTTGAAAGTATTAAAACCAGTAATGGTTGGACTAGTAATAATGGATTATCAACAAGTGTTAGTTTTACTTCATCCGAGGGACAATCTGGCACTTTTACTGTGGCTGATTTAGTTTTTACTGGTGATTTAAGCGATGAAGAATGTGAAGCAAGTTTTATGCCTGATAGTGCAGATTATGAAGAACCTGATGTTTATATTTGCAAAATTGTAGATGGTGTATATTATGGAGAAAAAGGGGATAAAATTACCGAAGAAGAATATTATGAACAATGTTGTAATTACATTTGTACGGTTGTAGATAATAAATATTATTTTGATTCAAAGGGAAATTCAGTTACATATGATGAGATGGTTAATGATTGTAAAGAAATTGCTGTTGAAGAACCAAGTGAGCCAATTGAAAATCCTAAAACAGGTGTTAATTATGGTTATATTTTAATTGCTTTAGGAATAAGTACTATTATAGCAATTAGAATAGTTATTAAGAAAAATACAAAAATTTATAAAATATAGTTGAATTTTTTAGATAATATGATATAATTTATATTATCTAAGAAATGCAGGTGTAGTTTAATGGTAGAGCTTCAGCCTTCCAAGCTGATAACG
>CASEOP010000037.1 GCA_949289505.1 uncultured Mycoplasmatota bacterium
AATGTTGATGTCTTATTATTTGTTCTAAAAAACTTAATAATAGAACTTAAAATTGCTTTTAAATTCACTAGAACCTCCTTTTAACTATTACCACCCCATTATAAAGGAATAAAAAAATAGTTGGAAAAGAAGAACTAATAGACATCAGTCCTAATGTTCAAGTCTTTATTATGAAACTAATTATACAAAAATGCAATCAAAAAAGTTCGACACTTTTTTCATAATTTTTACACAATTTTTTAGAAATATGCTATACTTAATAAGTAATATTTTTAAGGAATGATGTTATGGAACAAGAAAAAGTTGCTAATTTTATAAAACAACTTAGAAAAGATAATAATCTAACTCAAAAAGAGTTTGCTGATTTTTTTGGTGTAACTTATCAAGCTGTTAGTAAATGGGAAAATGGTAAAAATATTCCTGATATTGCCATTTTAAAAGAAATATGTCATAAATTTAATGTAGACATCAATGAATTATTAAATGGTAAAGCAAAACCAAAAGACAAACAAAACAAAAAGGTTATTATTAGCTTAATATTTATTTTAATTATTATTATTTTAGTAATTGCCTATTTGTTTTTACATAACCATGATTTTACTTTTAAAAATGTTCGAAGTAACTGTGATGATTTTACGGTTTTAGGAAGTATGGCTTACAATAATGATAAAACTTCAATCAATATTTCCAGCATAAGTTGTTTAAGTGAAGAAGAAGAAACATACACTAATATTACATGCATACTATATGAACAAGTTAATGACACAAAAAAAGAAATAAGTAAAGATGAATATAGTGGTATATCAATTAAATTAAATGACTATTTAAATACAGTAGAATTTAATATTGATAATTATGATAGTACATGTAGTAATTATAGTGATGATAGCTTAAGTATAGAATTAAAAGCCGTAAACGAAGAAGAAAAAACTATTTCTTATGAGATACCTTTAATATTAAATAATATTTGTAACTCAACCTCAAGTTGAGTTTTTTCAACTTTAAATTTATTTAAATATTAAATTTTTTTTGATAAAATTTTTTTAGGAGGAAGGAAAATGAAAAATAAAAAGAAAATTATTATTGGAATTATAATTATTATAATCATTCTAATTATTGCAACTTTATTTATTTTAAATAGTTTATCTACTAATAAAAATGAAGTAGATGTAAAAATTAGCTTAGTAGAAAGGGAAGCTCAATTAGAAAAAGAATTTAAAAGTGAAGGATATACAATAGATAATCCTAATATAATTATTAATCCTTACGAAATATCACCACTAACAGCTTTAATCATATTTGAAACTGAAGAGGAAGTTGCGCCAATTATAACTATAACAGGAAAAGATGATAATACTACATTTACTCATGAATTTGCTAGTAATACCATTCATTATTTACCAATTTATGGTTTATATGCTGGAAAAGACAATGAAGTTATAGTCGAATATGGTGATATTAAAAAAACGTTTAAAATCACAACTGAAGAATTACCTCAAGATTTTATTTTGCCTACTAGTATAGAAACTGATAAATCTAAACTAGATAATGATTTATATTTTTTTACTCCATCTAGTAAAGGTTATACTTGTGCATATGATATTAATGGAGATGTAAGATGGTATTTAAATAATTACGCATTATGGGAAATTAATCGTTTGGATAATGGACATTTATTAGTATCTACAGAAAGGCTTGTTAATTCGCCTTATTATATGAGTGGATTATATGAGATGGATTTATTAGGTAAAATTTATAAAGAAATAAGTTTAGAAGGGGGATATCATCATGATTATTTTGAAATGCCTAATGGTAATTTACTTGTAGCAAGTGATGATTTTAATAATGATAGTGGAACAGTAGAAGATTACATTGTTGAAGTTGACATAAATACTGGTGATATAGTAAAGTATTGGGATTTAAAAGACATTCTTAATATGGACGATGGTAAAAGTGAAAATTGGGTAGACTATGATTGGTTTCATAACAATTCCGTTTGGTATGACGAAAAAACAAATTCTATTACTTTATCAGGAAGGCATCAAGATGCAGTTATAAATATTGATTATAATAGTGGTAGTCTTAATTGGATAATTGGCGACCCTACTAATTGGAGTAGTGAATATCAAAAATACTTCTTTACACCAGTTGGTGATAACTTCGAATGGCAATGGAGTCAACACGCTGCAATGATTACTCCTGAAGGATATGTATTTATTTTAGATAATGGTAATAATAAATCAAAAATTGAAAGTGAATATGTAGATGCTGAGGATAGTTATACGAGAGGTGTTATGTATAAAATTGACATAGAAAATATGACTATTGAGCAAATTTGGGAATATGGCAAAGAGCGTGGTAGTGAATTTTATTCACCGTATATATCTGATGTTGATTATTTAGCTAAAAATCACTATATAGTTCATTCAGGTGGGATTGTTTATGTAGATGGTAAAAATTCTAATCAGCCGGCAGGTTTAGGTGGAGCTGATAAATTAGTTAGTGATACTGTAGAATTATTAAATGATAAAGTTATATTTGAAATAGTATTACCGACTAATAATTACCGTGTTGAAAAAATGAGTTTATACTCTAATAATGAAAATTTTGAATTAAAAGAGGCAACAAGAATAGGTAGTTTAGGTGAAACTGAGGTTAAAGAAGAAAAATTAGGATTTATATTAGGAACAAAAGACATAAGTGAATTTGATAGAGATTTTAATGTTTCAAAAGAAATAGATAGATTGGTTGTAAGCGGTAGATTTAAAAAGGGAGAAGATGTAAATATTATTTTGTATCAAAATATGAAGGCAACAATTTATCATGTATCAGTTAGTAAAAAACCTTATACTGCTTTATGTTTAGATATCTTTACGGAAGATGAAACAGAAAATGGAATAGTAGTAAATAAATATATTAATGAACAGGGATTAAGTGGTAAATATTCAATTTATCTAGAAGTAGATGATATAATTTATAATACTAATAAATATGTAAATTTTTAAGAGAATATATTTCTCTTTTTTTATGGTCGGATTATCATCGCAATGTTTAGAAATAATTATTTTAAAGGAATATTATATTTATATAAGGTTAATTAAGTCATAAAATATGCTAAAGTGTTTTCAAAATATATAGAAAAGATACTAAATTTATAAAAATAAAACTTTTAAAAAATTATTGACATGCTATAATATCTTTGCTATAATTACGTTGTTAACCAAACAAGTGGAGGAATACCCAAGTCTGGTTGAAGGGACCGGTCTTGAAAACCGGGAGGTCGAGCAATCGGCGCAGGGGTTCGAAT
>CASEOP010000038.1 GCA_949289505.1 uncultured Mycoplasmatota bacterium
ACTTTTAATCAAAGGGTCGAGGGTTCGAATCCCTCGCGAGCCACCATCGAGTTTATAAGGGTTTATGAAGATTTCATAAACTTTTTTTATATTCAATTTTTTTCAAAAGTGGCAAAAAAAGTGGCATTAAATATTTTAATTAATCAAAATACTAACAAATGTATATCTATATATCTATTTTAAAACCAATAAAAGATGATAAGAATTAAATGGATACTATCTTTCTTTATTTGTATGTAATATATAAATATTATATAAGTTCATATATTACAAGTATAATATATAATAGGAATTTCTAAATTTGACTATCTTTTATTCCAAGTTCTATAGTAAAAATGTTAATATAAAAAACTGATAATATATCAAAGTTAAAAGTTGATACTTTATCAGTTTTTTAATACTATTTAATACACCCATCATAAGAAATTTAAATAAACATATTTTTAAAGGTATAAATCACTAGTTTTAAATAAACTTAAGTTCTTATATAGCATAAATTAATTTCTTAATATATTTTTAATAGCATTAATAACCGCTATTTTCCCATAATTATAAGTAACTCCCCCTTGTTGATAAGCAATATATGGTTTTCTAAGTGGACCATCACAAGAAAGTTCAATACTAGAGCCCTGAGTAAAAGACCCACTTGCCATAATAACTTTATCTTCATATCCAGGCATAGGTGCTGGAATTGGTAAAGTATTAGCATCAATTGGTGAATTCATTTGAATTTCTTGAACATATTTTATTAATAAATTTGGATCTAAAAAAGTAATAGCTAGAACAATATCAGATCTATCTTCATTATATTTAGGCGACACATTAAAGCCAATTTTTTCTATAATATAAGCTGTAAGAACACTAATTTTTAAACTAGCAGCTACAACACTTGGAGCAAAATATAAACCTTGCAGAATACTTTTATTAGCTCCAAGACTTGGCCCAACATCTATTCCTTCTCCTGGTAAATTAAGCCTTTCAGCACACAAATTTACAATTTTTTCATCACCACAAATATAAGCACCATTACTAGCTAAAGAGCCTCCCAAATTTTTTATTAATGAGCCAACAATAATATTAGCTCCCACTTCTAAAGGTGATATTTCCTCAACCATTTCACAATAACAATTATCAACCATTATAATTACATCTTTATCTATTTCTCTTATTTTTTGGATAATATTTTTTATATCTTTTATAGCAATACTTTTTCTTGTAGAATATCCCCTACTTCTTTGAATCGTAATTAATTTAATCTTTTTTTCCTGCAATTTTTTTATAATTGCATCTTCATCAAATAAATTATTAACTAAATCAATTTGTTCATAAGAAATATCAAAACTTTTAAGTGAACTAGGATTATCTTTTATCCCAATAACTTCATGTAATGTATCATAAGGTAATCCGGTAATTGAAAGTAAAACATCTTTAGGCCTTAAGATAGCAAAAAAAGCAGTAGATAAAGCATGAGAACCACTTATAAATTGATTTCTTACTAAAGCTTTTTCTCCTTTCAAAACACGGGCAAAAACTCTTTCTATAGCATCCCTACCATAATCATTATAACCATACCCTGTTGTCATATTAAAATGAGATTCATTAATATTTTCTTTTTTAAAAGCATCTAATACTAACTTACTAAAATAAGCTTCATTACTATCTATTTTACTAAAAATATTCTGACATTTTTCTTCCGCCTCTAAAACTATTTTATCTATATCCATAATTTAACGACTCCTATCTAAACAGTTATCTAAAATATAATTATAAAAATCTTCTATATTTTCCATAACATTATCTTTTAAAAAAGTAACCTCATCATCACTTACTTTAATTGCTGCCCTAAAACTTTTAAATTGAGTTACATAATCTTTAATTTCTAATAAAGAAGTATACTGTTTTCTTGTTATTTTCTCAGGTACCCAAACTAAAGTTTCTCTTCCAGCTATAGCAAAAATAATATGATTATTACTTATTAAATCATTCACATAATCTTCTGAATCAATATATATTTCATAAGCATCACATATACGTCTAATTAAATCACAATGATACAAACAATTTCCCTTTAAATAAGTTATAGGTAAATCAAGATCATTTTCATTAAATATAATAATTACTTCTAACATATACAATCCTCACTTTACTTTAAGCCACCATCAACCCTTATCACACTACCATTTATATAACTTGCTGCCTCACTTGCTATAAAAAATACAACTTTTGCTATTTCCTCCGGTTCAGCAAATCTTTTTAATAAAATTTTATCACATTCCTTATCAATAAACTCTTTATCTAACTCTTTATTCATATCCGTATTTATCCAACCAGGAGCAACAGCATTAACTCTAATATTAGGAGCATATTCGATTGCTAAATTATGGGTTAAAGAGATTAATCCAGCTTTTGAAGCATCATAATCTAAACTATAAGGATAATTTGTATCTATGCCATTTGTTGATGCAATATTAATAATAACTCCACTATCCATAATTTTTTTACCATACTTTGCAACTAAAAAAGCCCCAATTAAATTAGTTTCTAAGACTTTGCTAAAACTTTCTTTTGTTTTATCTTCCACTAATGAATCATCCGCTATAGCAGCATTATTAACAATAACATCTAAATGTCCTTGTTCTAATCTTATTTTATCAACCATTTCTTTTACATCTAACTCTTTTGAAACATCACCCTTAACAATTATAGCCTTAGAATAATTATGTTTTATTTTCAATGCTTCTTCTCTACTATTATTATAGTTAATATAAACAATATCATTATTATCTAAAAACAATTTTGCTATACTTGCCCCTAAACCACGAGAAGCTCCTGTAATTAAAACAACTCTATCCAATTAAACCACCCACTAAGCACACTATTATACATCATTTTTTCTACTTTATAAATATTTGTTTACCTAAATTTTGGTTCATTTCTTTCGATTTCTTCTTTAATTCCATAATAAATATTAGTAGCTAAAGAAATAGCAATTAAAAAAGATACATTATCACTTATAACTTCCTTACTTTCAAAAAATTTTTGTCTATTAACTTTAGGAATATAATTAGGTGGCAATTTTTGTTTTAATTTAGTCATATTCATAAGAGAAACATAACTATTTATTTTTTTAACTAATATAGCAAAATATTTATCACTTTCTTCCAAAGTTGGATATAAAACTTTTAATTGATCTATTATTAAACTAATATTATTAGCTAAAACTATTTCCACACTATCTTTACCTTCTATAATATTAACAATAGATTGATTAATAATTGTTTCTAAAATTTGTGCTATTTCTATGCTAGTTAAAGGCGTATACATAACTTCATCATTTTTATATACATAAGCATAATACTTTCTTATTCCATTATTATAATCAATATATATTTTATTCACATGTCTCACCCATTTTGCTTTCAATTACTTTATCAATCATATCATATTCTTTACTAGATAAATCATTATCAATAATATATTTATTATCAACCATTTCATAAGTAGATACTAACAAATCATTATCTACCAAATATACTATATAATTTTTACTAAATCCATAATCAAAATGTGTAAATAAAAAAGTTGCTTTTGTTTTATTACCTTCAATATCTTCTAATATAATTTCACTCATATAGTATCACCTTAATATTATTATAAGGTATTTTAAGGCTATTAGCTAGTAATATTAAAAAAAATCGTATATAAAAAGTCAACTTTTGGTTGACTATTTTTTAGTTACAATTAATTTCATTGCTGTTTTATCTTCTCCATTAATTATTACGTCATTAAACGCTGGTATTACCACCAAATTATCACCACTAGGTGCTACAAATCCTCTAGCTATAGCTATTCCTTTTATGGCTTGATTTAAAGAACCAGCCCCAATAGTTTGTATTTCTACATTTCCTTTTTCTCTAAATATATTAGCTATAGCCCCTGCTACTTTACTAGGATTAGATTTACTAGATACTTTTAATATTTCCATATATTTTATTCCTCAACTTTCTAATTAACTATATGAAACATCAAAAATATTATTCTTCTAAATTAATATTATTATAACCACCTAAATCATAAACCATATAACCCATATCAATTAACTTTAAAGCAGCTTCTTTACTTCTTACCCCACTCTTACAATAAACAAAAATTATACTATCTAAATCAATTGGTATTAACTCATTAATTTCTTCTACTGGAACATTTAAAGCATTATCTAAATGTTCCTCATCAAATTCTTCTCTTGTTCTAACATCTAAAATAACATAATTACTATTTTCATGCATAATTTCCAAAGCTTTATCACTATCTATTTTTTGATAACTATATACTTTTTTATCATTAGAACAACCCAATAAAAATAAACAAACTAAAATAATTATAACTTTCTTCATTCTTTATTTTCCCACCTTGCATACAAACCACACGGTAAAATTAAATTTGAATCCTTAACCGGCAATCCTAATTCATCACTTGTAATTATACCGCTAAATTTCGTATTAACACGTAAATATAGAATATTTTCTAAAATTGTTTTGGATAAACCAGTCGTATAAGAATTAATAATAAAAAGCAAAGGATTATCACTTAACAGCAAAGACGCATCTTTAATTAAATTATCTAAATCGTTTTCTATATTCCACACTTCGCTTTTAGCTCCCCTCCCAAAAGAAGGAGGATCCATAACTATAATATCGTACTTATTGCCCCGTCTAATTTCTCTTTTAACAAACTTTCTTACATCATCTACTAAAAAACGAATATTACCATTTTCTAAATTATTTAATTTTACGTTTTCTTTTGCCCAATCAATCATCCCCCTAGATGAATCGACATGAACAACGCTTGCTCCCTCTTTTAAAGCTGCTATAGATAAAGCTCCTGTATAGGCAAATAAATTTAAAACGTTAACTTTTCTTTTTGCTTCTCTAATCTTTTTTCTAACTAAATTCCAATTATATGCTTGTTCAGGAAAAAGTCCTGTATGTTTAAAACCCATTAATTTTAAATTAAACTTTAAGTCGTGATAATTTATTATCCAAGAAGTTGGAATCCTATTATTTATAGTCCATTTTCCTCCTCCAGTATTACTTCTATCATATGTTGCATCATTTATCCAATTTAAGTTATTCTCCTTTTGCCATATTACTTGAGGATCAGGTCTATTTAAAATTACCCCATTCCATGTTTCTAATTTTTTACCATTATTTAAATCTAAAATTTGATATTCTATAAAATCACTAATTAATTTCATTTACTATCCTCCATTATATATAATGATATAGGATCAACTGCATCTAAAATACCATTAATAAAGAAGAAAAAACCAATTATAATTGTTTGAACTGATGATTCATAATATAAATTTATACCCATTAATAATCCCGATGTTAAAAAGATAAATAAAATAAATAAGCGCAATATCCACATTTTATTTTTTCGATCATGATAAAAATCAGCTTTTTTAAGTTTTACTAAACACATAAATGCCATCCAAATAAGAAGAATTAAAACAATATTTTTAGTTGATAATTTAATAAAAAATAAGGAAATTAAAGCTCCTAATGATATAAAAAAAGTAAATAAACTCTCTGTATCTTTGTCTTTTAATATTAATAAAAATTGGGTTAGCTTTAATAAAGCATAAAAACTAAATATTATTTTTAAAATTAAACCTAAATCAGTAATTTTAAAAGTTGGTAACAAAAGAATAACTCCTGCTAATAATATTAAAGATATACCAATAATTAAATCAACTAATTCTTTTTTTCTCATAACTAAAACTCCTATCTTAAATTTTAAAATAACAATATTTATTAATAAATAATAACCATCACAATTGTACCAAATTTCTAACGAAAAGTCTTTATTTTTAAAAAAATCTTGCAAAATAAAATGTGTTGGATTATTATAGATTCTGTTCAA
>CASEOP010000039.1 GCA_949289505.1 uncultured Mycoplasmatota bacterium
AGCGGAATTTATAATAACTCAACACTTTTTGTTTTGCAACATTATTTTAACAAAACTAAAGACTTTTCGTTAGAAATTTGGTACAATAATATATATTACATGAAAGGGAGGATATAATGAATTATAAGGTTAAAGATTTAAAAAAGGAAGGGTGGATATCTTTTAACACCAAAAATGACGAAAAAATGCTTTCTCAAGAAGTTGTTGACAGACTAGTAAAGGACACTAATAAATGGGCACAAAAATTTAATAGTGAAAAAATAAAGAACAATAAAAGTTTTCAAAAAAGATTATACGACTTAAGAGAAAGAGAAGAAAAAATTGAAGAATCCTATTAGAAGGATTTTTTTCTTTAAATTTTCTAATATTTTTGATATACTTAAAAAGAAAGTTGGTTAAAAATATGAAAGAATTAAGCAAAACAGTTACAAAAACAATTTTAACAGGAATTCAACCATCAGGCGTAATTACGTTAGGTAATTACATAGGTGCCATAAAACAAATGGTTAAAATGCAAGAAGAATTTAAATCCTATATATTTATAGCTGATATGCACGCTATAACGGTACCCCAAGAATCTAACCTTCTACACGAAAACATTCGAAGTTTAGTTGCATTATATATTGCTTGTGGGATTGACCCAAACAAAAACATTATTTTTATTCAATCAGAAAATGAATATCACGCTAATATTTCTTGGCTTCTTGAATGTAATACTCCTTTTGGCGAACTATCAAGAATGACGCAATTTAAAGACAAAAGCAGTAAAAATAATAACTTTTGTGCCGGTCTATTTACTTACCCAATTTTAATGGCTGCTGATATTTTAGCATACGATGTTGATTTTGTGCCAGTTGGAATTGATCAAAAACAACATGTAGAACTAACCCGCAATATTGCTATCCGTTTCAACAAAAAATACGGTGAAACCTTTAAAATACCTGATGCTTATATAGCCAAAGAAGGAACAAAAATTATGGATTTAATTAATCCAATTAAAAAAATGAGTAAATCAAGTGAAAACCCAAAAGGTGTTATAAGACTACTAGATAATTTAGATGATATTCGTAAAAAAATTATGTCTGCAACAACAGATAGTGATTGTAAAATTATTTATGATATAGAAAACAAACCTGGTATAAGCAATTTAATAAATATATACGCCTCTATTACAGGTCAAAGTATTAAGGAAATAGAAAATTATTTTGCTAATCAAAATTATGGGGAATTTAAAAAGCAGGTTGCTGATGTTGTAACTAGAGAAATAGAAGGAATTCAAAAGAGGTATTATGCCATAATAAATAGTAATGAAATAGATAACATTTTAAGTGAAAATATAAATATAGTGCGTGAAATAGCCAAAAATAAATTTATTACAATGAAAAGGAAAATTGGCTTATATAGATAGTTGCTAAAACTTATTATTAATAGTATACTTAATATAGAAAGTAGGATAATATGAAAAAAAGAATAATTAGTGCTATTATAATGCTCATAATAGTTATCCCAGTAATATGGTATGGGAATAATTTATTTAGATTAGGAGTTAGCATAGTAAGTATTTTAGCTCTAAAAGAATTACTCGATCTAAAAAAAAGTCATAATCAATATCCATATTTAATACAATTAATTAGCATCATAGCTTTAGCGCTGTTAGTATTAACCGAATTTGATGGCTACTCAATTTTATTTGGTATAACTTATAAAGGAATTGCTATTGCTCTTTTAACATTATTAGGGTCAACTTTAATTTATGACGAAAAAAATTATAGTACAAAAGACGCATTTTATTTAATAGGTTCTATTTTGCTTTTAGGCACTTCTTTTAATACTATGATTTTAGTTCGAATGATTGATTTATATTTATTCATCTATCTAATTCTAATATTTATATTTACTGATACGTTTGCTATGCTTATGGGAATGGCTTTTGGCCGACACAAATTAATACCTAAAGTAAGTCCTAAAAAGACTATAGAAGGTAGTATTTTAGGCTCACTTATTGGCACAACCGTAGCCGCTTGCTTTTATCATTTTTTAATTAATCCTATATCTATAAAAGTAATTGTTGCAACTCTAATATTATCAATAATAGGTCAAATAGGTGATTTAATATTTAGTAAAATAAAAAGAGAAAATGGTATTAAAGATTTTAGCAATCTAATCCCTGGTCATGGGGGCATATTAGATAGGCTTGATAGTACAATTGCTATAATGCTTGGCTTTTTACTATTGTATTCAATGTTTTAGTTAGGAGGATAAATATGTGGTTTATTATTTTGATATTATTAATATTTATATTAGGAATTATAATATTAGTCCATGAATTTGGCCATTTTATTACCGCCAAAAAAGCAGGTGTTCATATTTATGAATTTTCTATTGGCATGGGTCCATTAATTAAAACTCATAAAGGTAAAGATGGAATAAATTATAACATTAGGGCCTTTCCTATTGGAGGATTTGTATCCATGGCTGGAGAAGTATACGAAGATGATGAGTCGAAAAAATTAAAAAAAGAAGACTTTATGTGCAATAAAAAATGGTGGCAAAGAGTTATTATTTTAGCAGCAGGAGTAATTAATAATTTTATTTTAGCAATTTTAGTATTATTTATAATGGCCCTTATATGGGGAGCAAATAGTTTAGAACCAAGAGTAGGAACAATTCTAGAAAATTCAGCGGCGATGGAAAGTGGCTTAAAAGAGGGCGACTTAATTTTATCTATAAATAATCATAAAGTTTCAACATGGGACCAAACTCAAATAGTTTTATATTTAAAAAATGACAGTAATATTTATAATTTTAAAGTTTTAAGAGATAACAAGACCATTAATTTAGAAATAGAACCAAAGATAACTAAAACTGATACTGGCGAAGAACAAAAAACATTTGGATTTGGAATAGAGCAAACAGTAGAACATGGCCTATTAGCTAGTCTTAAATACGCATTTGTTAGATTCTACAGTTTAATTTCTACAATGTGGCTAACTGTAGTTAATTTATTTACAGGTCAAATTTCCATTAGCAGTTTATCTGGCCCAGTAGGCATATACCATGTAGTTGGCGAAAGTCTAGCTGCTGGAATTCAACAATTAATATATTTAATAGCATTTTTAAGTATTAATGTCGGTTTAATCAATATTTTACCTATTCCCGCTTTTGATGGTGGAAGAATATTATTTTTGATTATAGAAAAAATTAAGGGTAGTCCTATAAATGCTAAATTCGAAAATACTTGTCACATGATATTCTTTTTCTTAATTATTTTATTAATGATATATATAACTATATTTGATATTATAAGATTTACTTGATAGTAAGTCTTTTTATATGGTAAAATAATAACATGTTTCAATAGTTCAGCTGGATAGAACGCTAGCCTCCGACGCTAGAAATCGTGGGTTCGAATCCCACTTGAAACACCAAGTTGTCATTAACTCTAACTTTTATTATGGTTAGAGTTTTGATTTAAATGAATCTAACATAATAGTATATTCTAACAAACTTAATTTTAATATATGTTGTCTTAACTAAAATTTATTTTTGACATTTTCTTTAAATTTGATATAATACTAATTTGTATCAGGGGGGAAATTATGCATAGAATAGAATTTAAAGAAACCCTAAAAGCTTTTAAAATTGCTAATCCTATATTAGATATAAAAGGCAATTTAGGAATAGATGAAGAAGTTCACATTTGGCAAAATATTGCCTTGTATTATAGCGGTAGCTCCTACGTTGTTATTAAAGGGAAAATCCCTTTAGAAGTAGCACAAATTATCTATGAAAAATATCCTAATAATTCGTATGGAATACATATTAATGGTGAAGAAAAAAGTAGCAATCCCCGTTTTTATGCTATTGATGAAAAATTTGCAAGAGAAATAGCTGAAATTGAACAAACAATCAATCCTATAACGAACAATCCCCATTCTAAAGAATTACTAGTAAAAATTAAGAAAGCTCAAGCTAAATTACAAGAAAGAAACGATAACAAAAAATACATAAAAACATACCACATAGATTCATTAGAAGGGTTAGTTATATTTATTGCTGAATTAAAAGACTATTACGCTAGACAATTAGGCTATCAAGAAACTGAAGTTCAAAACATTTCAAAAAGTATTGCTTTAATCACAAATGAATTATTAAAAAAGGTTTACATAACTACATGTCCTCAAGATTGGGTAAAATATTATACTTTATATTACGAAACATATATAAAAGCAATAGCTAATAGTTCAAAATCAAAAAATAATCCTAATTTTAGATTAGCTCTTGAAAAATTTGTTCAAACAATAAATCCTTTTATAAACCTCGAAATAGAACTAGATAGCATTGAAAAATACATTGAAAAAGTAAGAATTGGAGCAAAAATTTATAATCAATATCAAATTAATCAAGGTGCTTATTTATATGAAACCAAACTTCAAGATAGAGCTTCACACAATAGTGTAAGTATAGCATATAAGAATAATGGTTTTTCATATGGTCTTGAATATAGTGATGAGCTAAAAGATTTAATTTTATTATATCAATTTGAATTTAATTCTCAAAATAAAGAAGATGCAGAAGAAAGTATTATCATAAGCTTTAAAGATAAAAAAACCAATACTTGCATCAAACTTAAATATAATTTGACTAAAGGTCTTATTATAAAAATGGGTGAAAAAACAAGGAAAGCTACAATGGAAGAAAAACTTTTTATATATGAATTATTAAATCAAACTATAGCTTTAGCATCTACCATAACCATTAATAATTTAGCAAGACAGTCACAAGTAAAAAAATTAACACTATAAAAATTGTAAATAAAAAATTAAGATGAAATTATACTTAATTTTTTTAATTACTAAAATTACTAAATATTATATTACAAATAAATTTATTTTTCTCGTAAATTGATAGTTTAATTGATGGTAAATATCTAAAACTATTTTTATTAGGTCTAAGTTGTTATTTCTATTATTCCCAACGCTCTAAAAAATCGCAATTTAAAGGGGTATACTTTTAAACTAATGTATGCTATTATAATTAGTAGGGTGATAAGATGTTTAATTATATTATTGGAAAAATAGTAGCTCAAGAAAACAATTATATAGTAGTAGAAAATAATCAAATTGGTTATACAATTTACGTTGCTAATCCTTTTAGTTTTGAATTAAATGCTGATGCTAAAGTATATTTATATAATCAAGTAAGGGAAGATGAGTATACTTTATATGGTTTTAAAAGTGAAGATGAAAGAAATTTGTTCTTAAAACTTATTAATGTTAAAGGATTAGGGCCTAAAATGGCTATGCCTATGCTTGCCACTGGTTCTATTGCCGGTATTATTGATGCTATAGATAGAGAAAATATTTTATATTTAACTAAATTCCCCAAGATTGGTGAGAAACTTGCTAGGCAAATAATTCTTGACTTAAAAGGCAAACTTGCAAGTAAACAAGACATTAATTTAAGTGGCGATTTTGATGAACTTGTTAGTGTGCTTGAAAGTCTAGGATATAAAAGAGCTGAAATTAAAAAAGTGCTACCAAAAGTTAATGCTTCTTTAGAAATAGAAGCCCAAATTAAAGAAGCTTTAAAGTTGATGTTAAAATGATTTTAGGCATTGATATAGATGATACAATTACTTATACGAGAAAAACTATTTTAAAGTATCGCAAAATAGCTTATCCTAAATTAAATGATACTGATTTACTGTCTAATAGAGAATATAAAAAATTTCTTCGGAAATATATGAAAGATATGCGTAAAGAATACGCAATAAGAGAAGGAGTTAAAGAAGCTTGGCAATATTTTAAAGACAACAATTTTAAAATTATCATTATAACCGCTAGGAGTAACAAGTATTATCGAAAAAGTATTAAAGACACTATTGCATTTTTAAAAGAACATAATATTTTTTATGACAAAATATATTTTAAACAATATAAAAAAGGAAAAAAGGCTTTTAAAGAACACATTGATTTATTTATAGATGACAAAGAATCAGTTTTAGAAAATGTTTCTAAATATGGTATCAATGTTTTATTAAGAGGACAATCAGACAAATATCAAAGTTGTGAAAATTGGTATCAAATAATAGATTATATAAAGGAGGGTAAATATGGACAATGACAAAATATTAGAAGTTGAAGCGCAAGAAAGTGATAATTTTGAAGCTAGTTTAAGACCTCAATCATTAATGGAATATATAGGTCAAGAAGACATTAAAGCTAACTTAAAAGTATTTATTGAGGCAGCCAAAATGCGTGATGAAGCATTAGATCACGTACTTCTTTATGGCCCTCCAGGGCTTGGAAAAACAACACTTGCCCACATAATAGCTAACGAACTAGGAAGTAATATTAAAACAGCTAGTGGTCCATCTTTAGAAAAAAGTGGTGATTTAGCGGCCGTTTTATCCACCATTGAACCAGGTGATGTTTTATTTATTGATGAAATTCATAGAATGCCAAAATTTGTTGAAGAAATTTTATACCCTGCTATGGAAGATTTTGAATTAGACATAATTATTGGTGCAGACGGTAAAAGTAGAAGCATCAAAATAGATTTGCCTCCATTTACCTTAGTAGGAGCAACCACTAGAGCAGGTGACTTATCTAGTCCACTTAGAGATAGATTTGGTATAGTATCTAAATTAAACTATTACGAAGATTCAGAACTTCAACAAATTATAAAAAGAACTGGTCGAGTTCTTGAGATGGAAATAGATGATGATGCGGCCCTAGAAATAGCTAAAAGATGCCGTAAAACACCAAGAGTAGCTAATAGATTATTTAAAAGGGTAAGAGATTTTGCATTAGTTGAAGGAAATGGCAAAATAGATTATAATATTACTGTAGATAGTTTAAAAAGGCTTAAAGTTGATGAGTTTGGATTAGATCAAATAGACATTGAATATTTAAGTGCTTTAATAAGTAAATTTAATGGTGGTCCAGTAGGCATTGAAACAATTGCTACTGCCATAGGCGAAGAAGTAACTACTATTGAAGATGTTGTAGAACCATTTTTACTTCAAGAAGGTTTTATTAAAAGAACCCAAAGAGGAAGAATGGCTGAAGAAAAAGCTTATGAACATTTAAAGATTGTAAGACAAGGGACGTTATTTTAGGAGTGATTAATATGCTTATATATATTGTGAAAATTCAAGTGTTTCGATTTTAATATATAGATTTTAATTAATTGAAAGGAGACATTATGAAAATAATTGATGGTAAATTAATAGCCAATGAAATAAAAAAAGATTTAATAAAAGAAGTTTTAAAATTAAAAGAAACGAATATTATACCAGGTTTAGGGATAATTTTAGTAGGTCATAATGAAGCAAGCGAAATATATGTAAGAAATAAAATAAAAGTATGTGAAGAACTTGGAATAAAAGCTACACTTTATCGTTATAATGATAAAAACACTGATGAAGAAATTATTGCTAAAATAAAAGAACTTAACAACGATCGAAATATAGATGGTATTCTTGTTCAAAGTCCATTGCCAAATAAATTTGATGAAAATAAAATAATTTCTTATATAAACCCTAGCAAAGATGTAGATGGATTTGGAACTTATAATTTAGGTGCACTATTCAGTGACAATGAACAAATAATTGCAGCTACCCCCTTAGGTATTTTAAAAATGCTTGATTACATAAATGTATCTATAAGTGGAAAAAACGTTGTCGTAATTGGCTCCAGTATAATTGTTGGTAGACCTATGGCAGCAGCCTTATTAAATAGAGGTGCGACTGTCACCATAGCTCATTCCCAAACTAAAAATTTACAAGCAGTAACTAAACAAGCAGATATTTTGATCGTAGCTATAGGACATGCTAAGTTTATTACCGACGAGTACATAAAAGAAGGGGCAATTGTTATTGATGTTGGTACTAATAGAATAGATAATAAATTATATGGTGATGTTGATTTTGATAAAGTATCACCTAAATGTAGCTACATAACAAAAGTACCAGGGGGAGTTGGACCTATGACAATTATTATGTTATTATCCAATTTAATAATAGCAGCGAAAAGGAGAGAAAAATAAAATGGACAATAAAATTAAAGAAGCTTTAGCCAAAGAATTAAAAAGGCAACAAAATAACATTGAACTTATAGCCTCAGAAAATTATGTTTCCAAAAGCATTTTGGAATTACAAGGGAGTATTTTTACTAATAAATATGCCGAAGGATATCCAAGCAAAAGATATTATGGCGGATGTGTAAATGTTGATACAGTAGAATTATTAGCAATCGAATATGTAACAAAATTATTTAATGCTAATTATGCTAATGTTCAGCCTCATAGTGGTTCTAGTGCTAATATGGCCGTATATAGAGCCTTACTTAAACCTCATGATAAAGTTATGGGCTTAAATCTTTCCCATGGAGGCCATTTAACTCATGGCAACCCAGTTAATTTTAGCGGACTAGATTACGAATTTATTTCTTATAATCTAAATCCCGAATCACAAATGCTTGATTATGAAGAGATAAGAAATATTGCTTTAAAAGAAAGACCCCAAATGATTGTTGCCGGCGCATCAGCCTATTCAAGATATATAGATTTTGAAAAATTTCGAGACATAGCTCATGAAGTAGGAGCATATTTATTTGTTGATATGGCCCATATTGCAGGTTTAGTAGCAGCTAACCTTCATCAAAATCCAGTTGATTATGCTGATGTAGTAACATCGACAACTCATAAAACTTTAAGAGGCCCAAGAGGGGGAATTATTCTTACTAATAATGAAGAAATAATCAAAAAAATTAATAAAGTAATTTTTCCTGGTATTCAAGGGGGACCTTTAATGCACGTTATAGCAGCGAAAGCAGAGTGCTTTTATGAAGCTTTGCAACCCGAATTTAAAGAATATCAAAAGCAAGTTATAAAAAATGCTAAAGCTCTAGCTGACACCCTAAACCAAGAAGGATTTAAAATAATTAGTGGTGGCACAGATAATCATTTAATGTTAGTTGATGTTTTATCAAGTGTTGGTCTAACTGGGAGCGAAGCTGAAATTTTATTAGATAAAATAAATATAACTGTAAACAAAAATACTATTCCTAATGAAACTGAGTCACCAATGAAAACCAGTGGCATAAGACTTGGAACACCAGCAATGACAACTAGAGGATTAAAAGAGGAAGACTTCATTAAAATTGGCCATATAATCGCTAAAGTCTTAAAAAATAAAGACGACGTTGATATTCTTACCGAAGCTAAAAACGAAGTATTAAATATAACTAGTAATTACCCATTATATATATAAGTAGGTGAAAACATGCACAAAGGCAAACTAATTGTAATAGAAGGAACAGATTGTTCAGGCAAGCAAACCCAAACTGATATTTTAGTAAATAACTTAAAAAAGCTAGGATATAAAGCCATAAGTTTTGGTTTTCCTAATTATGCTTCTCCAACAGGTAAAATTATAGGTGAAGCTTATTTAGGAAAGAATGGTTCTAGTTATTTTACAGAGGGTATTTTAAATGTTAATCCCAAAATATCTAGTCTTTATTATGCAGCTGATAGAGCTTATAATATTGAAATAATAAACAAATACCTTGAAAATGATTATATTGTCGTATTAAATCGTTACGTAGAATCTAACATGGCCTTTCAAGGAGGTAAAATAAAAGATATTAAAAAGCGTAATCTAATGTATGAATGGCTTGATAATCTAGAGTTTGTATTACTAGATTTACCACGTCCTGACTATGTATTGTTTTTATATTTGCCTTTTGAATTTGTTTGCACATTAAAAGAAAAAGAAGGGAAATCTGCTAATGTTAACTTACTTCATTTAGCTGAAATAGCTTATTTAGAACTTGCTACAATTTACGAATACGAAAAAATAAATTGTTTAAAAAATAATGAATTTAGAAGTATAAATGACATAGCCGATGAAATACTTGTAAAAGTAAAAACATATTTAGAAAAGGAGTAATAACAATGAATTTAAGTGATTTTGATTATAATTTACCAGAAGAATTAATAGCGCAAACTCCTATTACTAAAAGAGATGAATCTAAATTAATGGTTTTAGATAAAGAAACTGGCCAAATAAATCATCAGCATTTTCATGACATACTTAATTTGCTTAATAAAGGCGATGTTTTAGTATTAAATGATACAAAAGTAATACCTGCAAGATTAATCGGTACTAAACAAGATACTAATGCAGCAATAGAATTATTACTTTTAAAAGATTTAGGAAAAAATATTTGGGAATGTTTATCAAGACCTGCCAAAAGGTTAAAAGTTGGGACTATAGTTAACTTTTCAAATAAATTACAAGCTGAAGTAATCGAAAAAAAAGATGAAGGTATTGTTTATGTAAAATTAATTTATAAAGGTATTTTAATGGAAATACTAGATGAACTTGGAAATATGCCTCTACCTCCATATATTCATGAAAACTTAAAAGATAAGGATAGATATCAAACAGTTTATGCTAAAAATATTGGAAGTGCTGCCGCTCCTACCGCAGGCCTACACTTTACAAAAGAGTTATTAAAAGAATTAGAAAACAAAGGAATCGAAATATTATTTATAACTCTTCACGTCGGTTTAGGCACATTTAGACCTGTAGAAACTGAAAACATTTTAGATCATCACATGCATAGTGAATTTTATGAAATGAGTAGTGATGTTGCTCTAAAATTAAATTTAGCTAAAAAAGAAAATAGAAAAATATATGCAGTAGGGACTACATCTGTAAGAACTTTAGAAACTATTATTCACAAATATGATAAATTTAAAGCATGTAGTGGTAATACCGACATCTTTATTTATCCAGGCTTTAGATTTTTAGCTATTGATGGCTTAATCACTAATTTTCATTTGCCAAAATCAACTTTATTAATGCTTGTTAGTGCTTTATCTACAAAAGAAATAATTTTAAATGCTTATAACGAAGCAATAAAAGAAAAATACCGTTTCTTTTCTTTTGGCGATGCTATGTTTATTAAATAACTAATTATATATTTTTCAGAATAGAGAAAAAACATATTGTTAAATTTTTAATTTTAAGATATACTAATGATAGGTGAGATAATGATGAAGTTTTATGAAAAATTATTTATTTTAATTGTTTTATTTTTGGGAGTTACTATTGGTACTGCTGCTATAATTGGAGTATATAATAAAACAGTTAATCAAAATACCCCAAATAAAAATAATAGTTTAATCTTAGAATAACTATTATTTTTTTATTACCTCTTTAGCTGCATTTCCATAAGCTCTAATAAGTCCACCAGCCCCTAATTTAATACCTCCAAAATATCTTACAACCGCTATTAAAGTATGATTTAAATTATTTTTTTCAATGATATTTAAAATAGGCATACCACTAGTACCAGCAGGTTCTTTATCATCTATTTTTTTAATATCATTATCTATTTTATAAGCATAAGGTATATGGCGAGCTTTTTTATGTTCCTTTTTTAAATCATTAATAATACTTATTACTTCATCTTTAGTGTATACTTCAAAGTAATAAGCAATAAACTTAGATTTTTTAATTTCCAAAGTAAAAATATTCAATAATTTCATAACAACACCTAATTTTATTATACTAAAAAATGTAGTATAATAAAAGAGTGGTGAAGATTATGCTTAAAGATAAATTAAAACTTATTCCTCATTTACCAGGAAGCTATCAAATGAAAAATAGTGATGGCATAATTATATATGTTGGAAAAGCCAAAGATTTAAAAAAAAGAGTTAACTCTTATTTTAATCGTCCTCAAACAGGTAAAACGGCGAAAATGGTAAGTGAGATAGCTGATTTTTCTTATATAGTAGCAAGTAGTGAATTAGAAGCTTTTTTACTCGAATTTAATTTAATCAAGCAATACGACCCTAAGTATAACATTTTATTAAAAGATGACAAAAGTTACCCCTACATCGAATATATAAATAAACCATACCCCAAACTTCAAGTATCGCGTTATTTAAGTATTAGAAAAAAAGATAAAAAAATGCTTTTTGGCCCATATCCTAATGCTTATGCCGCCAGAAAAATTGTCGCTTTAATAAACCGCTTATATCCTTTAAAAAAATGTCAAATTATGCCTAAAAAAGTATGTTTATATTATCATATTGGTGAATGTTTAGGCTATTGTGAAAAAAAAGTTGATCAAGAAAAGCTTAATATGATGGAAAGTGAAATACTCAGCTTTTTAAGAGGAAATGCCGATATATTAAAAAATAAAATTTTAGAAAAAATAAATACATATAGTGAACAACTTAATTTTGAAATGGCTTTAGAATTAAAAAAAGAATTAAATTATATTAGCATTGTTTTAGATAAACAAAAAATGGAATTACATGATTATGTTAATAGAGATATTGTCGGCTTTTATTTTGATAAAGGCTATTTAAGTATACAAATACTGTTTTTAAGAAATGGAAGAATGGTTGGAGGTCATACTGATATATTTCCTGTTATCACTAGTTATCAAGACGAACTTGAAACATATTTAATGAATTTCTATAGTAGACATGAAGTACCTAAAGAAATACTTTGTACTAGTGATACTAATAATATAGTATTAAGTGAAATACTTAAAACAAACTTTGTAGTACCCCTTAAAGGTAAGAAAAAAAACTTAGTAGATTTAGCTATTAAAAATGCTAAAATAAACTTAGAAAATGAACTTGAAATTGTTATGAAAAATGAAGAAATTACGGAAAAAGCCAATGATGAATTAAGAGAGTTACTTAATTTAAATAAGCTAGATAGAATTGATTTATTTGATAATTCCAATTTATTTGGCACTTTTACAGTTAGTTGTATGGTTGTATTCAAAAACGGTAAACCAGCTAAAAAAGAATATCGCAAATACAAAATTAGTTTAGAAAAAAATGACGATTATCATACAATGCAAGAAGTTATATATCGAAGATATTATAGAGCATTAGTAGATAAACTAGAGCTACCTGACTTAATTATTGTAGATGGAGGAATAAATCAAATAAATGCCTGTATGGAAATACTTAATAATTTAAATTTAAACATTAGAGTATGTGGTTTAAGAAAAAATAATAAACACCGTACTAACGATTTAATAGATTCATACGGTTATAGAACTATTCCCCTTGATAAAACAAGCAATGTTTTCCATTATTTAACAAGAATGCAAGATGAAGTTCACCGTTATACCATAAGTTATCATCGAGCAATTAGAAGTAAAGGCGCTATAAGCAGTATTTTAGATAATATTGAAGGTATAGGAGATAAAAGAAAAAAGGAATTAATTAAAGAATTTGGAAGTGTAACCAAAATTGAAAATGCAAGTCTTGAAGAATTAACTAAAATTATTCCTGAACACATAGCAATTAGATTACAAGAGTATTTAAAAGAAAAAAAGAATAAATAGGAGGATAAATGGAAAAATTAATTGAATTAACGAAAGATGATAGCATTTTAGTCTCTAGCAAAATAGAAAAATATTTAAAGCCCGACAAAGTATATTTACCAGTAAATCAAAATAAAATATTAGTTAATCCTAAAACTCTAGTTAAAATTGGTGATGAGGTAATTGAAAATGTTTTATCCCCTATATCCGGTATAGTTCAAGGCTTAAAAAAACTTACTTCATATGATGAAACTGGCTATTTTCTTGAAATTATTAATAATTATGAAGAAAGAAGCAAAAATAATATTGGTTTTAAAAATAAATTAACTAAAGAAAAATTACTAAAATTCATAAATTTAACTTCTAAAACTACTTTAGTATTAAATGCAATTGATGATGAAGTATATGTTTTAACTCAAAATTTTTATTTATCTTTATATTATGAAGAATTATTAGAACTATTAGATGAAATAAATAAACTTATAAAATTAGAACATATATATATATGTCTTAAAGCCAGTAGTAGTGCCAACATAAACAAATTAATGAGTGATCTAGGAATGTACCCTGATATAGAATTAATAACAGTTCCCAACTTATATTTGCTTGGTCAACCCACATTTTTATTAAAATATTTAAATTTAGAAGCAAGTAAAACTTGTATAATTAACGCTGAAGATTTTTATGATTTATATAATTACTTAAAAAGGGGAAGAATAAAAAGCGAAAAACTAATTACTTTAAGTGGCAATGCCCTAAAAAATCCCATGATAGTTCAAGTAAAAATAGGAACATTGTTAAAAGATATTTTAAATGAATTAATTATTTATAATTGTAAAGATGTTTTATATTTTGCTAATGGAATTATGAGTGGACATAATATATCTATAGAAAACTTTGTTATAACAAATAATTTAAGTAGCATCTTAATTATGGCAAATTATTCACCCAAAAAAGAAGGAAAATGCCTAAATTGTGGTGCATGTATAAATATATGTCCAGTTCATTTAAACCCTTTGTTATTTTCTAACGAAAAATATTTAAAAAAAGCCCAAAAAGAATGTCTAAAATGTGGCTTATGTTCATATATTTGTCCTGTATATATTAATTTTAACAAGTTTTTGAAAGGAGATCAAAATGATTAAAATTCCTTTTTTACATTATTCTAAAGACAAAAAGAGTTTAATAAAAAGCTATTATACAGCTTTAATTCCTCTTGTTTTATTTAGCCTTTATAAAAATGGTATATTATTATATCAACACAAATATATTTCTTTTTTAGATATCTTTGTTCCTCTTTATTTTTATTTTATAAGTATTGTTATTGGCATAATAGTTGCTCATATCAATAAATTTAATAAAAAAGAATTTATCTTATATAGTCTTATTTTAAGTTGCAGTATATCTATAAATACCAATATGATTATTTATCCTATTGGTTTATTTGCTAGTTTATTTATAACATCTTATTTAAAAAGAAAAAAAGAATTTAATATGTTAGCATTAGTTCGACTATTTTTAGGTCTAATATTATTATTAAATAGTTATTCATATCTAAATATTAGTGAAAAAATAAATGCTTTTAATTACAGTTATTTTGACTTATTTTTAGGGTTTAATACCAGTGGAATAGCAACTAGCAGTTTATTTTTAATATTAATTAGTTTTATAATATTATCATTTAACAAATTTTATAAAAAGTATATTGCTCTAAGTGCTAGTGCTAGTTTTCTTTTCCTATCACTAATGATATTTTTTATTAGTCATAATCCTCTTTATTTAAATAACCTAATTAATGGCTCAGTTTACTATGGTTTTATATTTGTAGCTAGTGATCTTTTTACTACCCCAAATAATAAAACAGGTATGATTGTATACGGTTTTCTTATTGGAGTTTTAAGTGCAATGCTATCCTTATTTATTCCTATATATGAAGTAAGTTACATAAGTATATTACTAATTAGTTTATTTATATTAAAAATTAATAATCAAACGAATAAAAAATATTTACAATTTTAAAGTTATGTGCTATATTAGTTCCATTCACTCGTAAAAATCTTATTTTCAGAATAAGCTTTTTTACGAGTTTTTCTCTATCTAGAAAAGGAAAAATATGAGAAATATTATTAAATTTTTATTATGTATAAGTATATTTTTTATAGCAAAATCAAATGTTATAGCAGAACAAAATTATATATATTTAGGAGATGTAATTCCTGATATAAAACTATATTTAAAAACAGATAAAGTAGAAAAATATAAAAATATGTATGAAATTATTAATCGAGACACTAACGAATTAGTATATTGTATCGAACCTGGGGTATCTTTAAAAGATGGATATTTTAAAGCCTATCAAGGAGTAGAATTAATAGATTATGATTTAGGCATAACTAATGATGATTGGAATTATTTAAGGACTATTGCTTACTTTGGATATGGGTACCAAGAAAGAAATGATATAAAGTGGTATGCTGCAACGCAATTTATTATTTGGGAATACTTACTAGAAGGTAAAGGTGAAATTTATTTTGTTGATGAATTTAATAATAAAACCAATTCTTTAAATATGGAAATAGAAACTATCAAAGATGATGTTAATAGGTACTTTTTATTACCGTCATTTTTAGATGGCACTGTAAAAAACGTTAAATATAATGAATCAATTACTTTAATAGATGAATACAATGTTCTTAAAGACTGTAATATTTATAATAATAATTTAGATTATAAAATCGATGGAAATAAAATAACTATTAATTTTAATTTAGCAGGTAACAATGAAATAAACTTTGTTAAAAGTATTAACGAATCTAGTATACCTAAAATATTTTACAGTCCAACTAATCAAACCGTTATAAATAAAGCCATCATTAAAACTCCCTCTAAACAATTAAAATTTTATATTGCCAATCCTAGCTTCACTTTAATTAAAACCACTGATGGTGATTATAACTTACCTCTAGAAGGGGCCAAATATGGAATATATTATGAAGATGGTACACTATACCAAGAAATAACCACTGATAATACAGGTAAAGCAATCTTAGAACAAATAGCTTTAGGCAAATACTATGTAAAAGAAATTATCCCTCCATATGGTTATGAACTAAATAATGAAAAAATATATTTTGAAGTTAAAGATGATGTTATCTTAAAAACGGTGGATAAACCAATTACGAAAGATATAACTATCGAAAAATATTTAGAAAACAAAGATGGTAGTATATCTTTAGAATCTAATGCTACCTTTATGCTTTATGATGAACATAATAACTTAAAAGAAACTTTTACCACGGATATTTATGGTAAATACACATTATCTTTAACCTATGGATTATACACATTAAAGCAAATAACAACCCATCCTAATTACACTTTAACAAATGATATAACTCTAGATATAAACAAAAATACCGAAAATAGGATAATAATTAAAAATAAGCAAAAAACAGGTTCATTAAACGTTTTAAAAAAAGATAAAATAACTAATGAACTAATTAAAGACGAAATGAGTTTTAAAATATTTGATATCACAAATAACAAATATTATAATAATGGGGAAATATTTAAAACTTTAGATGGCTCTATCATAATCAATGATATACCTTATGGCAATTATTATATTGAAGAAATTAAAGCTCCAAGTGGCTACTACCTTACTGATGAACAATTAAAATTTAAAATTAATAATGAAGAAATAATAGAACTAAATTTATATAATGACCCCATTAAAGGTAGCATTAAAATAGAAAAATTAGCAGAAGATAATTTAAAACCAATTGAAAATGTAATATTTGGTTTATATGACTCTAATAAAAAATTAATAAATGAATATAAGACTAATAGTAACGGTGAAGTTTTAATAGAAAATCTATTAGAGGGAATATATTACCTAAAAGAATTAAGTACCCCTAAAGAATATCATATACTAGAAGGTTATACTAAAATAGAAGTTAAGAACAATGTTTTAAATGAGTTAAAAATAACCAATAGACTAAAAATAGAAATACCTAAAACTGGAACTAATGAATTATTACTATCTTTAATTTTTAGCAGTTTTTGTTTAATTATTGGTCTAATAATATGTAATTATGACAAAAATTAAAATATTTAGTTTTAGTCTTATAACTATTGCTTTACTACTACCTTTAATTAAACATTTACAAATCAAAATTTATGATTACAAATCCAATTTAAAAGTTGAAGAAAAAATAGTTAACCATGATTATTACTTGATATTAGAAATAAACAAAATAAATTTAAAAAAGGAAATACACCCTATAAATAGTAAAGAAAACAACGTAAATAAAAACATTATGCTCCATAAAGACTCAACTTTACCCAATAATGAAATAAGCAATGTTATTTTAGCAGGCCATTCAGGTAATGGTCTTAACGCTTATTTTAAAGATTTATATAAATTAAATTTAGGTGATGAAGTAAACATATATTATAAAAATATAATTTACACATATGAAATAAAAAAAATAGAATATCAAGCTAAAACTGGGGAATTATATCTTCTAAATAATTACCCTAAAATGCTTACTTTAATCACTTGTACCCATAACGATAAAACCAAGCAAACGATCTATTATTGTGCTTTAAAGAGTCAAAAAAGGATAGAAAATAACTAAAAATGCAGATTTTTAAAAGAAATTTGTATTTTTTTAAAGGAATTTTAAAGGGTAGAGGTAATATATATATTTAGAAGTCCTAAATAAAGGGGTGAGTAAATGATGTTTAACGAAGAAATAGAAAATATTAGAAAGCAAGCTAATATTATAGATATCATTTCTAGTTATATTCCTCTTACTCAACATGGCAAAAATTACTTTGGTGTATGTCCCTTTCATGAAGATCATTCGCCAAGTATGAGTGTATCAGAAGAAAAACAAATATATAAATGCTTTTCTTGTGGTGCTGCTGGGAACGTTTTTACCTTTATAAGTGAATATGAGAACGTATCTTTTTTAGAAGCCGTAAAAATAGTTGCCACCAAATGTGGTCTACCATTTAATGGCACCATAAAAAAAGAAAAACCTAAAACAAATACAACAGACTATGAAATAATGTCTTTAGCTTTAAAATTTTATCAAAATAATTTGAATAGTAAAGAAGGACTTAAAGCCAAAGAATATTTACACCAAAGAAAATTAGATGACGAAGTAATTAAAGATTTTGATATTGGGTTATCATTAAGCGGTTCAGTTTCTTTAAATAAATTACTAACTAGTAAAAAATATAATGTAGAAGATATAGAAAAATTAGGCTTAATAAATATTAATAATAATTACATTAATGATGTATTTATTAATCGTATTATGTTTCCCATTCATGATTTAAATGGAAATGCTATTGGTTTTACCGGAAGAATATATAATGGTGATGATCAAGCTAAATATATTAACTCTAAAGAATCAGCAATCTTTAAAAAAGGGCATATATTATTTAATTATCATCGGGCCAAATCGGAAATAAAACGCAAGAAAGAAGTCATCATTGTTGAAGGTAATATGGACGCTATTCGCATGTATGCATCAGGTATTAAAAATGTTTTAGCTTTAATGGGGACAAGCTTAACTAATGAACAAGTAGAAATAATTAAAAAGCTACGTGCTAAAATTATATTATTATTTGATAATGATAATGCTGGAGAGATTGCTACTTATCAAAATGGGGCAATTTTAGAAGAAAAAGGATTAACGCCATACATTGTACGCTTAACCAAAGAAAAAGACCCTGATGAATATATCATCAATAATGGAATTAAAGCTTTAGAAGAAAACTTAAACAATCCCATGACATTCTTAGAATTTAAATTAAAATATTTTAAGAAAAATAAAAATTTAGACAAAGTAGATGATTTAGCCGCATACATTAAAACTATTATTAATGATTTAAAAAATATCCCTGATGAATTAACCAAGGAATTAACATTAAAAAAATTAAGTGAAGAATACAATATTCGAATAGACTTATTAAATAATGAATTAAATAAGCAAAAATTAACTAAAAATGTTCAAACCCAAGAAAAAAAGCTTGCCAAAACTAAACTTTCGAAGTATGATAAAGCCTGTCAAAATATAATTTATTTTATGATGAATGAAGGACAATATATTGAAATATTTAAAAAAGAATTGGGATATTTTAATGAAACTAAATATCGAAATATTGTTAACGAAATAATATACTATTATGAAATAAATAAAAATATTGAATTAAGTGCATTTATTTCTTTTATAAGTACAAAAGATTACATATATGATGATGCAATGGAAATAATAAAAATGAGTAAAATAACCGAATTTGAGATAAAAGCATTTAAAGAGTTTATATGTGTAGCTAAAAACGAGATGGCCAAAGAAGAAATAAAAAAGTTAAAAAAAGAAATAGCTAATTGTATGGATCTTAACGAAGAAGTAGAGTTAGCTCAAAAATTAATAAATATTAAAAAAGGATGTGTAGGTAATGAATAATATGGACGAAACTAAAACAGTGCAAAAAATTGTCGAAATAAAATCTTTAGAAGATAGAATTAACGACTTAATTAAAATAGGTAAAGAACAAAAATATATTACATTTGAACAATTAGTAGATAGTCTAAAAGGACTTGATATGGACAATGATTCATTAGATGAAATTTATAATACTTTAATGGATAACGAAATTCAAGTTATAGCAGAAGATGAAGAAGATAATGAAGACGAAGATGGCGTTCCTAAAGATTTAGAAGAGCCAATTATTTTAGATGATAGCGAAATAACTAAAGACATAAACATAAATGACCCAGTTAGAATGTATTTGAAAGAAATAGGTCGCATTAGTTTATTATCCCCTGAAGAAGAATTAGCATTAAGCGAAAAAGTAGCAGCCGGGGAAAACGAAGCTAAGAAAAAGTTAGCCGAATCAAATTTACGTTTGGTTGTTAGTATTGCCAAAAGATATGTTGGTAGAGGCTTACTATTTTTAGACTTAATCCAAGAAGGAAATATAGGCCTTATGAAAGCAGTCGAAAAATTTGATAGCGATAAAGGTTATAAGTTTTCTACTTATGCTACTTGGTGGATTAGACAAGCTATTACTAGAGCTTTAGCTGATCAAGCAAGAACTATTCGTGTTCCCGTTCACATGGTTGAAACTATAAATAAAATGAGCCGTATCCAAAGGCAATTAACTTTAGAGTTAAATCGTGAACCAAGTGAAGAAGAACTAGCTAAAAAAATGGGTTTAAGTGTCGAAAAAATAAGAGAAGTAATTAAAATTAGTCAAGAACCAGTATCTTTAGAAACACCAATTGGAGAAGAAGATGATTCTCATTTAGGAGACTTTATTAAAGATGAATCAAGTATGTCGCCTGAGGAATATGCGACTAATGAAATTTTAAAAGAAGAAATAAAAAGTGTTTTGATGACATTACAAGTAAGAGAACAAGAAGTTCTTGAACTTCGTTTTGGGTTAATTGATGGAACATGTCATACTTTAGAAGAAGTAGGTAAAAAGTTTAATGTTACAAGAGAGCGTATAAGACAAATTGAAGCTAAAGCATTAAGAAAATTGCGTCACCCATCTAGAGCAAAAAAATTGAAAGATTTTTTATCAGACTAATGCTTAATCCAAAACTAAAAGCCATAGCTTCTTTAATTAATAAAAATGATACTGTCATAGATGTATGCTGTGACCATGCTTATTTAGCGATTTATTTAAAAAAAAATAATTTATGTCAAGATGTTTATGCTAGTGACATAAATCCAAATGCCTTAAATGGTGCCAGGAAAAACATAAAGGCTTCCAAGTTAAATATTATGGCTTATTTATCTGATGGTTTTAAAAATATTGAAAATGACCAAATAAATACAGCTGTTATAGCAGGCGTAGGAACAAGTACAGTTATAGATATTATTTCTAATGCTCCTAATACTATTAATAAGTTTATTATAAGTAGCAATAATAATCATGATATTTTAAGAAAATATCTATACAAAAATAAGTTATATATAAAAAAAGAAGAAATAATAAAAGATAAAAATAAATTCTATATAATCATGCTTGTAACTAAAGAACCCAAAAAAGAAACTAAATTATCCTTAAAATATGGTAATTCTAATAATAAAACTTACTATAATTATTTACTTACAAAAGAAGAAGAAATAATAAAAAAAATACCCAAAAGAAATTTTTGGGCAAGAAATAATCATAAAAGAAATATAATCAACTTAAAGAAACTTATAGAAAAAATTTAGGATTATTAGTTGAAACTATTTTATTTTCTATAACAGTTTCTTTTTTTGTATCTACAACATTATTTTTATTTGTTTTTATACTATTATTTATATTTGGTTTACTAAAATCTTTTAATACTCCTAAAATAGTTTTAGCATTATTAATCATTGGCTTAGCTTCTTTATAAATAGGAATCACCTGATTAGCTACACTTAAAGTTTTGGAAATTCCTGATAAAACTTTAGTAAAACTAAGCCCAGTGCCATATGGATTTGCAAACATAGATTATCACCTAATATAATATATGCTTTTTTTATTTTAAATTAACTTTATCATCAATTTTTCCTAAAAGATAATCAGCAGAAATATTATATTTTTTACATACCGTATATAAAAAAGGTGTCGCAATAACATTTCTTCCTCTTTCATAATTTGCAAGTGCAGATCTAGCAATATTTAATACATTTGATAATTTTTCTTGGGTTAATTTATTTTCTTTCCTAAATTCTTTTAAACGCTGTTTCATTTTATCCAAATCAATCTCACTTTTTGTACTTTCATAATTTTTCCTATCAGTAAAATTAAATACATAATCAAAAGATACATTAAAATAATTACACAATGTATTTAAATGCTTTACTGGGATAATTTCATATTCAGTTTCATATTGGTTATAAAGTCCCTTATATATATTTAAAATATTAGCAATATCATATTGTTTTAAATCGTTAACTTCTCTTAATTCAATTAACTTTTTATTGTAAATCATCATTTATCACCAAATTGATTTTCTCATGGTTTACTATTTCGAAATAAAATATCCCGAAATAGAAACATTTTTCTTGACTTTTAATATACCTAGAATTATAATTTATATGTAAGCTAGATAACCTCATCTATCATAGCTTATATTTAATAGATAATAAATGAAGTAGAACTTCACGGAGGCGCAATTATGAAATTTGAAGTATTAAAAAGGAGTCATTTGAAAAGAAATATAGTTGTAGCTTTAATAGTGGTAGGTGTGATTAGTGCAATTATACTTAATTTTACGCAAGCAAAATATAGAACTACCCAAAGCATACCACTCATAAACGGAACAATTAATTATACTCCCTATGATTTTAAAATAATGGCAATGTTTCAAGAAAATGGTGATAATTATATAGAGATAAATCAAATGCCAAATGAAAATTACAGTATAAATGAAATAAAAAGTTATTGCACTATTGATAATACAAACAAAGATCCTGATATAAAACTATATACTGATGATAAAGGACAGCATGTATTTGCTAACTTAAAAAAAAGTAGTAAATGTTATTTATATTTTGATGAAAATACTTGCCCATTAGGAGATAATATATGTAATAAAATTTTACAAAATAAAGAAATAAGGACAAGAACAAATTTTCATCGAACAGCCTATAAGGAAATAACAACAAATGTCATATTTGAAGGAAAAGAAAATAATAAAAAAACATATTATTTTGCCGGAAATCCCACAGATAATTGGGTTAAATTTGCTGGATTTTATTGGCGTATTATTAGAATAAATAGTGATGGTTCAATAAGGCTAATCTACCAAGGAACGAGTGCCAATACAACAGGTACAGGAACTCAAATAGGAAAAAGTGTGTTTAATTCAAATAGTAATAATAATGCTTATCTTGGGTACATGTATAGTGAGGGAGAAGTTCACGGCTTAAGTAAAACAAGTACTATAAAAAGTATATTGGACAATTGGTACCAGAATAATTTAAATAAGTACTCAAGTTACATAGAAATAAATGCTGGTTTTTGTAATGATCGCTCATTAACTACAGGAACTGGATTAGGAAGTGACGATTCATGGTACGAGCCGAATAATAGAATGGTAAATACTGGGAAGCCTACATTTAATTGCCAAGAAACTGATGATTTGTTTACCGTAAAAGAATCCAGTATTGGAAATAAATCTTTAACATATCCAGTAGGACTTATAACAGCAGACGAAATAAATTTTGCAGGTGGTGCATATTATACCGAAAATAAAGAATTTTATTTATATACTGGACAAGAGTATTGGACAATATCTCCCCGAAATTATACATCAGTAGCTAAACCATTTGCATTAACAATTAATGGACTTAATTCAATGACAAACGGTACAACAGTTACTTTAGGCGTCCGTCCTGTAATAAATCTAAAAGCTGATGTTCAAATAACCGAGGGTAATGGCACTGCATCTAGTCCGTATGTAATTTAGAGCATTTGCTCTTTTTATTTACAAACTTTTATGATATAATTTGAAAAGAATAGGAAAGATAGTATGAAAATATTATTATTACCATTTATATTTATAATAAGTTTTATTAAACATTTTTTTATAGGAATTAAGTTTGTCTTTTTTGATGCATGGTATAACTTAATTATGTATTATAAAAACAAAAGTGACTTCAAAAAAATAGAACATAATAGCATAAATAAAATTAATGCTAATCCTTCAAATAACAATGAAGAAGAGAGTATTGCCATCTTAAGTTTAGATGAAAGAAAAAAAATAGCTTTAGAAAAACAAGAATTATTAAAAGAAATGCAATTAGAAATTAATTCTCGTAAAATAACAAAAGATTATTACTATTATTATGGCACTGACCAAAATAATAAAAAAATCAAAGGAATTATGAGCGCTACAAACAAAATGACTTTGCACAATTTTTTAGCCAATGATGGTATTGATGTTTATCAAATAAAAAAAGCTACTATGGCTAATTTATTTAAAAAAATAGGCTTAGAGCAAGAAAAACCAATGAGTACAAAAGATTTAATATTTTGGCTAACTCAAGTATGCACTTATTTAAAAGCCGGCTTAACTTTAAATGATACAATTCACATTATGAAGGAACAAGCTAAAAAAGATAAAAAGAAAAAAAGATTATATGAAGCTATAAGTTATGAACTAACTTTGGGTGAATCTTTTAGTGAAGCTTTACAAAAACAAGGAAAAGTATTTCCATCCTTATTAATAAATATGATAAAAAGTGCTGAAGCAACCGGTGAAATAATTAAAACTCTAGATGATATGGCTAATTATTACACCGAAATAGACAAGACCAAAAAAGAAATGATAAGCGCCATTATATATCCTGTTATATTATTAGTTTTTGCTATAGCAATTCTTACCTTTATAATGGTATATGTTATTCCTGAATTCATAAAAATTTATAATCAAGCAGGTATTAAAGTAAGTGGATTTACATTAACCATTATAAATATTAGTGACTATATCACAACTAATTTAACTACTATTTTAATAATTGCTTTTATCACTATTATATCGCTTTTGTTTTTATACAAAAATAGTAAAACAATTCGAAAAATAATCCAAAGTTTAGGTATGCATATTCCTTTTTTTGGCCAAATTATCATTTATCATGAATTAACCTTATTTACTAAAACATTTGCCAGCTTACTTCGTAACAGCGTTTATATAACTAGCAGTATGGAAATTTTATCACATATTACCAACAATGAAATTTATAAAGATATAATGCTCGAAACCATAAGTAATATTGCAAGAGGGGATAAAATAAGCAAATCATTTTATAATAAATGGTGTATTCCCGAAGTTGCTTATTACATGATTGTAACAGGTGAAACCACTGGTGAACTATCTTTAATGATGGAAAAAGTTGCTATTTATTTCAATGATTTACATAAATCAAAAGTTACCAATTTAAAAAGCTTTTTAGAACCCATCATGATAGTAATTTTAGCTTTAATAGTTGGTATTGTTATATTAGCAGTAGTAATACCAATGTTTAGTTTATATGGACAAATAGGATAGGTGATTAAATGATTATTATACTTTTTTTCATAGGCTTTTTAATAGGCCTTTGCTATGCCCTCATTGGCGAAAAATTACCAACATTAATTCCTGAAGTATTACCTAAAGAGGACAATTCATGGATTTTAAATTTATTTATTGGTGTAATTAATGCTTTAGTAGTTTTAATTAGCTATTATTCACTAGGAATTTGTTATGAATTTTATGTTTGCTTAATAGTAACTGCTCTTGTTTTAATTATATTTATAAGTGATTTTAAATATATGATTATTTTAGATAGTCCCCTAATTGTTTCTGGAATATTAATCTTTATTTTAAGAATATACTATAATGGATATAAAGATGCCTTTACTAGTTTAGTAGCTGCCTTAATTCTCTTTAGCTTTATGTTTCTAATTGGGGTACTCGGTAAAAAGTTATTTAAAAAAGAAGCTTTAGGAGGTGGCGATATAAAACTAGCAGCTATAATAGGTATGATATTAGAATTAAAACTTGGATTAGTTGCTATTATTTTTTCAAGTCTATTAGCCTTACCTTATGCAATTGGTACTCTATTATTAAATAAAGATAGTGAAGTTCCATTTGGACCATTTTTAATATCAAGTATGGCCATTGTCTTTATTTTTGCAGATAAGTTTAATAATTTAATTGCCTTTCTAATTTAAAAGTTGTATAATATAGCCTCATCAAAGGGGTTTTTTATATGGAAGATTATATTAATTTTAAAGGTAATTTAGAAAAGTTATCCAAAAAAGATTTAGAACTACTTTTTATAAAACTACAAAATTATAAAATTGCATACGCTGATACATTAAATGTTGATAAAAAAATCAGTATTGGTGTAGAATTAGAATTTGAAAATGCTTCATTAGAGGGAGTTAAACAAGAGTTTGATAAAGATCCACAATTCCAATATTGGCAAGTTATTACTGATGAAAGTTGTACAAGCTATACAAATAATTTAACAATAGGAGGCGAGGTTACTTCGCCAGTATTACATGATTTAAAACCTGATTGGCAAACTTTAAGCAACGCAACCCAAATATTAAAAAACTTAAAAGCAAAATCTACTAATAACACTTCTTTACACATTCATCTTGGAAATCAAATTTTTGGATTAAATATCCAAAACGTTATTCGTTTTGTTAAAGTTTGGTGTATTTTTGAACATGTTATATTTAAATTTGCCTATGGTGCCGATAAAACATATAGACCTAAAATATTATATTTTGCTCACTCCATAGCTGATGCTACAAAATTAAAATGCAAACACATTCCAGGTTTTTTCGAATACTTAACTATCCCGCGAGCTTTAGGATTCAATAAAAAGTGGGCTATTAATTTTGCTAACTTTTATGACCTAATAGCTACTGAAGAATCAAACGAAGCCATAGAAATAAGAATTGCGAATGGTACCTTAGAGAAAAATACAATTCAAAATACAATTAATTTATATATAAAATTAATCAATTATGTGTGTAGTGATAGATATGACGAAAAATTAATCGATCGATTATTTAAAAGACTAATTCCCAAAAGTATTATAGAATATGATGATATTTATATTAATGATGCCATAAAATTTGCCGATTTAATCTTCGAAAATAATTTAGATAAAATAAATTTTTTAAAACAATACGTTAAAGAAGATGAAACTGTTTTTATAAGGTAGCCAAATTTTAGGTTGTAAAACAAACAAATATAAGATATAATAATAGCAGTTTGAAAGGATGTAATTATGAAAAACGTAAAAGAAATAACTATCACAGTTGATGGTGAATCATGGCAAAAAGCACTTGATAAATCATTCAAAAAAAATAATAAAGAAGTAAAAATTGATGGTTTTAGAAAAGGAACAACGCCTAAAGACCTTTATATTAAAAATTTTGGTTTAGAATCTTTATTTATGGACGCAGTTGATTACACAATGGATGAAGCATATAATAAAGCTTTAAAAGAAAATAATTTAATACCAGTTATTGAACCAAAGGTAGATATTGTAGAAATTAATAAAGACATAGTAACTTTTAAATTTACTATAACAACTAAACCAGAAGTAATTTTAGGTGATTATAAAAAATTAGATATAAAGAAAGAAGAAGCTAAAGTTTCTAAAGAAGAAATCGAAACAGAAATCAAAAAAATTCGTGATGAATATGCCGAAATTTGTCCAAAAGAAAATGGCCCTGTTGAAATGGGCGATACTGCCGTAATTGATTTTTTAGGCTATGTTGATGGCAAAGAATTAGAAGGCGGAAAAGGTGAAAATTATCCTTTAGAAATTGGCTCAAAAATATTTATACCAGGCTTTGAAGAAGGATTAATAGGTATGAATATTGGTGAGAAAAAAGAACTAAACTTGAAATTCCCAAAAGATTATGTTGAAAATTTAAAAGGTAAAGATGTAAAATTTGAAGTTACTGTAAGAGAAATAAAGGAAAGAGTAATACCTGAATTAAATGAAGAATTTTATCAAGACTTAGGCTATGATAATATTAAAACTGAAGAAGAATTTACAAAAGAAGTAGAAAAAGTATTATTAGAAAACAAAAATAAAGCTCTAGAAGATGAATTTTTAGATAAATGTTTAGAGAAAGCTAGCGAAAATCTAAAAGTTGAAATAAATCCTGAAATAATTGATGACGAAGTTCATAGAATGATTCACCAATTTGAAAATCAATTGACAATGCAAGGAATTAAATTAGAAGATTATGCTAAAATAACTGGTATGACTCATGAAAAACTTCATGAACAAATGACTCCAGAAGCTACTAAGAGAATAAAATATCGTTATTTATTAGAAGCCATTGCTGATGCTGAACAAGTTGATTTTAATGAAGATGAAACTAAAGCTAAAGCAGAAGAAATGGCAAATAATTATGGGATTAGTGTAGAAGAACTAATTAATGCCTATGGTTCTTTAGATATAGTTAAATATGATATGAAAATGCATAAAGCGATGGAAATATTAAAAGAAAATAATTAAGAAGTAAAAACACTTCTTTTTTCTTTAGTAAAAAACCAGCATATGTTATAATTATTTTAGAAAGAGTGATATTATGACCAATATAAAGTATATAATAAAAAGACTTACCAAGTTAGACTATAAAAATATGTTTAATAAAATAAATGAAATTCATCAAAAAACAAAGAAAAGCCGTATAAGTATTTTTAATGACATGCGTAAATGTGCCATAAAATACGGAGCAGGTTATTCCGACTATGACTTATATGAGATGTACAATCTAACCGATGAAGAGCGTAATACTTATATTACCCGAGGAAGAAACAATATTTTAGTTAAAAAGTATAATAATCCTGAATTCAATTATATTTTTCGTAATAAAGGTGAATTTAATAATAAATTTAAAGAATTTATAAAAAGAGATTTTATTGTTGTTAATCAAAGCTCTAAAATAGATGTAATAAACTTTTTAAAAAAGCACGATACTTTTATGGCTAAACCAACAATCGGTACTTGTGGTAAAGGTATTGAAAAAATAAACACTAAAGATTATAAAACCTTAGAAGAACTATATGCATATTTAACTGAAGATAATAAAAACTACGAGCTAGAAGAACTAATCAAACAACATAAATCAGTATCAAATATCTATCCTAATTCAATAAATACCGTTAGAATAGTAACAATAGTTGACGATGCAAAAAAAACTCATATTATTTGTGCATATTTTCGGATTGGTAATGGTAAATATGTTGATAACTTTAATAGTGGCGGAATGGTAGCGCCCGTTGATGAAAAAACTGGCGAAATTATTGATAAAGCTATAGATAAGCAAAAAAATTTATATACGCATCATCCTGCTACAAATAAAACAATCAAAGGCTTTACTTTCTCTGATTGGGATAAAGCAATAGAAATGGTAAAAAAAGCGAGTTTAATAGTACCACAAATGCGTTATATAGGCTGGGATGTAGCTTTTAGTGATAAAGGCCCTGTATTAGTTGAAGGAAACGAATATCCTGGCCACGATATATATCAATTACCCGAACATACTCCAAACCATATAGGTATATGGCCAAAATTTAACAATATAACTAAAAATAAATAAGTAAATGATATTAACAAATATTAGCAAATAATTTAAACAATTTATATAGACAAAAAATTAAAATAATTTTATAATATTAAGAAATGTTTGAACGGGAGTGATTATTAAATGGAACAATTTTTACCAGTAATGCTTTTAAAAGGATTAATATTACTCCCTAATCAAGAAGTAAAAATTGATTTAAACAATAATCTTAGTAAAGAAATAGCTAAATTATCTGACAAAGAATTTAACCGCCATGTTTTAATTATCACTCCCCATAATCAAGTTGAAGAAACACCTGAAGTAAATGATATGCCAGAGGTAGGAGTAATTAGTAAAATAAAAAGTCGAATAGAACTTCCCAATGGAAATGTTAGAATAACTTTAAGAGGTATTAAAAGAGTAAGAATTCTAAATTTTATAAATAGTAAAACTAATAATGACATTTTAGAAGCCCAAATTACTGATATTGAATTACCTAAATTTGATAATATAGAACAAAAAGCAATAATTAAAAAACTAAATGAATTAGTAAAAGAATATGTAGCAAGTTCAAATCATATCTCAAATAGTATTTTAAATAATATTAAAATAATTGAAGACTTATCAAATTTAACTGATACAATCTCCTCATTTATGCCTCTATCTTTTAGTAAAAGGCTAGAATACGTTGAAGAAATAAATGCAATGTATCGAGCTAAAAGTTTACTTAAAGATATTAAAGTAGAATTAGAAGTTTTAAAATTGGACAAAAAAATTGAAAAAGAGTTAGAAAATAGTTTAGAACAAAGTCAAAAAGAATTTATTTTAAGAGAAAAAGTTAAAATATTAGAACAAGAATTAGGTGAAGGTAAAAACAATATTGCAAGTACCTACTATGAACAATTAGCCAAATTAAAATTAGACAAAAGTATAAACAATAAAATATCTCACGAGATAAAAAAATTAGAATATACTAATGATTTGTCTCCAGAAAGTGCAATGATAAGAAATTATTTAGAATGGATTTTAAATCTACCATGGCACAAAGAAACATACCAAAATACTAATTTAGAAAACATTAAAAAACAATTAGATGAACAACACTATGGTTTAGAAGAAATAAAAACCCGTATTCTAGAATATGTTGCTCTAAGAAATAACAACAGCGAAATTATTAGTCCAATTATATGTCTTGTTGGCCCCCCAGGAGTAGGCAAAACTAGCATTGCTAAACAAATAGCTAAAGCTTTAAATCGTAAGTTTTACAAAATAAGTGTTGGTGGCTTAAACGATTCGTCTGAACTTATGGGCCATAGAAGAACATATATGGGTTCAAATCCTGGCAAAATCATTCAAGGTTTAAAAAAATGTGGTACTAAAAACCCCGTATTTCTTATTGACGAAATTGACAAATTAACAATAAATAGCAAAGACGATCCAACCAGTGTATTACTAGATATTCTAGATAAAGAGCAAAATAAAGAATTCATAGATAATTATATTGAAGAAACTTTTGATTTATCACATATTTTCTTTATATTAACAGCTAATAACATTGAAAATATTCCTCTAGCTCTAAAAGACCGTTTAGAATTCATTTATTTATCAAGCTATACAAATTATGAAAAACTAGAAATAGCTAAAAAGTATCTAATTCCTAAAATACTTACTGAAAATAAAATAAACAATAAAATTATTTCTATAAGTGACGAAATGTTATTATATCTAATATCATCTTATACTAATGAAGCCGGCGTAAGAGATTTATATCGAAATTTAGAAAAACTCATGAGAAGACTTGTTTTACAAGGAAAAATAAATGAGCGAACTAAAATTAGCAAAATACGTTTAAAAGAATATTTAGGTATTCCACAATATGATTCATTAGAAAATAAAAATTATAACCAACCAGGACGAGTAAACTGTCTAGCTATTACTTCACTAGGTGGAACGATTATTAAAGTGGAATCTGCTATAAGTGAAGGAAAAGGGGATTATATAATAACAGGAATGCTTGGAAAGGTAATGGAAGAATCAACTAAAGTCGCATTAAGTTTTATTAAAGCAAACCAAAAAAGTTTTAATTTACATGACTTTTATTTCAACATAAAAGATATTCACCTTCATTTTTTAGCATCTGCTATAAAAAAAGATGGCCCAAGCGCAGGAGTTGCTATTACAACAAGCATTTTAAGTATAATATTAAATAAAATTATCCCTCAAAACATAGCATTTACTGGTGAAATATCTTTAAGTGGTGAAATATTAAAAGTAGGAGGAATAAAAGAGAAAATTATAGGTGCTTACAATCATGGTATTGACACAATCTATATTCCTTATGCTAATGAACCAAACTTAGAGGAAGTTCCTGTCGAAATTAAAGAAAAACTAAATATTATTTTAGTCAAAAACTATTATGAAATTTTTGAATCTTTATTCTAAAAACAATTTATTATAAAGTTTAAATGAAACTTTAGAAAAGGGAATTAATAAAATTGAGGGTCAAAATGAAACTTTTATTCGAGGCTTTACTCATGGATATAATGGATATACTAGTGGAACTATAAAAGAAAAAAGATTTTTAGAATCTGATTATTTAGAAAGAAGTACAAGTATCAATTTGGCCATATATAAAAATGCAAAAAGATAATGGTGAAATTTATTATAAACATTATTATTTAGATTCCAATAATACATTAAATTGTGATGAAATTAGTGAAGATGAATATCTTATAGAAACGAATATATATTCACGAAAATTAACTAAATAGACTATCAAATATTTAGTTTTTTTATTAAATAAATTAAAAATGGATTTTTTTTAAAATGTTTAGTATAATTTTTGTAGGTGATTTAAAATGAGTATAAAAGACATTTTAGGCATAAGCAATGCTAAATTAATAATTGGTAATGAAAATTATGTATTTAACGGCTTTTCTAAAGATACTAGAACTATTAAACCTGGTGATACGTATATTGGAATTAAAGGCGAAAATTTTGACGGTAATAAATTTTATTTAGATGCCTTTTTAAAAGGGGCGGACACATGTATCCTAGAAAATGCGGATATTGATATAGAAACAAAAAAAAAGTTAGAAGGCAAAAATATCATTTTAATTGACAATGCTTTAGAGTTTATTATGCAAGCTGCTGAAAAGAAAAGAAGCATGATTAACGTACCCGTAATTGCAATTACAGGAAGTGTAGGTAAAACTAGTACTAAAAATATTGTCGCGGACATATTAAAAACAAAATATCACGTATTAAGTACCATAGGTAACGAAAATTCACGTCTAGGTATGTCTCTTCGAATATTAAACTATGCTAATGAAGATTGTCTAGTACTAGAAATGGGCATGAATCAAGCTGGTGAAATAAAGAAATTATCTCAAATAGCTAAACCAAACTATGCAATTATTACAAATATTGGCACAAGTCACATTGGTAATTTAGGTAGTAGAGAAAATATATTAAAAGCAAAGCTTGAAATTCTAGAAGGTTTAAATGGTCCCCTTATAATAAATAATGATAATGACTTATTAAATGCTTGGCAAAGCAAAAAGGAATATTCAAACATCATAACTTTTGGCCTTAAAAACAACAGTGATTATAAACCAGAGAATATTACATATCAAAAAAATGGTACAATATATACTATTAATAATGAAAAAATTACTATCCCCGCTGTGGGTGATGCTTTTATTTACAACTCATTAGTTGCTTTAATTATAGGTAATTTATTTAATATTGATTATCCAACAATGAAAAAAACTTTAGCTAATCTAAGTTTTGAACCCCATCGAATGCAATTTATTAACACTAAAAATTACACTGTAATTGATGATAGTTACAATGCTAGTTATGATTCAATAATATATGCATTAGATGTTTTAAGTCATTTTAATGAACGCAAAATATTAGTTTTAGGCGATATATTTGAATTAGGAGAATACGAAAAAGAAATTCATAGCAACATTGGTGCAAGCATATCTAGTAATAATATTGATATTTTAGTTACCGTTGGTAGCTTATCAAAATATATTAACGAAACTGCTGAAAAAAATGGGCTTAATAAAAATAACAGTCATCATTTTAATAATAACGATGAAGCTATTACTTTTTTAAAAAACACAATAAAAGAAAATGATATAATATTAATTAAAGCTAGTCACGCCATGAATTTCACTGAAATTGTAGATAAATTAGTTAAATAAAAAAACTTAAAACATAAACTTTATTGAGGTGTATTTATGAAATTAGCTATTTTATTTGGTGGCTCATCAAATGAACATGATATATCTATAGCTTCCGCCTGCTCAATAATTAACCATCTTGATGCAAGTAAATATGAAATTCATGCTCTTTATTTAGATAAAAATAACCAAAGTTACAAAGTAAATTTGCTCCCCGATAACAAAGAAAAAGTGACCACAGAAACTATTTTAAAGAACATAGAAAAACTGCCCGATTTCTTTACTTATTTAAAATCTATGAACTGTGTTTTCATCATGATTCATGGCAAAAATGGTGAAGACGGAACTATTGCAAGCATACTAAATTTTCTAAACATTCCATATGTAGGCAACGATGTTACTCCTAGCGTAATAACAATGGACAAAATATATACTAAAGACATTTTAGAATTAAACGGAATTAGAACTGCCAAATATATAAGTTTTTCCCAATATAATGATGAGTATATATATAAAGGCAAAACTTTAAAAAAGAAGGAATTAATTGCCAAAATTGAACAAAATATTAATTATCCTATGTTTATAAAACCAGCCAAAAGTGGTTCGTCTATTGGTGTTTTTAAAGTTTTAAATAAAAAAGAATTAATACAAGCTATAAAAGAAGCTTTAAAAATAGATAATAGAATATTAATTGAACAAGCTATTGAAGGCAAAGAATTAGAATGTGCCATTTTAGAAAAAAATAACTGTGTTAAAGCTAGTTTAGTAGGAGAAATAAAAACCGACAATGAATTTTACAGTTATACCGCTAAATACAACGACCCAACTAGCCAAACGATTATTCCCGCCATAATACCAAAAGAGATAATGTTAAATATTCAAAACATTGCTATCCAAGCTTTTAAAATTTTAGATTTACACACTTTTAGTCGCATAGATTTTTTCTTAACCCGAAATAACGAAATTATTTTAAACGAAATTAATTCCATTCCCGGTTTTACAACAATAAGCATGTATCCTAAATTATGGGAAAAAACTCAAATAAAATACAGCAAATTACTTGATATTTTAATTAATGAAGCTATAAAAAAATAAGCGTCGATTTTTGTCGAACGCTTTTTCTTGTATTTTAATAAACTTAATATTAAAATAAAAGTGTAGTTCTGAAATGAATTACCTACACTCCTATAAAAAATATAATTAAATTAGTTTATTATTTAAATATTTCAGAACTACCTTAATTAACTATATATAGCATATGATATAACAGTTGCAGCAACTGAAGCTATCATAGCTATTAACATAATCCATACAAATACTTTTCTAGCTTTCTTACTCATATTATATCTCCATTTCTTTATATAATTTATCATATTTTTCTAGCTTTTTCAATATAATTTATTGGTGATAATTTGAAAAATTGTTACAGTTCAGTCAAGGGACTGAAAAACAAGTGAGTTTTGCTCACTTTTCATTATGCTATGATAGTATCATTATTAAAAGCTGAT
>CASEOP010000040.1 GCA_949289505.1 uncultured Mycoplasmatota bacterium
AGATTAGTCCAAAATAGCAGTAATGTAAATCCAACATTTAAATGTAGTAATAGTGGCGATTTATATAAAATACCAGTAGGCTTAATAACAGCAGACGAGGTAATAATGGCAGGCTTACCTTGGAGTGGTAGTACAGAGAGCAATTACCTATATACAGGACAATATTATTGGACCATGTCTCCGGGTTACTTTAACGGCAGTAATGCTCGCGTGTTTGCTGTGTATTCGACTGGCAGCCTCAACGGCTACAACGTGCACAACACTTATGGTGTGCGCCCAGTAATTAATCTAAAGGCTAGTGTAACAATAATCGGGGGAACTGGCACTAGTTCAAATCCGTATTTAATAGAGGGAGGAAATCCATCTGGTGGTGATTCAGTAGATAATAATTAAATTTAATCGAAAAATTTGACAACCATCACAGGAGCAAATGCTCCTTTTTTTTGTTTATAAATTGTTTATTATGTGTTATAATTTTTATGGTTTTATTCTTGGGGAGGTTCATATGAAGTTAATTACACTTTTACCTGCTGATAAATATGTTGTGGTAAATAAAACAATATTAACAGAAATAGATAAGAAAAATTTAATTAACTTGTATGAGCCTATTATTGGGTTTGCATCAGTTAGTTTATATCTTACTTTATGGAGTGATTTAGATTCTTTAGAACTTATGAGTAAAGATTTTACTCATCATCATTTAATGAGTATTTTAAAGTGTGGGTTAGATATAATTAAGCAGGCTAGAGAAGCATTAGAAGCTATGGGACTTATGAAAACTTATTATAAAGAGGGAAATATTAATTCTTATGTGTATGAATTGTATTCGCCTTTGCAAGCTTCGGAGTTTTTTAATAATCCTATTTTGAATATTGTTTTATATAATAATGTTGGTGAGGATGAGTATAATAGTTTAAAGAAAATGTATCGTAAAGTAAATGTTGATGTTAAGGATTATGTTGAGATAACTAAGACTTTAAATGAAACTTTTGAATCTACTAGTATGACGGTAATTGAAGCTAGGCAAAGGGAAGTTTTACCATTAAATATAATAAGTAATATAGATTTTGATATGATTGTTAGTAGTATTCCTAAAGGAATATTAAGTGAGAAAGCTTTGAATAAAAGAATGAGAGATTTAATTAATAATTTAGCATTTATATATGACTTAGATACATTAAAAGTGGTAGAATTAATTCGTTCTAGTTTAAATGAAAAAGGAGGAATAGATAAGGAGTCTTTAAGAAAAAATGCACGTAAATATTATCAATTTAATCATGGTAATTTGCCGACATTAATTTATCGTACTCAGCCTGAATATTTAAAAACACCAATGGGTGATAATTCAAAGAAGGGAAGAATTATTGGGGTATTTGAAAATACAACACCTTTTGATTTTTTAAAGAGTAAATATCATGGGATAAATCCAACCAGTAGAGATTTGAAATTATTAGAATATTTGATGATAGATTTAGAGCTTAATCCAGCTGTTGTGAATGTTTTAATTGATTATGTATTAAAAAAGAATGATAATAAGCTTAATACTAATTATGTTGAGACTATTGCAGGCCAGTGGAAAAGAGCAGGAGTAAAGACAGCAAAAGAAGCGATGGATTTGGCTGAAAAAGAGCATAAGAAAATGCTTAAAAATAGTGATAAAAAGAATGCTAAAAATATAAAAGAAGCGCCTGTACCTATTTGGTTTGATAAGCAAATAGAAAAAAGTAGAGTTAGTGATGAAGAAGCTCGAGAATTAGAAGAATTATTGAAAATTTAAGGTGATATAATGGAGAACTTAAAAAATATAAATAAGGTTAGAGAATTAAGAGGGGAATTATTAAGTAATTACAAAAATAATTTGCAAGATGAGACTTTTAAAAAGATAGTAGATAAGTTAAATATTAGTGATGATGTGGGATTAGTTAATAATTCTATGTTAGAAGATGTTGTAAAAGAGCTTAAAAATTGTCAAAATTGTAAAGGTTTGTTTGCTTGTCAAAATAAAGTGTTTGGTCATTATTTGTATCCTAAATTATATGGTAAAATTATGGATGGGGTTTATGTTCCTTGTAAATTTAAAAAAGATAATGATAAATTATTAAGTCTTAAAAATACTGCTAGTAAAGAATTTTTAAATGCACGGTTTGAAAATATTGATGTAAATGATAAAAATAGAGTGGAAGTAATAAAGTGGATAAAAAAGTTTTATGATGATTATGATGTTTATAAAGATATGAAGGGTTTATATTTACATGGGACTTTTGGAAGTGGTAAAAGTTATTTGCTTTATGCTTTATTAAATGAACTTAGTATTAATAAAAAGGTTCCTTTTATAGCGCTATATTTTCCTGATGTGTTAAAAGATTTAAAAGATGATTGGGATACTTATAACAGTAAAATGGAAAAGTATTTTACAGTTCCAATTTTGCTTTTAGATGATATTGGGGCTGAACAAGTTAGTGAATGGGGAAGAGATGAAGTTTTAGGAACAATTTTACAACATCGAATGAATAATCATTTAACAACTTTTTTTACTTCTAATTTAACGATAAATGAATTAGAATATAGTTTGTCATTGGCTAAAAGTAGTTTAGATAAAGTAAAAGCAAGACGAATAATTGAAAGAATAAAACAATTAACGCAAGATATGGAAATAATTACGGATAACAAAAGAAGGTGATGCTAAAAGATGATTGATTATACAATTCTAATTAATAAAGATAATCTTTTAGCTTTAGATTATGTACCAAATGATTTAGTTATTACTGATGAAAACGAAGGTAATTTTCATCAGTATATAGTTCCAAATCAAAAACCTATGCTTAGTCTTTTAAGTATCAGCAAACAGTTTGGGATAATATAGTAAAGAAAAAGGGATTAGATTATGCGAAAAAGAGTGTTGCTATACCTGGTTCTAGTGAACATCAAAGTGGTTTAGCTTTTGATGTAGCTTATTTTGTTGAAGGGAAATATTGTGATGGTAATAATATTACTATTTTGCAAGATGAAACACTTTGGCTTTTTAATAATGCTCATAAATTTGGCTTTATTTTACGGTATCCAGAAGGTAAAGAAGATATAACAGGGTTTAAATTTGAACCTTGTCATTATAGATATGTGGGTATTAGTCTAGCTACATATTTATATAAAAATAAAATTACATTAGAAGAATATTATGAAAGGAAGATGAAAAATGATACAAAAATTATTAGATGAATATGCAGAAAGATTATATGCAAGACAAAATATGGGGGTTAATGGTGAACAACAAAATTTAATATCAAAAAGTGAATATTATGATATGTTAAAAGCTGTTGTTGATTGCTTAAATAACAATAAAGATAAAACAATTGCAGAGTTAAAAGAAATATTGTTTTTACAATCAGGTTTATTAGAAAATGTTAAAGATGTGGTTTTAGATAGACAACTTTGTACAGGATTAGTATTAAGTTACGGTTATGATAATTATAGAGAAACGGTAGTTGTTGGTAGCAGGCAAGAAGTAACATTAGATGAAAATAATAAAGTAATACCAGCTTATGAAGAAATGACTTTAGATACTATTTTTGATTTAGCTAGTGTGACTAAAATTTTTACAAGCGTTTCAATTCTTAAATTAGTTCAAGCTGGATTAATTAATTTAAATGATTCAATTACTAAATATGCACCACAATTTGTAAATTTGAGTAATGTAACAGTATTTGATTTACTTGCTTTTCAAAAACCTTTAATGACGGAGAAAAGAGTTGATAGTGTTAGTGATTATATAGAAGCGGAAGATATTTTATTTAATATTAAAGTTAATGAAAATTTTAATCCTTTAGCAAATCCATATACGGATATGGGAGCAATGGTTTTAAAATATGTTATTGAAGCAGTTAGTGGAATGAATTTTTATGATTTTATTTATGAAACTATATTAAAACCTCTCAATATGACTGATACACACGCAGTTATTCCTAAAAAGAAGTTATATAGAGTTATAAATACAAATTTAGATGCTAAAATATATAAAGATGGTAGAAGTATTATTACTAAAGAGGCAGTAAAAGGTGTTCCGTATGATGCTAAGGCAAGAATTATGGCTCAAAAGGAAGGAAATTTAAGTGGTCATGCAGGACTTTTTGCCTCTAATCCTGATATGATTAAGTTTGCTAAGGGCATTTTAACAGGCAAAGTTATTGATAATAATTATGTTGTGGAATTAGGACAAAATAAAACTGGTAAATTATTTGAAGTTGATGGTAAATTAAAATCAGTTCAGTATTTAGGTTATCTATGTTATAGTAAAAATCCTATTAGACAAGAATCAGAAATATTTCATCGACTAAGTGGGCAAAGTTTTGCATCCGCAGGATGGCTTGGTCATAAATTAGTAGTAGATCCGCTTAATAATTTATATTCGTTTTTAAGTTCTAATAAATCAAATAATCGTGTTACTTTTGTTGATCCAAGTATAAGACCAAGTGTTGAGGTTAAAGATGGAGATAAAATTTATATAAAAGTTAATGAAAATGATTTAAAAATAGATGCTTCAAGATTTACTTGGAATAAAGGAAGAATGGTTAATCCAGGCTTGATTTTAGCTATGCAGTATCAATTTTTAGATGAAATTTTAGGAAATAAATTAGAAGAAGAAGAGCATGTAGTTAGAAAAATATAAAAAGGTTTGTTTTAGGATATTTTTAAATGGTTAAATTTATTTAATAAAATTGTGATATTCTAAATTGTTATGAAACAATTTATATTGATGTTTTAATTGATTATGAGATTAAAACTAATTTTTTAGAAGTGATAAGAGTAATTAAAAAGTTTGATAAAGTTAAAAGTATATGTGTAAATAATATACGTTTGTTATTAGCTTTTTATTATTAGCTAGTATTTTGTTTATTTGGTTTAATGCTTATGGACAAGATTAGTTATTGTCTATTATATAAATTGAATTCTGATAAAAAGTTTAAAGATATTAAAAATAGTAGTATTGTTGAATTTGTATTAGCGTTTAAATTGGGAAATATAAATAGTTATTATTGTTTGTAGTAAATTAAATTATTAAAAAACATGACTTGAATTAGTAAGTAAGTCATGTTTTTATGAAATCGTAATTAATAAATTTATATGTAATTTTTACATTTTTAATTACTTTCTTTAATCATTTCTTCAGTAACATTTAAGTTATTACTATTAATTATTTCTTTAACTACATCAATATATTTGTCACTTTCATAAGCTTCTTTAATAGAATTGTATATAGTAGTATTCATACTTTCGACATAACCTCTTTTAGCATAATTATCACCTATAATAATTAAAGGGACTGATGATGATACTTCAATATTAAGTTTTTTAGAAACAAGATCCATTAATTCTTTATTATTAGAATTTTTCCATACTTCATAAGCTTTAATTTCTAAATATGGATAATTTTCAATTGATTTAAAGAAAGTTAAAGCATTTTCACAAAAATGGCAATTGGCTCCTCTAAATAAATAGAGGGTTATTTTTTTTTCGGAAGTGTTATTTTCTTCTTCAGCAACATTTATATTTTCTCTATTATCGCTTGTATTATCATTTATATCATCGTTAGTATTATTTTCTTCAAAAACACTATTGTTATTGTTAAGGGCATTGCCTACATTATGAGAATTGTTATTTAATTTATGTTGATGGTTGTTTTGGAATAGAAAAATTAAAAATAAAATTAAGCAAAATAATATTAAGGCAGCAAAAGTGGAAATAATACCAATAATAATTATCTTTTTTTCTTTTTTCATTTAAATCACCTTTTTAATTATATATTAAATATTTGTTACTTGCAAGTTAAAGTATGTAAAAATAATGTTAAGTTATTTTACATTTCTTTTTTTGTTTGTTATAATTGATGCTAGGGTGAATAAAAATGGCAAAAAAATATGACGAATCATCTATTAAAATACTTGAAGGACTTGAGGCAGTAAGAAAAAGACCTGGTATGTATATAGGTAGCACTGATAAAAGGGGTTTACATCATTTAGTTTGGGAAATAGTTGATAATTCGATTGATGAAATAATTAATGGTTATGGTAATCATATAAAAATTGTACTACATAAAGATGGCTCTATTACTATTGCGGATAATGGTAGAGGGGTACCAATTGGTATGCATGAATCAGGAAAATCAACTCCTGAAGTTATTTATACTATTTTGCATGCTGGTGGTAAGTTTGAAGAAGGTAATTATAAAGTAAGTGGTGGATTACATGGGGTTGGAGGAAGTGTTGTTAATGCCTTATCTAAATGGATGGATGTTATTATATATCGTGAAGGAGTAATTTCAAATATTAGATTTAAAGATGGTGGCAATGTTGATAGTCCCTTAAAGAAAATTGGTTCAACAAATAAAACCGGGACAATTGTTACATTTATGCCTGATTATGATATATTTAAAAACTGTGCTTTTTCTTATACGACTATTGTTGAAAGAATGCAAGAAAGTGCTTTTTTAATACCAAATGTGACAATTGAAGTTATTGATGAAGATAGTAAGAAGGAAACAAAGTTTCATTATGAAAATGGGTTAGTAGATTTTGTATCATTTATAAATGAAGGGAAGAAAGTATTAAATAAAGTTTTAAATTTTAGTGGTACAAAAATGGGAATTGAAGTTGATGTTGCGATGCAGTATACAGATACTTATAATGAAAATATTATTTCGTTTGTTAATAATGTTAAAACTGTTGATGGTGGAACACATGAAGTTGGGTTTAAAACAGGTATTACTAAAGCTTTTAATGACTATGTAAAATCAAATAATTTGATTAAAGGAAAAGATGCAACATTTGATGGTAGTGATGTTAGAGAAGGTCTAAGTGCTGTTATTAATTTGAAAATTCCTGAAAATTTATTACAGTTTGAGGGGCAAACAAAAGGAAAGTTAGGTACGTCTGAGGCAAGAAGTATAACAGAAGCCATAACTTATGAAAATTTAAAGTTCTTTTTAGAAGAAAATAAAGAAGTTGCATTAAACATTGTAGATAAAGCTAGTAAAAGTAAATTAGCTAGGGAAGCAGCTAGAAAAGCTCGAGAGGAAGCTCGTAATGGGAAGGGTAAACAAAAAATTGAAAAAAATCTATCAGGTAAACTTGCTCCTGCAACGAGTAAGAATCCTAAAATTAATGAATTGTTTTTAGTAGAAGGTGATTCGGCTGGTGGTTCTGCTAAGGGTGGAAGAGATAGAAAGTTTCAAGCGATTCTTCCTTTGCGTGGTAAAGTTATTAATGCTGAGAAAGCAAATGTAACAGAAATGCTTAAAAATGAAGAAATTAATACAATTATTCATACAATCGGTGCAGGACTTGGAGCGGATTTCGATGTTAAAGAATCGAATTATGATAAAGTTATTATTATGACTGATGCGGATGTCGATGGTTCTCATATTCAAATTCTTCTTTTAACTTTCTTCTATCGCTTTATGAGACCACTTATTGAGGCAGGTAAACTTTATATAGCAAAACCACCTTTATATAAACTTGATTATGGTAAGAAACATTTTTATGCTTATTCTGATGAAGAAAGATTTAAAATTGTAGAAGAGAATTCTGGGAAACCTGATATATCAAGAAATAAAGGTTTAGGTGAAATGAATGCCGAAGAACTTTGGGATACTACTATGAATCCGGAAACGAGAAGTTTAATTCGTGTTAATATTTATGATGCTGCTTTAGCTGAAAAAAGAGTAAATGTTTTAATGGGTGATAAAGTAGAACCTAGAAAAGAATGGATTGAAGAAAATATTGTATTTACAATGGAAGATGATTTTAGAGTAGCTTAAAAATTTTAAGCTATTTTTTAACAATATTGTATTGAACAAATGTATGCGATACGATATAATTAAATGGTAGTAAAAAATAATGCTTGAGATCACAAATTGCGATCTCAAATATATCCAGGGAGGAATGGAAAAATGAATGAGCTAATGATTAATGATATTAAAGTAGAAGATTTGATTTATGAAGTAAGAGGAAAACAGGTAATGTTTGCTAGTGATGTAGCTAAGCTTTATCAGGTTGAAACAAAGGTTTTAAATCAAGTTGTAAAAAGGAATTTAAGTCGGTTTCCAGAAGATTTTTGCTTTCAAATAAACCAGGAAGAGTGGAACAACTTGAGGTCACAATTTGTGACCTCAAGTGAGATATGGGGAGGAATAAGATATTTACCTTATGTTTTTACCGAGCATGGAGTTATGATGTTAAGTGGTTTATTAAAAAGTGAAATTGCTGCGAAAGTAAATGTGGCAATTATTAAGGCGTTTGTTGCTATGCGTAAATATATTGCTAGCAATACTTTAGAAACTAGAGTATCTAACATAGAAACTAAACTCATTGATTACGATCATAAGTTTGATCTTATTTTTGAGAAAATGGATAATGAAAAAATACATCATTTATTTTTTGATGGGCAAATCTATGATGCTTATTCTCTTTTGTGTGATATTTTAAATGAAGCTAGGGATAGTATTATTTTGATAGATAATTACTTAGATAAAAGTATTTTAGATGTATTAGCAAAGATAGATCAGAGTGTATTGGTTATCACTAAAGATATAAATCAAAAAGCTTTAGAGATGTATAAAAAACAATATCAAAATATTAAAATTAGATGTGATAATTCTTTTCATGACAGGTTTATTATCATAGATCAAAAGATATTATATCATTGTGGAGCATCTTTTAAAGATTTGGGTAAGAAATGTTTTGCTATAACCAAAATGGAAAATAAAGAAATATTAAAAACTTTACTTGATAAAATAAGGAAAATCAAATAGGATCATTTGAAGTTTCAAATCAAAACTTCAAATGAATATAGCGGTAGGAGAATAAAAAACATTTTTTTCTATTGACTTATCTTTATTACTGGCATATAATTAAATATATGAACAATTATTCAAATGAAAAGGAGATTAAAAAATGAATAAAGATTTAATTCATGAAAGTTTGGCAAAACGGGTTAAACATAAAATGCTTAGTGATGATTTATTATTTGATGTTGCTGAAGTATTTAAAATATTTGGTGATAGTACGAGAATTAAAATTATTTATGCATTAAAATTGAGTGAGTTGTGTGTATCTGATTTAGCATTCATTACGAATAGTAGTGAATCGGCGATATCCCATCAGCTTAGAATTTTAAAACAAGCTAAATTAGTAAAAGCAAGAAAAGATGGTAAAGTTGTCTATTACAGTTTAAAAGATGAACATGTAATTAAATTATTTGAGATAGGTCGTGAGCATGTTGAAGAATTATAAGTATTATTTAGAAAATTTGGATTGTGCCAATTGTGCCAAAAAAATAGAAGATGCTATAAAAGAAGACGAGCGTTTTATGAATGTTGTTGTTAATTTTAGTACTTTGACTCTTAGTTTTAAAACAGACTTAGATAATCCTTTTAAAGAAATTTTTAAAATTGTTAAAAGCGTTGAGCCAGATGTGCTGATATATGCCCAAAAAAGTGAAGAAAAAAAGAACGATTTAGAAATTTTTAGATTTGTTTTGGCGATTATTATTTTAGGTATTTCTTTTCTTGTTTCAAACGAAATTATAAAGGAAATAATGCTTATTATTAGTTATTTGCTACTTATGTATAAGACATTTATTAAAGCAATTATAAAGATTATTAAGTCACATAATGTAGATGAAAATGCTTTAATTTGTATTTCAGCGATAGGGGCTTATATTCTTGGTGAACATATGGAAGGGCTCATGGTACTTCTTTTGTATGTACTTGGTAAAATACTTGAAGATAAAGCAGTTAATAAGAGTCGTTCTGCTATTAAAGATCTAGTAGAATTAAAGGCCAGTTATGCTAATTTGAAAGTAAATAAGCGAGTTACAAAAGTCAAAAGCGAAGATTTAAAAATCGGTGATATTATTGTTGTAAAAAAAGGTGAACTTATCCCTGTTGATGGTCGTGTTATTAAAGGACATGCGATTGTTGATACTTCCGGGCTTACTGGAGAGTCTGCTCTTAGAGAAATTAAGAAAAGCGAAGAAGTATTATCTGGATATATTAATTTAGGGGAAGTAATCGAAGTTGAGGTTACCCATACTTATTTTGATAGTACAGCTTACAAAATATTAGAACTTACTTTAAATGCTACCAATAATAAAGCGAAAACTGAAACTTTTGTTTCGAAAATCGCTAGTTATTATACACCAATTGTTCTTATTGTTGCTATCTTAATTGGGGCCTTTTTACCACTTGTATCTAATGTGACTTATAGTGATAGTATTTATCGGGCCTTAACATTTTTAGTTATTTCTTGTCCTTGTGCTATTGCTATTTCGGTTCCTTTGTCTTATTTTGCGGGGATTGGTATTAGTTCGAAGAAAAAGGTTCTTGTTAAAGGAAGCAATTATTTAGATGCTATACTAAAATGTGATGCGATTGTTTTTGATAAAACAGGTACACTTACTACAGGTTCTTTTGAGTTAGAAGAAGTTAAAGTATATAATAACAGGTTTACTAAAGATGAAATTCTTAAGCTAGCTAGTCTTGGTGAAACATTCTCTAATCATCCAATTGCTCAACTAATTCTTAAAGAAAATCATCAAAAATTAAATACTTCACTTGTTTCTAATTTTAAAGAAATTGATGGTAAAGGTATTTTATTTGATTATAAAGGAGATCATATTAAAGTTGGTAGTCATCATTTTTGTCAGACTGATACAGAAGGTAATGGTTTTGTTTCTTTAAATGATGAAGTAATTGGAAGTTTTATTTTTAACGATCATGTTAAAGAAAATGCAAATGAAGTAATTAATCAGTTAAAAAAGTATGGTATAAAAACTTATATGTTTACAGGGGATCATTCTTCTTTTGCTAAAATTGTAGCTTCTAGTACAGGAATTGATGAATATAAAGCAGAATTACTCCCAGATGAAAAATTTAGGGAACTTACTAATTTACAAAAGAAGCATCAAGTAATATTTGTTGGTGATGGAATCAATGATGCACCAAGTTTAGTACAAGCAGATGTTGGCATTAGTATGGGTAGTATTGGTAGTAATAGTGCGATTGAGGCAAGTGATATTGTTATTATGAATGATGACCTGCAGGGTATTCCGACTATGCTTCGGATTGCTCATAAATCAAAAAGAATAATACTTGCTAATTTGATATTTTCTATTGATATTAAAATCTTGATTTTGGTGTTAGCGATGTTTGGCATTGCTCATATGGCTGCAGCAGTATTTGCTGACACAGGAGTAACTTTGCTTGCTATATTAAATTCACTGCGTATTTTAAAAGAATAATTATTTTTTCAAAGCTTCAAGTTCTTCTTGAAGTTTTTTAACGGCATCCAATAGAAAATCTACTTCGCTTCTTTGGGTTTGACTACTTTTGCCATTATTTTTATAAAAACTGCCACCACTTTTATGTTCTCTACTATTAATATTAATGTTAAAGTTTTCTAATCTTGCTTCAATTAATTGTTGTTGAGCAGCAGCAGTTAACATGAATTCACCAACAAGCATAAGCCAGTTGCCGATACTTGATTGCTCATAAGCATCAAAATCTCCTGCTAAAGCTGAACCTACTAGGCAAGCCAAAAAAGCAAAAGTTTGTGGTTCTATATTTGGAGGAAAGTTATGGGGATTATTATTCATGTTATTCCTCCTCTATTCCATTTTATTCTTGATATTTGCAAAAAATAGTAAAATATAATATAATTATGTCGGTGAATATTATGCAAATTGATACAGTTGAATTAACGAGTTGTGCAGTTAGAACAAGTCAATATCCTGAAGAAGGGAAACCAGAGTTTTTACTAGTAGGTAGAAGTAATGTAGGAAAATCAAGTTTTATTAATACTTTAATTAATCGTAAAAATTTTGCCCATACATCTTCTAAGCCTGGTAAAACTCAAACGTTAAATTTTTATTTAGTTAATAAAAAATTTTATTTTGTTGACGTTCCAGGATATGGGTATGCTGCGGTTAGTCATGAAAGACAAAAAAAGTTTGGCGTTATGATTGAAGAATATTTAAAATCTCGTGAATCTTTAAAGTGTGTGTTTTTGCTTATTGATTATCGACATAAACCTACGGAAGATGATATATTGATGTATGATTTTTTGAAATATTATAATTTGAAAATTAAAGTCATAGCTACAAAATATGATAAAGTGGGAAAAAATAGCCGAGATAAACAAAATAAAATTATTAGAGATACTTTGAAATTAAGTGAAGGGGAAGATTTTATACCTTTTTCAACTGTGTCTAAAAGGGGCCGCGATGAAGTATATAGTGTTATAGAAAGGTTTTTATGATTAGTTTTAATAGAGAAAAAAAGTTAGTTGATGATTATGTTGTTTTTGATTTAGAAACTACAGGTTTTGATGCTAAAGTTAATAAAATTATTGAAATTGGGGCATTAAAATATCGAAATAATAAATTAGTAGATAAATTTAGTGTACTTGTAAATCCCCTTTGTGATATTCCTAGTATAATTACATCAATTACAGGTATTAATGATGATATGGTAAAAAATGCAATTACAATTAAAGAGGCTTTGCCTAAGTTTATAGAATTTATTGAAGATTTACCGTTGGTAGCGCATAATGCTAAGTTTGATTTGGCATTTATTGAAGAAAATATTATTAATTTAAAATTGCCAATGATAAGTAATAAAAATATTGATACAGTTTATTTGGCAAGGAAATATATTAAAGATGTATATAACCATAAACTTGAAACACTAAAAGATTATTTGAAACTCGATTATTCTTCACATAGAAGTTTAGATGATTGTTTAACAACTAATTATGTTTATCAGTATTGTAAAGATAAGGCTTTAGTTAATAATTAATGAATATTGCAAAAAAAATTAAAGAACTTAATAAAAAATATATAAAAGAATTAGATATTGCTTTGAAGGTTGTTAAACCATATTTGATAAAAGCTTTTACAAAGTTTTATGGAAAAGAATATGAAGGAGCAATAAGTAATACAATTAATAAAATATCTTTTAATTATTTTATATCGAAGAGTTATTTGGAAGCAGCTTATAGTTATAAGGGAGTTTATGGTAAAAGATACAATAAAATTTTAAATTATTATTTTAAATTTTTAGATAGATTAGAAGATGATAGTTTATCAATAGATGAGTTAGGTAATTTGCTTTTAAAAAATGGGTTAGATAAAGAACAAATAGATTTATATAATTTTTATAATGTTTTAGATATGCCTTTTTTTACAATTTTAAAAAAAGGAGATTTAAATTATGAAAAATATATATTTTTATCTATTTTTGCCATTAATTTAGATGTTGTTATTCATGAAATTAATCATGCGTTAATGATAGAGGTTGTAGCTTTAGTAGATGATTTTTTGGTTACACCACAATTATTTTTATATGTAGAAAGTGAAGAAATATTTAATGATTTTATTACTAGTAAAATATTAGATATATATTTAAACGAAAATTATCCTTTACCATTTAGTTTAAATAGATTTACTTTTCAAAGTGAATGGGAACAACATTTTTATTTGATTGATTTATTTTATTATGTGTTTGAACAAGTTATTAAAAAAAGTATTATGACTAAAAATTTTAATTTACTATGGAATTATGCGGGTACTTATGATTTTAAATTGTTTTGTTTTTTAGTTCAAAAATACTATTTTAACAAAGGTTGTAGCGAAGATGAATATCAAGCGTTACTTGATTTGGTTTTTAAAATGCAAAATCATGCTTTAAATATTAAGGCGTTAGATTATGATGCTTATTTTAAAGAGTTAGAAAATAAAGGGTATTTGGTTAGAAAATTAAACTAGAAAAGACGTTTGGTTTTTTGATATACTTTAAGAGGTGATTTAATGAAAAAGATTATTATTGAAGTAGGTTCTACGGTAGTTAAAGTAGATTGTTATGATGGTAATATTATTGAAAGATTAGAAGATAAAACTATATTATTTAAAAAAATTATGAGGTTAATAATTGTTTAGACGAAAACGATATACGAAAGTTAATAGTTTTAGTAAATAAGTATAAAAATGATGATGTGTATGTATGCGGGACAAGTATATTTAGAAGTTTAGAGGCAAATGAACGTATTTTATTTTTAGAAAGATTTAAAAAAGATACGGGATATGATTTTCATATTATTAGTCAGGAAGATGAAAATAAATTTACAGTGATGGGAGTTGTAAGTGCGATTAATAAACCTGTAGGAGTAATTATTGGTGGTGGAGGATCTACGGAAATCAGTATTTATGATAGTGGCATTATTGAACAAGCAAATACCGCCTTTGGTGTTGGTGATATTATGAATAAATTTCCGGATTTAGCTTTAGATATAGCTACAACAAGTATTGAAGATGTTATGGATTATGTAAAAGAAAATCTTAAATTGCCAACAAAAAAGGTTGATACTTTGATTTTGGCAGGAGGGACGCATGAACTTTTTGCTAAAAAAGCCAATTTTGGTTATAAAAATAATGAAATTTATAAAGATAGGGTGGCACCTATTATGATGGATATTGATAGTAGAATAAAAGATACTAAAGATTATTTTAATAAAGTGTCTTTAAATAAAATAATAGAAGAATTTGGTGATGCTAATTGGTGGCATTATACTAGAGCTATGTGTGCCCTTATTTTGACTGTAGCAATACACGTAGAAGCTAAATATATTATTCCTACTAATGTAGGTATGAGTTATGGAATAATTAAAACTCTTAAGTAAAATTGGGGAAAAACTTTGCGAAATAATTTTGACAAATGGTTATTTTGTGATATAATTAGGTAGACAGATTTAAGTGGGCATAAAAATTCCCACTTTTATTATTATGTAAATGAGGTGTGTATGAAAAAAGATTTAGAAGAATTAAAGCAATTAATGGTAAAGGCATTAGTGGAAAAAGAAATTATAGTTGATGAAGTAGTTTATGAGAAAAATAGTGCTAATTATAATGTTTTATCGGTTGTTTTGGATAAAGTTGGTGGCATTGATTTAGATACTATAGTTGATGCTACAAATATAATTAATCCAATAGTTGATGCTTATGATTTTACAAATGATTCTTATATTTTAGATGTAACTAGTAAGGAAAGAGGTAATATTGATGAATAGTGAAGAATTTATTAGAGCAGTTAAAAATATTGTTAAAGAAAAAGGCATTAGTGAAGATGTTGTTTTCGAAGGAATGGAACAAGCATTAACTACTGCCTATAAGAAAAATTTTGATTCTAAGACTAATGTAAGGGTTGATATTAATAGAGAAACCGGGGAAATTAAAGTTTATTCTTATTTAGTTGTTGTTGATGATGTTGATTTTGGAAGTGAAGAGATTGATGAGGAAGGTAACGTTGTTAAAATACCACCTAAAATTAATCCTGATGCACAAATTATTTTAGAACAAGCGATAGAAATTGTACCAAATATTAAAGTAGGAGAAACTATAGAAAAAGAAGTTACACCAAAAGATTTTGGTAGAGTTGCAGCTTCAACAGCTAAACAAGTTTTAACACAAAGAATTAGAGAAGCTGAAAAAAATAGTTTGATTGAGGAATTTCAAGATAAAGAAGGAGAAATGCTTTTAGGACTTGTTGCAATGGAAGATAGTAGAAACTATTTTATTGATTTGGGTAGAACAAGAGGATTATTGCCTAAGAGTGAAATAATTCCAGGTGAAGTTATTAAAATGGGTTCTAATATTAGAGTTTATGTTACTAAAATTGAATTAAATTCTAAAGGTCCTTTAATACTCCTTTCAAGAAAACATTACGGTTTTGTACGTAGACTTTGCGAATTAGAAATTCCTGAACTACAAGACGGAACATTAATAATGCATGCTTGTGTTAGAGAAGCAGGTTTGCGTAGTAAAGTAGCTATTTCTTCTACTAATGAAAGAATTGATGCCATTGGAACTTGTATAGGGGAAAGAGGCTCACGTTTAGGAAGTATATTAAAAGAATTGAATGGAGAAAAGCTTGATTTTGTTCTTTATAGTGATACGCCTGAAGAATATATTAAAAAAGCTTTGACTCCGGCTAAAAACGCAATTGTAAATATTATTGATCCTGTAAAAAGGGAAGCTTTAGCAGTTGTTTCAAATGAAGAATTAGCACTTGCTATAGGTAAAAATGGTAATAACATTAAATTAGCTAGTCGACTTACAAAATATAAAATAAATATTAAAACAATGGAACAAATTAATAATGAGGGAAATAAATAATGAAATTAAAAAAAATTCCTATGCGAACTTGTGTTATTACTAAGGAAAAGTTAGATAAAAGAGATTTGCTGCGAATTGTTAGAAAGACTGATGGTGAAGTAGTAGTAGATGTTACAGGGAAAGTTAATGGAAGAGGAGCTTATTTAAAGAAAGACGAAGAAGTAATAAAAAAAGCTCAAAAGAGTAAAATATTAGAGAAAATATTAGAAGTTCAAGTTTTAGATAACGTTTATGAAGAAGCTATAAATTTATGTAAATAAGGAGGGCTAGAAATGAATAATAAACAAGCTTTAAGTTATATAGAACAAACTGATCAATTATTAAATAGTTTTGGCTCAGCAATTATGTTGGAAAATAAACATGAAAGAAGAAGAGCATTAAATAGGGTTTTAAGTGGAGCTAAAGATATTCAAAGAAATTGTTATGATCCATATTGGTTTGGAATTAGAAATGAAGATGATACAATTTCTTATACTTGTTTAATTTGTGGGAAAGTAATAGGTGGTACATCATTAAATCACGTAATTAATTTAACGGAAGATGGTTTAGTAGGTGATGATAGAACATTAGAAGATGCTGTTTTAAAATTAAAAGAGTTATTACTTGTTGAGCCAGCTTTAAGTGAACAGGAAATAAGAGAAGCTTTAAGAGATTATATAGTAGAATTAGTAAAAACAAGATAATTAGAAGGGAGCGTGTTACAAATGACAGTAAAAGAATATGCAATAGACGTTAATTTGAGTGTAGCCGAAGTTTTGAAAAAGTGCGATGATTTGGGAATTGAAGTAAAAAGTGGTAATTATATATTATCAGATGAGGAAATTATTTCTTTAGATAATGCCATTAATTTGATTGTTGAAGATGAGACTTTTGAAGAGGAAGAAACAATTGATGAAGTTGTAGATGCAATTGTGGAAGCTAGTAATATTACTAAAAACATGAATATTACTGATAAGAAACAAAAACTTAAAAAGAAGAAAGATCATAATGATGTGAAAGATTTTATACATTTGAAGAAGGAAATGTATAAAAATAAAGACAAATTAATGAAAAATACTAAAGATGATAATATTGTTTTATTTAAAGATGGTATGAGTGTTGGGGATTTAGCTAACGAACTTAATATAAGTGGAACAGATATTATTAAGAAATTAATGACTTTGGGATTAATGCTGTCTTTAAATCAAGCTATTGATTTTGAAAATGCCGAAATTGTGGCTTTGGAATATAATAAAATTTTAAAAAGAGAAGAAACACAAGATGTGGCTAATTTTGAAGAATATGAAATTATTGATGATGTTAAAGATTTAGTTTCACGACCACCTATTGTAACGATTATGGGTCATGTTGATCATGGTAAAACAACATTACTTGATTATATACGTGATTCTCATATAGCGGCAGGAGAATTTGGAGGAATTACTCAACATATTGGAGCTTATCAAATTGAAACTAAGGGTAATAAAATAACATTTATTGATACTCCAGGACATGCTGCATTTACAGAAATGAGAGCTAGAGGAGCTAGTGTTACAGATATAGTAATTATAATTGTTGCGGCTGATGATGGTGTGATGCCACAAACAAAAGAAGCGGTAGAGCATGCCTTAAGTGCTAAAGTACCTATCATAGTAGCAGTTAATAAAATAGATAAACCTGATGCTAATCCTGAGAAAATTAGAACAGAAATGGCTGAATTAAATATAACTCCTGAAGAATGGGGAGGTAATATTCCTTTTATAAATATTTCGGCTCAAACTGGTGAAGGAGTAGATAAGCTATTAGAAACTATTTTGGCTATTAGCGAAATGAAAGAATTAAAGGCTAATCCAAAAAGATATGCTGTAGGGTCAGTTATAGAGTCACGTCAAGATAAAAATGTTGGGGGAATAGCTAGTTTACTTATTTTGAATGGTACTTTAAGAATAGGAGATCCTATCGTTGTGGGAACAACTTATGCTAAAGTTAGAACGATGAAAAACGATTTAGGTGATGCTATAATTGAAGCTGGTCCTGGTATGCCGGTTGAAATTACGGGATTAAGTGAAAATCCTAGTGCTGGAGATAAATTTATGGCTTTTGAAACTGAAAAAGAAGCCCATGAAGTAGCAGAAAAAAGAGCTTTAAATGCCAAAGAAAATAAATATAAAAAAGATGTAATTTCTTTAGATGATCTATTCAATAAAATTAATAGTGGCCAAAAAGAGATAAATATAATATTAAAAGCTGATGTTAGAGGGTCAGAAGAAGCAGTTAAAAATAGTCTTTTGAAAATTAATGTTGAAGGTGTTAAAATTAATGTTATTCGTTCTGATATTGGGACAATTACGGAAAGTGATGTAGTGCTTGCTAATGCTTCTAATGCAATTATAATTGGCTTTAATGTAGTACCTTCTAATACAACTAAAGAAATAGCTAAAGATTATAATGTTGATATTCGTCTTTATACAATCATATATAAATGTATTGAAGAAATAGAATTAGCAATGAAAGGAATGCTTGATCCAGAGTTTGTTTTAAAAAATCTTGGTTCGGCGGAAATTAGAAAAATATTTAAATTTTCTAAAGTTGGAAATATAGCTGGTTCATATGTGACTAATGGTGTAGTAAAAAATAATGCTAAAGTTAGATTAGTTAGAGATGGTGTTATTGTTTATGATGGACAAATATCTAGTGTGCAAAGAGGAAAAGATAGCGTTAAAGAAGTAAAAAAAGGATATGAGTGTGGGATAACTTTAGATAATTTTAGTGATATTAAAGTTGGCGATATTTTAGAATGTTATGAAATGGTAGAGGTTAAGAATGCCTAGTCATAAGATTCAAAAAATTTCTAGTGATGTTGCTAGAGTTATTAGTGAAATTATATTTGAAGAAGCTAAAGATGAGTTGTTAAAAACAATTACCATTACAGCTTGTAAAGTTTCAAAAGATTTAAGTTATGCCAAAGTATATTTTACATCTTTAGCTGACATGGACAAAAAAGTGTTAGTAAAAGAGGTTAATGAAGCTAGTTCTTTTATTAGACAAGAATTAGCTTCAAAGTTAAATTTGCGTCATACTCCTATTTTAGAGTTTGTTTACGATGATTCTATTTCTTATGCTTTAAATATTGAAAAAATTATAGAGGAAATTAAAAAAGATGAATAATATAATTGGGACTTTAAAAATTAAAACGGAAAAATTTAATGATGCAGAGGAATATTTGATTTTAAAAATGTTTCCTCATAAACTAGATGCATTAAAACTTTATAGAGAGGCTAATTATTTTCGGATTCATAAACTATATTTTCAAGGCTTTTTTATTGGTTATGTTGTTCTTTTTTTGGGATATAATTCAATTATGAGTAATGATGTTTTAATTGATGATATTGGCTATTTAAGAAATAATGAATTATTAAAGCCACTTATGTTTAATTTATTAAATAGAGTTAAGCAACATAAAGTTTTATCTAATCCTTTAGAAGAGTTAAATTATGATGTAAGTAAGTTTGATGGTATTTATATAGATTTGTTTAAACAATTAGATTTTCATTCTATAAGTAGAGAAGTATGTCGGGCATAATAGTTATAAATAAACCTAAAGGATATACTTCTAGAGATATTGTTAATATTGTGAGTAAAAACCTTGGAATTAAAAAAGTTGGCCATACAGGTACACTTGATCCCCTAGCTACTGGTGTATTAGTAATATGCGTTGGTAAATATACTAAGTTAGTTGATTTGTTATCAAGTTTGCATAAAGAATATATTGCTGAAATAAAACTTGGTGTTTTAACTGATACTTTAGATATTACAGGAAATATTATTGAAGAAAAGCAATGTATGATAAGTAAGCTTGATATTTTGAAAAGTTTAGCTAAATTTAGAGGCGAATATTTAATGGAAGTACCTAAGTATAGCGCTATTAAAGTTAAGGGGAAAAAGCTTTATGAGTATGCTAGAAATAATGAAGATGTTAAATTACCAATAAAAAAGGTTCATATATATGAACTAGAATTATTATCATTTTATAAAGATATTATTTCTTTTAGATGTTTAGTGGAAAAAGGTACTTATATACGTAGTTTAATTAGAGATATTACTAATGATTTAAATGTTTTGGGAACTATGAATAATTTAGTTAGAATTAAACAGGGAAAATTTAAAATTGAAGATGCTTATAGTATAGATGATATTAAACAAAATAATTATAAATTGTTGAAAATAAAAGATGTTCTTGATATTAAAGAATATATTTTAGATGAACAAGAATATAAGAAAGTAAAAAATGGAAATCATATTGAGATTATCAGTAATGAAGAAATATTGCTTCTTTTGTATGAAAATGAAGAAATAGCAATATATAAGAAAGAAAATCAATTATATAAAGCATATATTATGCTTGTATAATTTTCTATTGCCCTATAGCCAAGTGGTAAGGCAGCGGGCTCTGACCCCGAGATTCCGTTGGTTCGAATCCAACTAGGGCAGCCAAATAAAAATAAAGCTTGTTATGAGTTTTTTTTCTTTAAAAAACTAAATCAAATTTGATTTAGTTAGACAATATCATCAATGTATCTTTTAAGTTCTTTAGCATTAGGACCAAATATTATTTTTAATTGATTATCTATTTCAACTATTCCTTTGGCTCCTAGTTTTTCAATAGCGTCTTTGTTAACTATGCTAATATCTTTTAGGATTACTTTAAATCTACTCATGTTAGCTTCAGCACTAACTATGTTATCTTTTCCACCTAAATATGTTATTAATTTATTGGCTTCTAATCTAAAGTCTCTTCTAGTAAGTTTTATGACCACTAAAAGTATAATAATTAATACAATGCCTATAATTAAGTATTGTAACCATGTATCCATTTTCTATCACCTATAAATATTATACTATAATTTTTAGTATAAATAAAGAATTTTAGAAACATAATATAACTAAGGAATGGTGATGCTATGAAAAAGATATTGGGAATAATTATTTGTTTAGTAATGGTAGTAGGTTGTTCTTGTAGTAATGATAAGGCTGCTGATGCAGTTGAAAATTATTTAAATGATTATAAGGGGCTTGATAATAGTGTTTTAAGTGATATTGATGAGTTAGTAGAAAATGAATCTTTAACTGATAAGGGAAAAGCAACATATAAAGAAGTATTAAAAAGACAATATAGTGATTTAATTTATACGATTGAAAATGAAGATTATGATGGAGATACGGCAAAAGTAACAGTTAAAATTACGGTTTATGATTTATATAAAGCTCAAAAAGAAGCAAGTGATTATTTAAGTAATCATCAAGATGAATTTTTAACGGATGGAGAATATGATAATGATTTATATATGGAATATAAACTTGAACAAATGAAAAACATTAATGATACAATATCTTATAATGTGGTTTTTAATGTAACTAAGACTGATGGCAAATGGTATGTTGAACAACCTAGTGATGAAGTGTTAGAAAAAATACATGGAGTATATAATTATGATGAGGATTAATTCCTCTTTTTTATTTACTTCAAGTTTTCTTTAATATATAATTAAATGGGTGGTATTATGTTGGAAAAATTATTTAATTTGAGGAAATTAGGCCGATTAGAAACTTTATTTTTAAAAGAATCTAATATAAGTAATAAAGACGAAATTTTGGAAATATTGACAAATACGAATTATAAAAAATTAGATGATAATACTAAAGCTCAAATTTTAAAATCAATTGATTTACTTGTAAAACGTATTGATTTAGACTTTATGGACAAGAAAGATATTTTGAATAACTTTATTATTTTATTAAATCAAGGAAATGAAAATATAATGTTTAGAGAATATGTTTGTTTATTTTGTGTTTATCCTCTTTTTTTCTTTAGAAGTAATTTAGATTTGAAAAATATTTATCAAATAAATAATCCTGAATTTATGAAATATTTATGGGTTGAAGTTGCTTTATGTTTAGAAAATAAAAACTTTTGGCCTAATATTGATATTTATGAAAAAATTGTATGTAATTCAAAATTAAAAGAGCTAAATTTAATAGATGTAATTGTTAATGGCCTTATTAATACTTTTTTAGATAAGAGTTCTTTACTTTTAAGTATTTCTTATTTGCTGAGTAAGGAAGAAGATTATTCTTGGCTTATTTTAAAATTATTTCAAGCACCAACAACAAAACATATAGATGTTGTAATAAAATTAGTTAATGATGAAGAAATAAATTCTAGTAATCATATAGAAGAGATGGTTGATATAGTTTATAAAATGCTAATTGATGATTTGAATGAATTAGTTTTTCATTTAAATTATAAAATGGTATATGAAGAAATGCCTTTTAAAGATGCTTGTAAAAATTATCATGAGGAAGCGATGAAAATACTTGATGAAGAAAATGATATTAAATCATATAGTTTGGTTAGAGTTCCTATTTATAAAAGAAGATAAATGTTTAGATTTAGCATACACTTTATTAGGTGATATATAATGAATCATTTTGTTTATAATTTATTGAGTGCTAGATCATATAATATTAGTCGTAAATCTTTTATTGTTGCTAAAAAATGGATTAGACTAGGATTATTTCAGGAAGTACTGGCTATTTTTGAACTTGATAATTTTAAAAATTTAGGAGAAGATGATAAACAAAAAATATATATTAAAATTAATGAATTATATGAAAGAAATATTGATATAGAAGATAAAAGAAAATGGCTTATTACTTGTAAAGAACAATTAGAAAGTTTGCATTTAGAAGATGATTTAATATTGAAAAGAAAATAATGTAAAGAATAATGGTTTAATATTGTTCTTTTTTTATGTTTTTTTTATAATGAAAATAGGTGGTAGATAAGTGAAGAAGTTATTTTTAGTTATTATTATTTTAATAAGTATGGTAGGTTGTACTTATGAAAAGCAGGATATAAAAGAGGAAAGCTTTCAAGCTAGTGATAAAATTATTAAGGCTTATTTTCTTGATGTGGGGCAGGCTGATGCTAATGTTGTTTTACTTCCTAATGGAGAAGTTATGTTAATAGATGCTGGGGTTTCTAGTAGTAGTGATAAAATAATAAGTTTACTTGAAGATTTAGGGTGTAATAAAATAGATTATGTTGTTGCAACTCATCCTCATGCTGATCATATTGGGGGAATGGCTGATGTAATTGAGACTTTTCGAGTAGGAGAAATTTATATGCCTAAAGCTGTAAGTACAAGTAAAACTTATGAAAATTTGTTGTTAACGATTAAAGATAAGGGATTAAAAATAAATACTGGTAAAAAGGGAGTGGAAATATTAAATGAGGATAATTTAAAAATTGATATTGTAGCTCCTAATAAACAGGATTATAGTAACTTAAATAATTTTTCTATTGTACTTAAAATTACTTATGGTAATATATCATTTTTATATACGGGAGACGCGGAAAAGGATAGTTTAGAGGAAATTACAAGTGATATTAAAGCTAATATCTTAAAGGTAGGCCATCATGGTAGTGATACAAGTACATATAAAGAATTTTTAGATAAAGTAAAGCCTCAATATGCTATAATAAGTGTTGGAGAAGGTAATAGTTATGGTCATCCTGATAATAAAGTTTTAAATTTATTGGGTGATTATAAGGTTAAAACTTATCGAACTGATGTAAATGGTGATGTTTTAATTACTAGTAATGGTGATAATATTAAGGTTGAAACAGAAAGGTAAAAAAGATGAAGGTTATTATTGATAGATTTGAAGGAAATTATGCTGTTGTAGAAATACATAAAAATAAGTTTGTTAATTTAGCGAAAGAATTAGTGCCTGATGCTAAAGAGGGCGATGTTGTAAATATTATTATTGATAAAGAGGATACTAAAAAGCGGAAAAATAAAATTAAGAATATAATGAATGATTTATTTTTAGATTAATAAAATTAATAGGTATGAATATGACTTATTTTTTATTTGAATTTCTAAAAACTTAAGCTTGTTCATACAATTAATTAGGTGATACTATGAAAAGAATAGTGATTGCTTTAATAATTTTTATTATATTTCCGAGTAAAATTTGGGCTATAAGTGCAGATAAAGCAATAGTCATGGACTTAAATAGTGGGAGAGTATTATATGATTTAAATAAAGATGAACCGCAATTAATAGCTAGTATAACCAAAATTATGACTTGTTTAATAGCAATAAATTATAGTGATTTAAATAAAACAGTTATTGTGGGGGAAGAAATTTTAGCAGCCTATGGTTCTAGTGTTTATTTAGAGGTTGGAGAAGAAATAAGATTAAAAGATTTATTATATGGGTTGATGCTTAGGAGTGGAAATGATGCGGCTATAGCTATAGCAGTAGCAGTAGCAGGTAGTGTAGATTCATTTGTATATTTAATGAATGAATATGCTAAAACTATAGGTATGAATAATACTAATTTTGTTAATCCTAATGGCTTAGATCAAAATGGGGTTGGTAATGTATCAACAGCTTATGACATGGCACTTTTAACTAAAGTGGCTATGCAAAATGAAACTTTTAGAAAAATATTTGGAACTCAAAGTTATACTGCAACTAGTAGTTTAAAGACATATAATTGGGAAGGGAAAAATAAACTTTTTTCTTTATATGAATATACGACGGGAGGAAAAACAGGTTATACTGATGCGGCAAGAAGAACCTTAGTTACAACGGCTTCGCGGGATAATAAAAATTTAGTGGTTGTTACTTTAAATGATGGAAATGATTTTAATGATCATAAAAGTTTATATGAAACTTATTTTAATAAGTATGACAGTGTTTTAGTGCTTGATAAAGATAATTTTCAAATTGATGATGATTATTATGAAAATGGGAAGTTTTATATTAAAGATAATTACTATGCTTTGGTTAGTGATGAGGAAAAAAAAGATTTGAAAATTAATATAACTTTATATAAATATGATGAAATATATGATGGTATAAAAATAGGGGAAGCTAAGGTTATGTTAGGAAAGGAACTATTACATACGGAAAGTATTTATATAAAAAAAGAGGAAGTTAAGAAACAAGAGAAAAAAGAGGGTTTTTGGTTTAAAATATTTAGGTGGTTTCAATCATGGTAAATGTTATATGGGCAGGGTTAATATTTATTGCAATAATTTATTCTTTTTTTACAGGACAAATAGATGTAATAAATAGTGGAATACTTACACATGGTAAAAGTGGCGTTAATTTAATATTAGAAATGATGCCTTTAATTGTTTTATGGACGGGTATTATGAAAATAGCAGAAAAAGCGGGATTACTAAATTCTTTTGCTCGTTTATTAAATCCAATATTAAGTAAGTTATTTCCAAGTTTACCAGGAAATCATAAAGCATTAGGTTATATTGCTTCTAATATAGGAGCTAATATGCTGGGGCTTGGGAGTGCAGCAACTCCGTTTGGTTTAAAAGCTATGGATGAATTACAAAAGGATAATCCTCGAAAGAGTGAAGCAACTGAGGCAATGATAACGTTTTTAGTGCTAAATACCGGTGGAGTTACAATTATTCCGACAACAGTTATTGCTCTTAGAATTATGCGAGGTAGTATAAATCCTACCGAAATAATTATTACAAGTATACTTGCTACTACAGTATCTAGTTTATCGGGTTTATTGTTAGATTATTTTATTAGAAGGAGGAATAGGAGATGAGTTTATTAAGTAAAATTATAGTTCCTCTTTTTGTTTTGTTTGTTATTTTTTATGGGGTTAGAAAAAAAGTTAATGTTTATGATACTTTTTTAGAGGGGGCTAAAGAAGGACTTATTATGGTATTTCATATAGCGCCAACAATTATTGCTATGGTTTTTGCTGTAAACATATTTTTAGATAGTAATTTTATTGATGAAATATTAGGCTTTTTAAAACCTCTTTTTGATTTAGCAAATATTCCTATTGATATACTTCCCATGGCTTTACTTAGGCCAATTTCAGGTACAGCATCACTTGCTATTATGAATGATATTTTTATTAATTTTGGTCCAGATAGTTTCATTGGAAGGCTAGCTAGTACTTTGCAAGGATGTACTGATACTACTATATATGTTTTAGCTTTGTATTTTGGTAGTATAAAAGTTACGAAAACAAAATATTCTCTTCCTGTTGGTTTGTTTGCTGATTTAATGGGAATTATAGCAGCTTTTATAATAACTTTTATTTTCTTTGGTTAATTCGACATAATTTAATGGTAATATATGTTTTAATATAAATAGTGATGGATATGAAACAAAATATTAAGATTTTTTTGATAGCTTTAGTTTTAGGTATGGGAATAGCATTTTTAATTTCATTTAAATTTAAAGAACCTATAGCGCTTGCGATTAATAGAAAAGCTACTTATTTTTATGTTGGTTCTTATAATAGTTTAGAGACAGCTAATACGAAAAAAGCTAATTATAAAAATAGTTTAATATATCAAGATGGAAATATTTATAAAGTTGTTATAGGTATTTATTATGATGATGAAGTCGTAGAACTTATGAGTAGTTATTATAATGATTTAGGTATTTCTTTTTATCAAGGAAAGTTGGAAGTAAATAGTGATTTTTTGTATAATATTAAAGATTTAGAGTTACTTTTTAAGGCTAGTAATTATGATTATTATGAAAATGTTAATGAATCTATATTAAATTTATTTGATGAATATCTTAAAGAAAATATTTAATAATAATAATGGTGAGGGTTATGCTTAAAAAGAACTGGTTTTATATAAGTTTAATAATTATATACTGTTTATTTTTAAGTAAAAATTATTTTTGGGGATATTTTGATAATACTGATAAACTCTTTACAATGGTTAACAATAATAAGGTGAAATATTATCAAAATGAATATAAGAAAATGCAACAATTATTAGATATTAATGTTGGTGATTATGACATTATATATAGTAAAATTATATTAAGGGATATTTATGCTTTTTATGAAAAAATAGTTATTAGTAAAGGGAGTAATGATGGGGTTAAAAAGCAAGATTTAGTTGTTAATGAATTAGGAGTAATAGGGGTAGTAAATAATGTTTATAAAAATAGTTGTGAAGTTATATTGTTAACTAATTCTTTAATGCAATTATCAGTTAAAATAAATGATTCATATGGTATTTTAACTAGTGATGATAAACAAATAATAGTCAAAAATATTAAGCTTGATAAAAAAATAAATGTAGGAGATTTAGTTTATACTTCTGGTTTAACTAACATACCTGAGAATTTTTTGATTGGAAAAGTTAAAGATATTAAAGAAGATAAACTAGGTTTAGAATATATTATAGAGGTTGATAGTATTAGTAATTTACAAAATATTAATTATGTTGCTATTATAAAGGGAATAGAGGATTTAAAGTCATGATTTTTTTACTAATTGATTTTTTGATAGCTTATTTTAGTGATATACCTACTTTTTTTGTTTTGATAAATATATTAATGTATACTAAAAATAGATTTTTTAATTTAATTATTATACCTTTAGTAATGGATATACTAATTTTAAATACTTATTTTTTAAATACATTTATATTTATTTTAGTTTTTTTTATGATTAAATTATTGAAAATATATAGGGTTAATTTTAAAAATTATTTGTTATTAATAAGTATTGTATATTTTATTTATATAATAATAATGGGATTATTATTAAGATATAGTATTTTGTATTTATTAAAATTTATAGTTTTTAATTATTTATTTAACGTAATATTTTATGGGTTAAGTTATAAAATAATTAAACCATTCATAAAATTATCTAGGTGATAATTGTGAATGAAATAGATGAAATTATACGTAAAAATAAACTTAAAAGAGAAAAATATATTAGTTTAGAAGATGTTTCGCCTAAAAATGTATTGCCTAAAAATTTAAAATATATTAAAGGTTTAATTTCTAGAATACTTATTAGTATTGTATTTGTTTTAGGTAGTATTATTTTTACTAATTTAAGTGAAGATAATAAAAAATTGTATCAAAAATATGTTTTAGAAAATTCTTTAGAGTTTATGAAAATTAATGAGTTATATAGTAATTTGTTTGGGAAAGTAGATATTACTTCAAATGAACAAAATGATAGTGATACTGTTTTTGGTAGTGTTACTTATTCTAATATTGAGCCTTTTAAAAATGGAGTAAAATTAACAGTTGGAATGAATGAAGTAGTAAATGTTATTACAAGTGGAATAGTAGTATTTATTGGCGAAAAAGATGATTTAGGAAATACAATTATTATTCAAGGTAATGATGGCGTAGATATATGGTATTCTAATTTAACCGATACTGATATAAAAGTTTATGATTATGTAGAAGCAGGAAGTATTCTTGGAACTAGTAATAATAATGATATTTATTTGACAATATGTAAAGATGGCGATTTTATTAGTTATGAAGAGTATAAAGAAACTATTTAATATTCATATATCTACTTATTTACTTATTTTATCTTTTTTATTTACAGGTTTAATTAAAAATATTATATTAATATATTTTATTGTGGTATTTCATGAATTGGGCCATGTGTTAATTATTAAGTTTTTGGGTTATAAAATAATTTCTTTGGATATATATCCTTATGGGGGAGTAACAAAAATAGATAAAAAAATTAATACTAAGCTAAGTCATGATTTTTTTATAGCAGGTTTTGGAATAATCTTTCAATTAGGTTTGTATTTAATATTTTATCTTTTATATAATTATGCAATTATAAGAAATAATACTTATGAGTTATTTTTAACATATAATACTACAATTTTAATATTTAATTTATTACCCATAATACCACTTGATGGTTATAAAATGTTAAGGTGTTTTTTAGAATTAATTTGGCCTTTTAAAAAAGCTTTTTATTTAAGTATGTTTTTAAACGTAATATTTGTTTTAGGATTTATTACTTATAATCATTTATTTTCGTTAAATAATTATCTTATTGTAAGTTTTCTTATTTATAAGATTGTTGATGAGTTTAGAAATTTTAAGTATCAAAATTTTCGCTTTCAGTTAGAAAGATATTTAAGCGATTTTCCTTATAGTAAAATTAAAAATGAGAAAAAGTTAGATTTGTCTTTATTAAAAAAAGATACATATCATTATTTTAAAAAAGGTGATACTTATGTTAGTGAAAAAAAGCTTTTAAAAAAGAAATATTTTACTTTTGTTTAGTTTTATATTGGTTAATAAATATGATAGAAAAATTGGTAAGTAAAAATGATTTTAATAAATTAAAAATGCTGATTTTAACGGGGGGAATAAAGTTAGATGATGTAGTTATTGAGCTTTTAAAAACAAGTAATACTAGTTTTATTTATAAATATATAAAATTAAATTATGATGTACCTTATGATATGTTAATTAAAAGAATTTTAGAATTACGTGATTATCAAAGTATATTAGAAATTTTAAAAGATGTTGTAACTGAGAGTGATAAAATGATTATGTTTATTAATTCGACTTATGGACTTGATAAATTTTTAGAAAATTGGCAAGATGATAAACAAATTATAGAATTAATAAAAATAAAGAATCAAAAATTTAAATTAACTTTATATGAAGAAAGTATTTTAAGAAATTTGCCTTTATTAATAAATTAGCACATTATAATTTAGGCATGCGTAATATGTGTAGAAAAAGGACAATTTGGAAACGTAAAAAATTTTATTTTAGGTATATAAATAAAAATATTTACTTTGTTGAGAGAAATATTTATAATATGTTATTGCGAGGCGATATTATGACTTACATTATAGGGCATTTGATTTTAGATATGAAACGTGATAATGGTGCTTTTATGAATTTTTTAGTTAAACAACAAATTTTGTCATTTGATATTATTGAAGATGCTTTACTTGAATTAAAGAATGGAGAACTTTTATGTAATTATACAAAATTTATTAGTGGTGTTGATGTTGATAGACTTATTAAGAAAATTATTGCTTTAAAAGATGCTAATTTTATGATAGAAGTAGCTAAAAAGTTTGAGATGTATGTAAATGTTTTAGCTTTAGAGGTTATTAAAACTAGGGATGCCAAAAATATTTGTAATTTTGCTAAATATGTATCTAAAGCACCAGTTGATAAACTTGCCGATGCAATTGTTGAAACAGGAGATGGAGAATATATCTATTATTTTGCTAGTTATGTTTGTGATTCACCTTTAGAAAAATTGTTGGAAGCTTTATTGTGGATTGATAAAAATTATTATATTAAATTTATTTTATATGCGCAAAATATTAGTGATGATTTGTATAATATATTAATTAATAAGCTAAAAACTTTGAGAGATTATCAAGCGTTGGTAGAAATAATTATGTTTGTTAAAGTTAATAATCAAGTTAATAGTAATTTAAGCAAATACATGTTTAAGCATATGGAAGAATTGTTAAATTTTATTAAGCAATGTAATAATAAAGAGTTTGTTATTAGTTTTATGAAACAATTAAATGGGACAAGAAAAGAAACTGAAAAAGAAATTATGGATAATTTAATAGCGCTTTATCAAAAAGGTGATTACGAAACTATAAGAAAAAATAGAGATTATTTTGCTAGTTTGTTTCAAGAAAAAGAAGTTAAAATTGAGAGGAAGTAACGCAAATTTATTTGACAAAAGCTTAAACATTTGCTAAAATTATTCATGCGAGTAGCTTAATATATTCGTAAAAAACCACTCTGAAATGGTCATAAAAGTTATACTACCATAAAGGTGCGTCTTAATAGTAAGGAGGAATGAATATGAAAGCTGTATTTGTAACAGGTGGCAAACAATATTATGTTGCTGAAAATGATGTAATCTATGTTGAAAAATTACCTAATGAAGCTGGAAGTGAAGTAACATTTACTAGTGTTTTAGCTGTAGATGGAAATGTTGGAACACCATATGTCGAAGGTGCAAGCGTTGTTTGCTTAGTTGAAAAACATGGAAAACAAAAAAAGATTAAAGTTTTCAAATATAGACCTAAGAAAAAATATCGTAAAACTCAAGGTCATAGACAACCATATACAAAATTAGTTGTTAAAAAAATAAATAAATAATGATTAAAGTATATGTTAATAATAATAAAATTATTATTACAGGGCATGCTATGTATGATGATTATGGTAAAGATATTGTATGTGCAGCAGTATCAAGTATTGTAATTACAAGTGTAAATGCTTGTTTAAAACTTGATAAAAATTCTTTAGTTTATAAAGAGCAAAAGGATTTACTTGCGATTGATATAGTTTGTAATAATAAAAATGTCTTATTAATATTAGAAAATATGATTCAAATGCTAGAAGAATTAGCAGAAACTTATAAAAAAAATATTCAAATAATAAAGGAGGATTAGACCATGAATTTTATGAAGTTAAATATCCAATTATTTGCTCACGTTAAAGCTCAAGGTTCTACTCGTA
>CASEOP010000041.1 GCA_949289505.1 uncultured Mycoplasmatota bacterium
AAAAGCTAATTTATATAATATTTATTTATGATTTATTTATATATATATTTGGAAATAAGCTTTTAAATTGGCTTACATTTATTATTAATTAATAACTTAAAAACTCCAATTTTTACTATTAGTTTAGACTTTTTGTTAAAAATTTGATAAAATATAGTTGTGATGTATATGAAGAAAGTTATTGTTGGAATAAGTGGTGGAGTTGATTCAGCTGTTGCCGCTTATTTACTAAAAAAGGAAGGATACCAAGTAGAAGGACTTTTTATGCGCAATTGGGATGCAGCCCTTAATAATGATTTCTTAGGCAACCCAACCCTAAATGAAAACATTTGTCCTCAAGAACAAGATTATAATGACGCATTAGAAGCATGCAAAATAATGAATATACCCCTTCATAGAGTAGACTTTATTAAAGAATATTGGGATTATGTTTTTACTTATTTTTTAGAAGAGTTAAAAAAAGGTAGAACTCCAAATCCCGACATGCTTTGCAACAAATTTATTAAATTTGATTTATTTAAAAAGGAAGCTCAAAAATTAGGAGCTGATTATATTGCAACTGGACATTATGCTAAAATTATTAATAAAACATTGTATAAAGCACATGATAAAAATAAAGATCAAAGCTACTTTTTAGCAGACATAAATAAAAATCAATTAGAAAATGTATTATTCCCTCTAGGAGACTATACTAAACCTGAAGTACGTCAAATAGCTTTAGAAATTGGCTTAAATGTAGCCAAAAAAAAAGATTCAACCGGCATATGTTTTATTGGTGAAAGGCATTATCAAGAATTTATAAAAAACTATCTAAGGCCAAATCCTGGTAATATTATAAATGTTGAAACAAATGAAATTATTGGTACGCACACAGGTCTTATGAATTATACTATTGGCCAAAGAAGAAATGTTGGTATAAGTGGGAATAGTAAAAGGCATTATGTTTGCGGAAAAAATGTCGAAAAAAATATATTATATGTTGCTTTTGGTGATAGCGAATATTTATATAGTGACGAATGCTTGTTAGATAATATTAACATTTTAGAAGAAATTCCTAAAAATATTACAGTTAAATTTCGTTACCGTGGAGAAGACATAAAAGCATACGCCGAAATTCTTAATAACAAGGAAATAAGGCTTAAATATCCAGACTTAGCTAAAAGTGTAACCCCAGGTCAAGCGTGTGTTTTTTATGATAACGACAAATGCCTAGGCTGTGGTTTTATCAAAGAAGTATATAAAAATAAGGAAAAGCTATGGTATTTATCTTAACTATTACTTGACATATAAGTGTTAAGTAATTTATAATTGATTTGTAAAGTAAAAAGGAGAATATAAATGAATAGTTTAAATGAATTATTACAAGAATTAGGAATATCTAAAGTTAGACTTGCTAAATATTTAAATGTTTCAAGACAAATGGTTTACAACTATTTAGAATTGGAAGATTTAAATAAATGGCCTAAGGAAAAGAAAATTTTACTATTAAAACTTTTAGATATTGAAGATGGTACAGAAAAAGCCATTGAAAATATTAAAATAACAACTGACTACTTAATGGCTGTTGAAAATAGATTAAATCAAGGAGTTAAAAATACAAGTGATATAGATAACTATTTTGATATGAAGGGCTTAGATAAAGAAAGCCAAACTCTTCTTGCTGATATTAATTACCTTTTAAAAGAAAAATTATTAGAGACATCTAAAAAAGAAGAAAATTACCATGTTATTAGTTATTTATATCATGTGTTACAATCTTTAGATAATGTACCTGAAATTAAATATATTTTAGGATATATGTCAAAAACAACAGGCTTTATTAAACCAGATGAATACGTATTTAATGAAGATAAACAGTTTATATTTGAAGGGATTTTATATTCAGCCTTAACATTATATAATAATGGTGGTGCTAGTAGAAGCAAATTAAAAGAAAGCCATAAACGTTTTGTTCAAGAAATTGAGCAGAAAAATGAAGAAAAGTTAAGTAGAACTCAACAACTAAATACAATTAAAATTCAAGCTTTAAGAGAATTAGGCTATGATCAAATGACCGAAGCTAACGCCGCTGAAGTGTTAGAAAAAATAGCAGAAATAGAAACGAGAAAAGTATAATGAAAAAAAATGTAGTACTTATTATTGTTGGCCTAGCTGTACTATTTATAGTAATTTTACTAGCCTTTTTTATTAATGACAAACAATTAGACTTAAAAAGTGAAGAAGTAACTAAACTATATTCATATTTAGGTGAAATTGATATATATCATTGTGGTGGCTTAAACCAATATTCCAAAGAAACAACTTCCTATGAAGATTTATCAAATGAAAATAAGATGTGTATAGCTTATTATGCTTTAGATAATAACAAAATAAGTAATTTAAAAGCTAATGTAACAACAACAAGTAAAGAAAATGTAAATATTTGTGAAATAGGTGAGGGGATACGTTTAATTACTGAAGAAGGGGAAGAATGCGCGTATCAAACTATAGCTAAAAAAGATTTAGAAAATATTTATCAAAAAGTGTATGGTAAAAATTTACCAGAAGAAAAATCATTTTACATTAGTGAAAATAAAGCATGTTATTTAGAAAATGATAATTTTTATTGTGGTGAAGGAGAGACTTACATGTATTCTTTAACAGCTGAATCTTCAATTTATCGACTTTTAAATAAAGCTATATTAAAAAGGAATGATGATATAACCATCACCGATTACTATTTAAGAGTATCAAATAACAAATGTTACCAATCAAATAACAACGATGAAGAAATTACCGCTTGCTCTAATGAGTTAGCAAAAAATGATGATATCACTATTGATTCTGAATTTGTAATGAAATATGGTGCTATATATGAACATACATATAAACAAGATAAAAATGGAAATCATTATTGGTATAAAAGTCAACTCAAATCCTAAGAACTAAATTTTAGTTCTTTTTTTATAACCTTATTATATATATTAAAATAAGGTTATAATAATCATCAAAATCAAAAAAAAAGTTTCTAAAAATTTGTCAAGTTAAATTTAATTTAATATTTTATTCTCTAGCAAACACCAATGAAACAAATAAACAAGAAAATATAAAGTAAAACATTAGCGTTTATTAACATGCATTATTAAAGCATTACTTAACTAGATTTACTCAAAAATCATAGTTCGCTAAATATATATTATGTTAACTTAACCTCGAAAAATAATAATAATTATAATATAATAATAATTACTAATTAAGGAGTTTGATGTTTTGATATGAAAAAAGAAATTTGGAAATTTATTTATAACATAATTATTTTAATAACATTGTTTTTTTACTTAAATTGAATTATTTAGGCTTTTTGATATGTATAATTATATTGAGTATTTTAATGTTTTTAAAATACTATTTATTTGATAAAAACTACTCCCCCACTCTTTTAAAACCAAAATATATTTATACAAGAAAGAAATTTATGACAGATACTGAATATAAATTTTATTTAAAATTCTTACCATTAACAAATAATTATATTATAATACCACAAGTAAATTTAGCTTCAATAATTGAAAAAAAAGAAAAAGGTTTTTGTAATGAATTGTTCCGAAATATAGATTATGCTATATTTGATAATAATTTTAATTTGCTTTTATTAATTGAATTAAATGATAAGACGCATAACAATGTAAAAAGACATAATCGAGATTTAAAAGTAAAAAAAATACTTGAATCTTGTAATATCAAACTTTTAACTTTTTACACCCATTATCCTAATGATAAAGATTATGTTTTAAATCGAATAACTAAAGCTATAGAAAAAAATAATTAAACAAAATCAATGATAATCCTAATATTAACCCTAAATATAAATATTTTTTTAAATGATATTTTTCAGCTTTAGGATAAATTACTTCAATAGCTAAAGAAATCATTATGCCCGCTACTAATAATAAGATAATGCTAATTAAACTATCAGTTATGTATTTACTCAAAAATATATAAGCAATTAAGGCACCCATTGGTTCGGCAATACCAGATAAAAAAGTTTTATATATAGCCTTTCTCTTAGATTTGGTTGCATAATAAATTGGTACAGCAATACATATTCCTTCAGGTATATTATGAAAAGTTATAGCTAATCCAAGTTTTAAACCTAATGCTATATCTTTATAGGAACTCATAAATGTTGCGATTCCCTCAGGAAAATTATGAAGAATTAAGGCTATCATATTTAATATACCCAATTTATATAAATCATTGTTTTTAGCCATATTATTCATTAATTTATGCAAATATTTAATTATAATAACGCCAATTATAAATGATATTAATGAATATATTATTCCTCTAGAAATGCCAAATTTTAATAATAAAATAGTTGTTGATTCTGGTATTAAATCAGTTATACTTATGCCAAGCATTATTGATAATGAAAAAGCAAGAGATAAAGTTATAAATTTATTAATATGTTTATCTTTAAATTTTAAAAATACTACTAAAGAGCCTAGAATAGTTGATAATCCTGCAATAGTTGATACCAACAATGCACCAATTATTTCCATATAATCACCACTAAATTATATGAATTAAAGATTTTAATTAATCCATAATAATAGTGGGAGGTAAAAGAATGAAAAATAATAAAGAAAATAAATGCTCTAGAAATAGCAAAAATTGTAGAAATTCTAGAAGTGAATCAAAAAACTCTAAAAGTGAAAAGAGTTCTAGAACAAATAGAGAAACTAATTAATTTAAAGAGCCACGACTTAATGGTGGCTTTTTTCATTGAATAAAGGATGCTTATTATATTCTTCTAATATTTTTTCTTTAGATAAGTGTGTATAAATTTGGGTTGTAGAAATATCACTATGGCCAAGTAATTCTTGCACTATTCTAAGATCAGCCCCATTATTAAGCAAATGAGTTGCAAAAGAATGTCTTAAAATATGAGGGCTTATATTTTTCTTAATTCCTTTTTTATAACACAATTGTTTTATGTATTTAAAAAAAGCTTGTCTCGTTATTTTTGTGCCCCTACTACTAATAAAAACAAATTCACTCGTCTTTAAACTTAACAACTGACCCCTAGAAAATTTTAAATAAGAACTTAAAGCATTAATTGCTACATCATTAATAGGTATTATTCTCTCTTTACTCCCCTTCCCTAAAACTTTTATCAGGCCATCATCTAAAAACAAATTACTCATCGTTAAATTGCACAATTCACTAATTCTAATACCAGTTGCATACAAAACTTCAAGCATAGCTTTATTTCTCAAATCGTAAGCACTACTAGGAGTAATATTTAAAAGGTTATCAATTTCTTCTACCGTCAAATAATTAGGTAATTTTTTTTCAATTTTAGGCATTTTAATATCTTCAACCGGATTTTTTTTAAGCCAACCCTTTTCCATCGCAAATGCATAAAAATTATTAATTGAAGTTATATATCTTGCTTTAGTTTTACTGCTTTTATTTTGTTTACGCAAATATTCCTGAATATCTTCTTTACTTAAATTTAAAATATTTTGCCCATAGTAATATTTTGCTAATAAATACAAATCAGAACTATACGATAATCTCGTATTTATACTCGTATTATATTCAGTATTTAAGTATTCATTTAAATATTGAAATAATAAAGGATTGTTTTTATAAATAACATCTAATTCATCTTTTTTCATAACTCCTCCTCATTTATTATAGCACATAATAAAAAGTATTTATATACGTACAAGGTGACTTCTCAAAGTAATGGAAACTGATAAAGCCAGTAAATATAGTCTCAAAGTAATAGACATTTTGAGCTTATACATTGTTAATTAGTTGGTTAGCTAATATTCTCATAGTAATGGAAACACCAATTCTCA
>CASEOP010000042.1 GCA_949289505.1 uncultured Mycoplasmatota bacterium
GCATCTATATCCATATCAGTTAAACTGTTCATAGGCTTATTAAACATAGGATTGCTATTAAAAAGATTAGAGCTTGAGTTATTGTTTATAGGCATATTACTATTTAGAGGAGATGGGTTATTATTTATTGGAGAAGGATTAAAGGGATTCATCATATTATTGGTAAATGGGTTACCAAAATTATTACTAAATGGACTAACTTGAGTATTATTTTGTTCAAGATTATTCATCATTTGTTTTCTTTTTTCTTCAGTAACATACTTTTTTAAATCAAATAATTCTATTTTCTTTATTTCTCTATTTGGATAAGCAGCTTCTTCTCTTTTTATTCCCCAATCCATTTTAAAATCAGGCTCTAGCTTTGTTTTAAAAGGGTTCATTCGCAAGCGAATAATTATAGCTTGGAATAATTTTAACTTTTGTAAATCTGATACGGTAACAAGTGGAGTTGAAGCCGTTTTATCTTTTTCTTTTGATTTTACTTCGCCACACATTTTTGATATTTCTTCTAAAGCAGCTAGTTCAGTTGATATTAAGTAAACTAAATTACCACAGTTTCCTTTAATAATTTCGGCTACTTCTTTACCATATACATCATTTAATTGGGCAAAATTTTGAATAATAAAAGTAAATCTAATATCTCTTGAACGAGCTGCACTAACCATTGAATCTACATCTTTAAGGGGTGGCATATTAGCAAATTCATCTAATATAAAGTTTGTTCTAAATGGTAATTTGCCGCCACTTTCTTGAGCAACATCGATAAGCGTTTCATAACATTGTTTAATAAAAATAGTCATTAATGAATGATATGTTTTTTTCTCATCATGAATAATCATAAAGACTGCAGTTTTCTCACGACCTATATCTTGCATATTAAAATCACTATAAGCAAGCATTTCACTTAATGATTCTCTAGAAGAGAATAATCTTATCTTTTGTCTAAAAGTAGATAAAATTCCACCTTTAGTTTCATTAGGAGCATTAATCGTATTAGAAGCAAAAATGTATGGACTTGATTCTGGTCCTTTTAAATTAAAATATTCTTTGATGTAATTACTAGTAGCATATCTTTCTTCACCAATACTCGACATATAATTGATACTATTTAAATTTACTTCTTTTTCTTTAGCATCATAAAATAAACCTAAAGCTAGACCGGAAAAATAATCAGCTGCACTCTTTTCCCAAAAGTCGCTATCACTACTTTTTTTGGTTTGGTCATATAAAATATTTAAAGCTACGTCATCTAATAACTCAGTTGATTTATCCGGATTTCCTTCTTTGTAATATCTATAAGGCAATGTAAGAGGATTCCAGGCATTACCATGATTAGGTTCCCTAAAATTTAGTACAATTATTTTATATCCCCTATCTTTTAGGGCTGAAGCTGCATATTTATAAATTTCACCTTTAGGGTCAGTTATAATCATTGATTCGCCTTTTTTAGCTAGTAAATTAACCATTGGTTTTACTATTGTTTGAGTTTTACCTGAACCAGTAGATCCTATTACTAAATTGTGATATTCGCCATTATCAACCCATATTTCTTTACCATTATTAATTAGAGGTATTCCAGCAGCATTTAAAGTGTCAGCTTTAGGGTCAACTTTGGCTATATTAGTATCATTTTTTATTTCTTTTTCCGTTGACCATCTTGCATAGCCACTTTCTTGTTTTTCACCAATTTTTATGCCAAATCCTTTGCCCTTTTCTTTATTAAAAATATAAGATGATACACTAGTAAAAATAAGAATTAAGGCTACAACAAACATAAATAACGTTATAGCTATATAATCACTTGTAAAAGCTTTAAAAGGAAGTAAACCATAAAATTCTCCTTCATTAATAAAAGAAGAAAAATTTAAAACAGCTATTGCACATAAATACAATAGTAATAAACAATATAAACAAAAAATTAAAAAGTCTTTAGGTGATATTTTAAATTTCATTTTAAGTCTTCCCTTCACAAACTAAAAGTATTATACTACAATTCTTAAAAAAGGAAAAGATATTAATTGATTTTATAATGGTAAAATATATCAAAATATAAAGTATTTTTATAATAAAAAGTTTTTATATTATAAGTATTTACATAACTTTCAAAAAAAGTTTCTAGTATTTTATATTCACTATTAACTTCATAATGAAGTTGGGAGACTGATAAATAATAATATGCTGTATAATTATTAAATTCATCTAGATTGTATCTATTTTTTAATTCCCGAATTACTTTATCATATTTTTTAAAAAAAGTTTCTTTAGCTTTTTTTGGATTAACTAATATTTTAATATCTTCATGATAACAATAAGTTTCATCAATATCTTTAGTGCATTCTAAAGCTTTAAAGCGATGATGAAAAAATAAGTAGGTGTTAAAACTAAAAAATATTATGATTATAAATATAAGAATTAATAAGATTAAAAGAATTCGATGGTGGTCTAAAAAATTAAATATTTTCCGCATCTAAGCCACCAAATCGTCTGTTTCTATCATCATATATAAATAATGCTTTATTAAATTCTGATTTATCAAAGTCAGGAAAAAAGGTATTAGTAAAATAAAATTCAGCATAACTCATTTCATAAAGCATAAAATTACTAACTCTAAGTTCCCCACCGGTTCTTATTAATAAATCAATTGGTGGTAATTCGTGATACATATATTTATAAAAATCTGCTCTTTTAAAATTAGTAATATCTAAACCATTATTTATATCTTGAGCAAGTTTTATGGCACCATCAATTATTTCTTCTTGACCACCATAATTTAGGCATATATTTAAAATGCCATTTTTATTATCTTTTGTTTTCTCTTCTATATTATTTATTGCCTCAATTACATCTGCTCTTAAATTGTTTTTTCTTCCTGATATAATAACTTTAATTCCTTTTTTATTTAACTTTTCAAGCTTAGTTTTAAACATTTTTATAAATAAATTCATTAAATAATTAACTTCTTCTTCACTTCTTTTAAAATTATCAGTAGAAAAGGCATAAACACTTAATACTTTCACCCCCATGTCTATGGCATGAACAGCTATTTTTTCTAAAGTTTTGCTTCCTTCTAAATGTCCCATACTACGGTTTAATCCCCTTTTGGTTGCCCATCTACCATTACCGTCCATAATAATTGCTACATGTTTTGGTATGTTCATTTATTACACCAACTTTCTTTAAAATTATAGCATAATTATTGCACTAAAACCATATATTTGTTATAATTCTAGTATGCTGATTTAGTTTAGTGGTAAAACGGATGCATGGTAAGCATCAGAGGACTGTTCAATTCAGTCATTCAGCACCATTGGGAAATCTGTTCGAACTATTCGAACTTTTGATATAGGAATCAATCAGAAATGATTGATTTTTTCGTTTATATGAAAA
>CASEOP010000043.1 GCA_949289505.1 uncultured Mycoplasmatota bacterium
ATTATACTGTTTTGGCAAACTATTTCAAGAGGAGGTTTGCTTTTTATTTTAGAAATTTAATTGTTAGGTTGCGGACAACGTCTGCCGGATGTTATAATGTATAGCAAGTTATGAAAGTTTTTGTACAAGCAAAAATTTTTTGCCATACGCAAATAAACCATAGTACTATTAATTGAAGAGTGTTCTAATAAAATTCTAAGTTCCCATATATCTTGGCCGGATTTAATATATTTACAATTAAAATTAACTAAATAATAATATTTAATAGCAGCTCTATTAATATTGACAGATTCAGCAGCGAAATCCAAATTAATGAATTAATTTTTAAGTAATCCAAGATATCTTCTTCTTTTAATTCTTTTAAACCTTTTCCCTTAAAATATTGTTTGATCCTATTAAGACAGCTAAGGTAGTTATTAATAGTTCTCTCACTACATCCACGTGGCCTAAGTAAATCTTTTACTTTTTGCAAGTCGTTTGCCATATAAAAAACCTTCTTTTTATCGCAGCTAGAAACAAAGGTCTTGCTTATTTTTAAATATTGGTTATAATAATACCTGTACAAAGCAAGAAAATATGTTTCAGGTGAGATAGTTACATATTTTCTTGCTTTGTACTTTTTTGTGAAGTGAAATATATCAACTTCATAGACTTTTCACTAGAAATTTAGTACAATTAGTTGAGGGGATATTTTATGCCAGCTACATATACTCATCATATTTTTACTAATGACGTTTATAAATCTTTAGATAAAGATATACAAAATAAAATTAATTTAAATGTTTTTAATTTATTTGGTAAAAGTTTTGATGCATTATTTTTTTATAAAACTAAGTTAGGGTCTATAATGCATAATGAAAATGCTAATTTGTATTTTGCTAATATAATTAAATATATAAGAAATAATAATTTGTTTGATGATAGTGATGTTTTAGCATATTTATATGGTTCTATATGTCATTATGTTTTAGATAGTACTATTCATCCTTTTGTCTATTATTATAGTGGTAAATATGATGTAAATAGTAAAAAAACATATAAATATAGGGGAAGACACGATTATATAGAATCAATGATAGATAATTTGCTTTATTATGAACGAAATAATGTTTTAATGTATAAACAAAAAGTATCTGATGAAGTATTTCCTAGGATAGAATTTAGTAAAATTTTGTTAAATACAATAAATTATGCTTTTTTAAGTACATTTAATGTTAATAATGGTAAAAAAATATATGTAAAAAGTTATCATAATTTTAAATTTTGCTATAAATTTTTTATGGGTTCACGATTTGGGTTTAATAAGCTTGTTTTAAAATTGTTTGATAAATTAAATATAATAAAGTCTTTAAAATTGCAGCATTTAAATTATAGAGTGAAAAAATTAGATAAATCAGTTTTAAATTTGGAACATAAAAAATGGTATTATCCTGTTGATAAAAAAATGAACTATCATTATTCTTTTTATGATTTATATGATCTATCTTTAGTTAAAGCTAAAAAACTAATTATGTTAATTAATGAAACTTTAGATAAAGATAATCAAACATTAAAAAAAGTTTTAAAAGAAATAGGCAATTTGGGATATGGGACAGGTGTAAATGAAAATAGGAAAGTAATTATGAAATACTTTGCTAATTAAAATATTTTATTATGGCATCTTTAATTAATGATGCTATTTTTTGTTGATAATCAGCTTTTATTAAATTATTTAATTCATTGTAATTAGATAAAAATCCACATTCTATTAATACGCCAGGAATATTTAGTTTATTATACATATATGTTTTAGATGGTATTTCTTTTATAGACCGATTAGTATTTAAGCTGTTATTTAAAGTTTCTTGTATAGCATTTGCTAATTTTTTATTTTCTTCTTTATTATAAAAAACTTGCGGGCCATAATAAGATTTGTCAGATAAATAATTTAAGTGAATTGATAAATATAGATTTGCTTTACTCGAATTTATAAGTTTGATGCGATTATCAAAGTCACTTTTTTTACGCCATCTAGCGTTTGGAGTTGATAAATCATAGTCATCCTCTCTAGTTAAAATAATAGTAGCACCTACTTTAGATAATTCAATTTCTAGAGCTTTACTTATGGCTAGATTTATATCTTTTTCGTAAATGTTTCCGTTTGTAGTACCTGGATCTTTTCCTCCATGACCTGGATCAATAACAATTATTTTCCCACTTAAGGGCATAAGCGCTGAAACTTTAGAGTTAATAAATAAAGCTGATAGCAAAAGAATGATTAAGCTAATAAATTTTAATTTTTTTTTCATATTAAATTATATGTTTATAAAAAAAAAATAGCCTTAGTTATTTTTTTTTAAAATATTATTTATTTCGGTTTGATTTTTTTTGCTAAAGCCAATTAACATTTTAGGGTTTTTCGTACTAATATTATCTATAATTTCTTTGGCTATATTTTTTCCTTTTTTGGTTATGACATCTAATTTAGCAATGTTTATTGTTTGACCGAGGTTATTAACAATAAATATATTTATGATAGTAGTTATTCTGTATTGTTTAATGCTATTTTCATATATCCATATTAAATCTTCGTATTTAAAAATTTTTAGACCATTTTTAAAACTTATTATATAGTTTGGCGTAAGAATTAAATTTTGTTTATTATATTTTAAAGTTCTTTCATCATCTATATTTGACTCAATTTTTTCTAGTTCTTCTTTACTTATGTTTTTAATAATGACATTTATATGATGTTTTTTTATTAAGAAAATTATAATAATAATTAGGGAAATTATTAAAAGGCTTAGGCTTAAAAGATATAAAGTAATGTTTGTTTTTAATAAAGTTACATTATTTAAGTAGACACCACCAAAATAATTATTGAAATCTGCTATATCTATCTTGTTTTCTTCATCTAACCCTTCGTTATATACCTCAATAGCTATTTGTTTGACATCATTAGGTATAGTTGTAGTCGTTCCATATATTTTTATTGGATTAGATTCTAAATTTTCGACATTTAATTTCTCATAAACAAAATTATCTAAGTATGCTATATAAAAGTACCTATTATCAAATATAATATAAAAAGCATAGTTTTCTTCATCGTCATATTTGGCAAAGGAGTAAGGTTTATCAGTAACATTTAAGTAAGCGTTTACGTTTTCTTGGTTATTTTTATTTTCAATTATATCATTTAAATAAGTATATTTTGTTTTATTATTTATATTGAAATTTATTATCGCTATAGTACTGCTTAAAATTACTAAAAATATGCCTATATAAAAGTATTTGTTAATTTTTTTTATTCCTTTTTTTAAAATAGAATTATTAATTTTTTTCATGTGTTATTCCTTTCTTTTAGATATATATTATCATATTGTGTAAAATTTCGCAAATAGCTTATCATTAATTGAAATCTATGATAAAAATATGTTACAATTATATCGGATATAATTTTGTTATATATAATGTAAGATAGGAAAGGAGATCTTATGTTATATATTAAAGAAACTAGAGGCGATATTTTTAAAATTATTGGTGCTAATGTAAGATACTATAGAGGTTTATATAATTTAAATAATCCCAATAATAGAATTAGTCAAGCTAAAATGGCTCATTTATGTAAAGTTTCTACTGGTTTAATTGGTTCTTTAGAAACAGGAAAAATTCAAGGAATTAGTATCCCGGTTTTATGGAATATTTCGCAAATTTTAGATGTTAGCATTGATAAATTTTTTGTAAATCGCCAATAAAAAACAGATATCATTAGTTGCTATCTGTTTTTCTTATAATAATTTCTCCTTCTTTAGTATATAAAAATTTTTCTTTGGCGTATCTTTCTACGTATTCGGGATTTTCTAGTTTTTGTACTTCGGCTTTTAGGGCTTTTTCTGTATCCAATAGATTTTCATAAGAACTTTCTAAAAGAGCAATTTCTTGTTTATTTTTCATTATTTTTAGCCAGTCGGGAAAAATGTTGATACATGTAAAACCTATTATAAAGATGAATGATAAAATAAAAATAGTTAGTCGACGTTTTTCTTTTTTAGTTACTTTATGTTTAATTTTTATCACCTCTATTATTATTAGTATAGCATTTCTTTTTTATTTTTTCAATAAATGAGTTATATTTTTTGTTATTTAACATTTTTTTATGTAATTTATAATTTGTATAAATACCTAAGGTTATCATTATGAAAAAATATAAGTGAAATTTGCCATGGTTGGTATAAAAAATTATAATTATATAAATTAAAACAATATTATACATAAAGAGCATAGTAATTAAACTTTGATATATTTTCTTTTTATTTTTTATTAAGATATTATTTAATTTAAATAAATAAAATGAAAAAAAGCCAAATATAAAAGAAATTATTAGTATTGTTAATTGAGTTTTGGCATTCATTATTTAAATAGTTTAGAAATAATGCTTTCTTCTTTGGCTTTTTCTTTATTATCCAAGTAATTAATGCTATTTATTTTACCTTTAATTTTTACATTTCCATCATGTGTATCTAATTTCATTATTTCTAGATTTTTTCCCTTAATTAAAATTATTCCCATGTTACTTTCTAATAAAAATTCTTCACTGTCAAAACTAGTTATTTTTTTAATGCCTGTTAAAGCTATTTCTTTGCGATCTATTAATTTTAATTCATGTGATCCAAATTCTATTATATTTGTATTTTCCATGCTATTCTCCTTTTGTTAAAGTTTATGAATTAAAATTAATTATATGAAAAAAACTTGGTTATCCAAGTTTATTCAGCTTCATTATATGCTTTTATGATTGCATCTTCAAACATTTTACGTACATCTGGATTAATTGGATGAGCTATATCTCTATATCCACCAGTAGCCGTTTTTCTACTAGGCATAGCTATAAATAGTCCATTATCTCCTTCGATTATTCTTATGTCGTGAATAGCAAAAGAATCATCTAATAGCACTGAAGCTATTCCTTTCATTCTAGAGCCATCTTTTTCGATTTTACGAACGTTTACTGATGTAATTTGCATAATTTATTCTTCCTTCCTAAGTTTTTCAACTTAATTATATTTTATAGCAAAATTACATATCTTGCAAGTGTTTTAGATATATTTTATTTTTATGTCGCCAGTAATTATGTCACGATAAGTAAAACTTTTCTCTTGGTTGTTTTCAATTATGGTAAATAAATTAGGATAAATATTATGTATTTTACCTCGATATATGTTAGTTTTACCTCGCATTCCATAAACTTTTATTTCTACATAAGAATTTATTTTTTGAGCTATTTCTTCTTTAATTATATTAATATTCATTTCTATTCTCCTTATCTTGGGTATCCTACATACATTAAACCATTACTTTTGAGTCCTCCTATACCATCATGACCATATTTTGTTTTACTAAGTAAGTTTATAATATTTATTTCTTTACTTCTTTCTGTTAAAGCTAGGGTAGTGGCAATAATTGCGGGATCAAGGGCGTGGATATTTATTCTTTTAGGACTTGATGCAAAGTTGGCACCAGCTTTAATTAATTCTTCGTAATTACTTTGACAAGCACCAGCTATAATAACAAGTTTTTCATGAGAAAATTCATAATTGCGAGCTACTTTAACTGCTTTAATAAAACTTGCTGAATTTTTATAGTTTTTTAAATCAGTAGATGAACCTTTTTTTCGATAATAGGCATCGTGACCTGTAATTACGACGATATCTGGTTTATATTCTTTTAATAAAGGTAATATTGCCTCATAAATATGGTCTTCACTTATTTTTTTACCAATAGCAAGTACACCTTTTTTCTTATAAAATTCTAAACATTTGTCTAAATATTCTTTATCTCCATCTATGTGTAAAATTTTAGCTGGTAAATAAAAGTATTCGTTTCTTTCCTCGGGAAGCGTTGGAGTAATAATTTCATCAGTTAAGTCTAGAGTGTCTTTATTTAAATATTTTACTAAGTCCTCTAGGGGGCTATCTGCATATAATCTTATTTCTACTCCTTTTAAATAATATATGTCATTTTTAATATTCATTATTTTAAAGATGGTATCATTGTTATAACTTTTTCTTGTTACTAAGTCACCTCTTTTTAATTTCATAAGATTCACCATTAAAGTTTATGGTTGTTGTTGTAAATTTATGACATAAGAAAAAAGCCAATGTTGGCTTGATGTTATTAACTATAAATTATGTGGTAAATATATTTTGTTATATTATAAGAGATTAGCTATATCTATAAAGTTTTCTAAGTTTAGTTGTTCTGCTCTAATTGATTCACTAAAATTGTTTTGAATTAAATAATCTTTTATTATTGCCCAATTATAGCTGTTTAAATTATTTTTTAAAGTTTTCCTTTTCATTTTAAAAGCATCATTTACTAGCTTAAAAAACACTTCTTCATTTTTTAAATTATAATTGCTTATCTTTCGTTTAAAATTTATAACAGCACTTTCTACTTTGGGTATGGGTTTAAAACAGTATTTACTTACATCAAATAAATAGTTAATATCAAAATAATAATTTAAGTATACTGTTAATGAGTTGTAAGCTTTGGTATTAGGTTTAGCAGTAAAACGTTTGCCAACTTCTTTTTGAACTAGAAGTGTCATGCTTTTTAACTTGGGAATATTAATTATATGTTTAATAATTGGGGTGGTTATATAATAGGGTATATTTGCTATAATATAAATGTTATTGTAATTTATATCTTTAATATCTTCATTAATATTTGCTTTTAAAAAATCATTAAATATTATTTTGGTTTTATTATCTTCGTAAATTGATAATATATTTTTTAGGCGTGTATCTATTTCGTAGCAAACTAAATAACTATTTTTTTCTTTCAAATATTTTGTTAATGCTCCAGTTCCAGGACCTATTTCGATTATTAAGTCATCTTGATTGACGTCAATAGAGTTAGCTATCTTTTTTAAAATATTTTCATCTTGTAAAAAATTTTGTCCCAAACTTTTTTTGGCTTTTATGTTCATAATTACTCCGTTCTAAAAATAGATGGGTTTTTATTTTTCCCATCCGAATCTTAATACATCATATGTTATAGTGCTTCTGCCTATATAATTGTAAGCGTATTCTTCACTTGGAACTAGTAAATCAATGTTATTTCCTAGTACTCCACGGTCTAAAACGATGGCAACTATTGGTTCATTGCTTATTTTGCTATTACTAAATTTTATTATGCTTCCACAAGGTAAATTAGAGCTAGAAGCTACAATATTAACTATACCGTATGTTTTATCATTATAAGTATTTGTTCCATCACTTACATCGACGCCTGTGCATGCTAGCTTCCCTGTGCATAAAGCACAATTTGCTCCATATCCTGTTAAACTTCCCGTATAGCTATCTAAAGAACCCCATAAATATGTTTGTAATGCTTCTTCATTAGCTTTTTTTTCTTCTTCATTATTTATGTATATAGCCATTGCTCCTAAATCAATACTTTTGTTAATGTTTTTATTAGTATTGTATGTTTCAATTTTAGAAGTTGATGCGTTAACTGAAAAAATTACTATAATTATTAAACTAATTTTTATTATATTTTTAAAGTAAAATTTACTTTTACTTAACATTATTCTTCACCTCATTGGTAAATTAATCATATCATAATTGTAGTTAAATGTCAAAAATTCGTTTAATATTAGCATTGGTAATTCTTGCAAGTTCATCTAGTTCAATATTTTTTAAATTACTAATAAAGTTAGCTATATTAATAATTCTTGCTGGTTCATTTTTCTTTCCACGGTATGGTTCGGGAGTTAAATATGGACTGTCAGTTTCTAAAATTATGTGCTCTAATGAAATTTGTTTTATAACTTCTTTAAGTTTAGAATTTTTAAATGTAATAACACCATTTATTCCTAATAAGTACCCCATTTTTATATATATGTTAGCAGTTTCTAGTGAGCCAGAAAAAGAGTGAATTACACCTTTTAAATTATATTTACTTAATATATTTATTGTATCTTCAGTAGCTTCTCTTGAATGAATTATAACTGGTAAATTATATTTAGTAGCTAGTTTTAGTTGATAGTCAAATAGTTCTTTTTGTTTTTCTTTATTTTCTTTTGTATAATGATAATCTAAGCCTATTTCACCTATTGCAATTACTTTTTTATTGCTTAAATTATTTTCTAAATTAATTAAATCTATATTTTGATATGTTTCAGTAGCTTCAGGGTGTATGCCTATAGCACCATATATATTGGGGTATTTGTTAATTGTTTTTATTACTTCTATGTTGCTTTTATTATCACAACCATTATTAATTAAACGATTAATTTTGTTATTTTTAGCGTTGTTTATTATTTCGTCAATATTTTCATAATATTCTTCATATACATGACAATGTGTATCTGTAAACATTAAAATCACCTTTTATAATTATAAAATATTATGGCTTTTTAGTAAAGTTTAAGTCAATTTTGGTTATATTTTCTTGCTTTATAAAAATTATTTGCTAAAATTAAATTGGGTGATAGTATTTTGAAAATTTTTATTGGTAGTGATCATAGAGGTTTAGATTTAAAGAAAAAAGTTATGGCTTATTTACGAGAGAATGAGCTTGATATAAATGATATTGGCTTAGATAATAGTCCTTTAGATGATTATCCTATATTTGCTTTTAAACTTGGGGAATTAGTTAGAGATAATAAGGGCTCTTTAGGTATACTTATATGTGGTTCAGGAGTAGGTATGAGTATAGCAGCGAATAAAGTTAAAGGTATTCGTTGTGTTAGAGCAGTTAGTGTAGATGATGCTTTTAAAGGGAAAAATCATAATGGGGCGAATGTTATAGCACTTGGTAGTGAAGTAACAACTGATTTTAATTTGGTTAAAGAAATGGTTGATACTTTTATTAATACGAAAGCACCTAGTGAAGAAAGACACTTAAAAAGAGTTCAAGCTATAAGAATGTATGAGGATAATAATTAATGAGTATAGATATATATTTATATGTGTTTTTTACGTTGTTTGCTATATTTGTTTTTAATGGTATTCATTGGGAAAAGATTATGAAAGCTAATAAAGTTATAGAAGCTAAATTATTAGTGTTATCTCTTAGTTTTGCTATGAGTTATTTATTAACTAATTTTGTGTTAGCTTTTATTAGTTAAATATTTAATTTAGTTGGGGGTAGTCTATGAATGTAAATAATAATCAAGGTTTCTTAGATGTAAAAGATTTTACTAAAGATGAATTAGAAATTTTAAAAGAAATTTTGCCTTTTTATGTTATTAATACTATTTATGAAGGTTATAGTTATAGAAGTATTCCTGTTACTAGTTATGGATGGCCTGATAATATATGGAATACAGGAGATTTAAAAGATAAACTTTTTTATGTAGCTAATTTAAATATAAATCATAATGTTTTTATTGTATCGAGACTTGATATGATGAGAGAAGCATTGGTACAAGCAGATATGGGAGATAATTTTTATTTAAATAGGCGTAAAGAAAAGATAGTTATCTATGTTAATAGTCGAACTAATTTGGTTTTAAGTGTTTTTAAACATATTAGAAATGCTTTAGCTCATGGTAGATTTGCTATGTATAAAATAGGGGAAGATTATATGTTTGCTTTAGAAAGTGTTGATAATAGTAGACTTGGTTTAGTTGTAAAAGCTAGGATGCTTTTAAAGGCATCTACGTTATTAGAGTGGATGAAAATTATAAAAAAAGGACCAACTGAAGAAGTTGGACGTAAAAGGAAAAGAAAATAAAGTTTATGTTTTAATAAACATAAAACGATCAAAATTATTAAAATCTTTTTCGATTGTTATAATAGCATTAGGGTATATTTCTAAAGCTATTTTTTTTATTTGTGTTCCTAATGTTGCACCTATTTCAAAGATAATGAATCCATGACTATTTAAAATGTCTTTTGATAAGATTAAAATTCTTTTATAAAATTCTAAGCCACTATCTTTGGCATATAATGCTATAGATGGTTCATATTTGGTTTCAGGAGATGTATACTCTGTTTCTAAAACATACGGAGGATTGGATATAATAAAATCATATTTTTTATTTATATTTTCTTTTAAAATGTCTTTTAAGAAAAAGTTTATTTTAACATTATTTTCTTTAGCGTTTTTTTTAGCTATTTCTATTGCTTTATTACTTATATCACAAGCATCAATATTTATATTTAAATTCTTTTTTAAAGCTATTGCTATAGCACCACTACCTGTACATAAATCTATTCCTTGTTTAATATTTTTATTTTTTAAAAAATGTATTGTTTTTTCAACTAAATATTCTGTTTCATAGCGTGGTATTAAAACATTTTCGTTGACATATATTTTACAATTATAAAAATCAACATAACCAATTAAATATTGAATTGGATAATTTTTTTCTAATAACTTTATTGCTTCGTTAATATTGTTTTGATATTTTTCTTTTAAAGCATTATATTCCGCTTTACCTATTTTATTCAAAAGATTCTCCAGCTAGTTTTAAACGTAAATCTTCTGTTTGCAATGCTTCAATAATTGGCTCTAATTCACCGTCCATTACTCTATCAAGGGTCATAGTTGAAAAATTGATACGATGATCGGTAACACGATTTTGAGGATAGTTGTAGGTTCTTATTTTTTCACTTCTATCACCTGTACCTATTTTACTTTTACGTTCTGAACCAATAGCTTGTTCTTCTTTTTGTCTTATTTCATCTTGAATTTTAATTTTTAAAAGTTCCATTGCTCTATCACGATTACGCAATTGACTACGTTCAGTTTGGCATGTTACTACTATTCCGGTTGGAATATGTGTTAGTCTTACGGCAGAATTAGCAGTGTTTACAGATTGTCCGCCAGCTCCACTTGAATGGTATACGTCCATTTTTATATCACTTTCTTTTATAGTAATATTTGATGTTTCAACTTCAGGCATAACTAAAACAGTGGCAGTAGATGTATGAACACGACCTTGTGTTTCAGTTACAGGTACTCTTTGAACACGATGTGAACCACTTTCATATTTAAGTTTTTTGTAAACATCTTCACCTTTTATCATAACTTCGATTTGAGAAAAGCCACCACTTGTTCCTTCTATAGCATGTATTTCTTCAATTTTCCAATTGTTTTTAGTAGCATAATAAGAATACATTCGGTATAAATCACCAGCAAAAATATTTGCTTCATCGCCTCCAGCTGCTCCACGTATTTCCATAATTATATTTTTGCCATCGTTTTGATCTTTTGGTACCAATAATATTTCTAATTCGTGGGTTACTTCTTCTAATTTTACTTTTAAACTTTCTAATTCAAGACTTGCCATTTCCTTTAGTTCTTCGTCTTTTAATAATAATTTAGCATCGTCTATTTCTTGTAAAATTTGTTTATATTCTTCATATTTTTTTACGGTTTGTTCTAAATCACTTGCTTCTTTAGATAATTCTTTTATTTTGTTATAGTTATTCATGATTTCTGGATTAGTTAAATCTTTTTGTAATTCATTATATTTAGCAGTTATTGCATCTAATCTATCAAACATTATAATCTTCCTTTCGTCTTTATTATATCAATAAACAAAGAGAAAAACAAACACTAAATGTTTGCTTCTTCATCGTCAACATCAATGACTACTAAGTCCTCTAATTCATTATCAGGTAAGTCATCGTCGTTATCTGTGTCATAAAAAATATCTTCTTCGTTTTCTTCGCTTTCACTTTCTTCTATTTCATCTTCATTATCATTTCCTAATATTTCTTCATCATCTTCATCATCAACTATTACTTTAGGATTATGAAATTCTTTTAAATCCCAATTACCATCTTCTAACATTATAAATCTTTTATCAGTGGTTAATAATTCGAAAAAATCAGCAATTTTTTCTTCAAATGTGTTAGATGGTAATTCTAAAACCTCGCATACTTTTTGAAACAATTCATTGATTTTCATTTTGCTTTTTTCTTCCTTTAAAATTAGGTAAGCAATGTCATCATAATTCATGGTTTCTAGTTCTTCTTTTGGTATATTATTTAGTTTCATATTATCTCCTCGTTCGTAACATTATATGACTAATTACATGCTTATGTGATTAAGTCTTTGTAATTGTAATATGGAATGCTTTATTTGTCAATTCTTAAATTACATTTTTTCAGGAATATTTATTCCGAGAATTTTTAATAAATAAACATTGTTATCATATATCAATTTGGTTAGAGATAACCATGATGTTTTAATATCTTGATTTTCTTCTATTAAAACTTTGTTTTCAGCATAAAAATTGTTATATAAGTTAGTTATTTTGTATAAATATTCACATATTTCATTTAATGAAAAATTTTCATAACTTTTTTTAATTATACGTTTTAAGTCTAACATGCTGATTATAATTTTTCGTTCATTATCAGTTGTTAAAACACTAATTCTATTAAATTTAATGTTTTGTTCATTAGCTTTTTTTAATAAAGAGTTCATTCTAACACATGAATATAAAAGATAAGTTCCGGTTTTACCATTTAAATCTGTAAATTTTTCAATATCAAAATTATAGTCCGTTGTTCTATATGGAAGAAGATCAGCATATTTTATAGCGCCAATGGCAATTGTTTTAGCAATTTCTTGTCTTTTAGTAGTAATATTTTCTATTAATCTTTTTTCACATACTTCAGTGACGTTTGCAATTAACTCTGATAATGGCATTACACCACCATCTCTTGTTTTAAATGGTTTACCATCTTTTCCATTCATTGTGCCGAATCCATTAAAAATTAGTTTAGTACTTTCATTAGTAATTTGACTTTTAGAAGCTGCTCTAAAAACTTGGGTAAAATGTAGTTCTTGACGTTTATCAACGATATACCATATTTCATCAGGATTATATTTTTTTACTCTTTCCCATATAGCAGCCATATCAGTGGCTTCATATGATACAGCATTATTACTTTTAATTAAAATTAAAGGTGGTATTTCTAATTTGTCTTTTTCATCTTTTACTTCTATTACTTTAGCACCGTTACTTTCTTTGATAATATTTTTAGCGTATAAATATTCAAATAATTCGTCCATGTATTCGAAATTATCTGATTCACCTTCCCATAAATCAAAGTTTACGTTTAAATCTTTGTATATTTTTTTTATTTCATTTTTGCTTATCTCTACTATTTTTTGCCATAAAGCATAATATCCTTTGTGTTTGTTTTGAAGTTCATAATTAATCTTGCGAGCTTCTTCCATTATGCTTTCATTTTCTTTTGCTTTAATTGTAGCAGTTGGGTATATTTCTATTAAATCTTCATTTGTTAGTGTAAATTTTACTTCTTCACCATTATAGTTGGTTTTAAAATATGGTAAATCAGGGTATCTAGTTTTAATTTCTTGGATTACTAAACCCATAGGTCTACCCCAATCACCTAAATGGACATCACTTATAGTTTTAGCTCCTACTGCTTTGCATAAATTATTTAAGGCTTGGCCGATATTTGCACTTCTTAAATGACCAACATGAAGAATTTTGGCAACATTTGGACCACCATAGTCTAGAAAAATGGTTTTATTTATTCCTAAGTCATAATTTGATTTTATATTTTCTAGGGAATAATTAGCAAAATCTATTAAAAAAGTATCACTAAATATGAAGTTAATAAAACCAGGGGCGGCTATATCTATGCTTTTAAATTCTTCAAAATCTTTTAGGTTATCAACTATTCTTTGGGCAATGTTCATAGGATTATCATGATATATTTTAGCTAATTGCATTGCTCCATTATATTGATAATCCCCTAAATCAGGTCTATTTGATGGATTTATTGTTACTTCAGATATATCATAACCTATTTCGTTAAGAATTTTTTTTATCTTGCTTTCTAATATGTTTATTTTATGGTTCATTTATGTCACTCATTTCTATTTCAATTTTTAAGGGGTTTTCTTTACTTTCTAATAAATATTCAAATGTTATGGAGTTTTTAGTGTTTGTTAATTTGTAGTTTATTACTTCTAAGTCAAAAGTTTTATTTATTTCTTTTATAGTAATATAGCTTTTATTAGAGGTTATTTTTAAAATGCTTTCTAAGTTTTCTTTAATAAAAATTTTTTTGTTTAAATCAATTAAAAATGAATCTACTTCATTGCTATATTCTAGAGTATTATTTAGATAATTACCTATAAGATTTTCTTTAAATAATAATATGTTATTTTCGTATGTGTTTATTAACAATTCTTTTTTCATGGCATCACCAATTTACGTAAATTATACTAAAAATTAGTTTAAAAAACAATAAAAATAGATATAAACTTCTAATTGAAATATGCTTTATAGATAAATTTGTATTTATAAATAGATTATTTTGTCTCATATTAATAATGGTGAAGATTATGCGAGTGGTAAATTTTCTATTTAAAATGGGGTTATTTATTTTTTGCTCTATAATTGTAATTATTTTAGGTTTATATATTTATGCTTTTGTTAGTCCTAAGTTAGAACTTAAAACGGCAGGACAATACTATATATATGATAATGATGATTTACTTGTATATCAAGGTTCTAGTACAAGTGAATGGGTTGATTTAGAAGATATTAATTATAATTTAATAGATGCGGTAGTAAGTGTTGAAGATAAGAATTTTTATAATCATCATGGATTTGATTATTTAAGAATTGCAAAAGCAATGTATCAAAATATAAGAAATGGAAGAATTACCCAGGGGGCATCAACTATTTCACAGCAATATATTAAAAATACTTTTTTAGATTTTAGTACAACTTGGAGTAGAAAAATAGAAGAAGCTTTTTTGACTTTGGAATTAGAGGTTCATTATAGTAAAGATGAAATTTTAGAGGGATATTTAAATACAATTAATTATGGACAAGGTAATTTTGGAATTGGAAATGCTAGTAGATATTATTTTAATAAAGAACCAATTGATTTAACTTTAGAAGAAGCTTTGATTTTAGCAGGTATTCCTAATAGTCCTGAAAATTATAATCCTATTGCTAATTATGATTTATCTATTAAAAGGGCTTTAGTTGTGGCTAAATCTATGGTTGATAATGGGTATATTACTAAAGAAGAATATGATGGGCTATTTAAAAATAAACTTGAAATTTATGGGAAGATGAGTGAAGAAAACTTAGATATGCTTATGTATTATCAAGATGCAGTTATTCAAGAACTTAGAAATATTAAGACTATTCCGGAAGAATTAATTCAAAATGGGGGAATTAAAATTTATACTTATCTTGATTTAGAGGCTCAAAAAGATTTAGAAGAAAATATAAAAAATTATTTGAATGGTAGTTCTCTTGAATCAGCTAGTGTAGTTATTAATCCTAAAACAGGGGGAATTATGGCTTTATCAGGTGGGGTTAGTTATACTAAGAGTCAGTATAATAGAGCAACTATGGCTAAAAGACAAGTTGGTAGTGCGATGAAACCTTTTTTGTACTATGGTGCTTTAGAAGAGGGAATGACTTCTGCTTCTACTTTTAATAGTCAATTTACTAGTTTTACTTTAAGTAATGGGCAAGTTTATGCTCCTAAAAATTATGGGTCAATATATGCGAATAAAGAAATTACTATGGCAGAGGCTATAGCTGTTTCAGACAATGTTTATGCGGTTAAAACTAATATGTTTTTGGGAGCTGATAAATTAGTGGAGACTGCTAAAAAAGTAGGTATTAAAGAAGAATTAAGTCCTGTTGCTTCTTTAGCTTTAGGAACTGAAGAGATGTCGGTGCTTGATTTAGCTAGAGGATATACAACTTTGGCAACAGGTGGATATAAACAAAGCATTGGATTTATTAAGAAAGTGGAAGATAGTGAGGGAAATATATTATATCAAAAAGATGATTATAAAGAACTAGTTTTAAATTCAAATTATACTTATATTTTAACCGAAATGCTTACGGGTACTACAAATAGTCAGTTTAAAGATTATGCTAATCCGACAGCTTTAACTATTGCTTCTAAATTATCACGTAAATATGCAATTAAAACGGGGACAACAGATACTGATTTTTGGATTGCTGGATATAATCCTGATATTGTTATGGTTACTTGGGTTGGAATGGATGATAATAGTAATTTAAGTGCTAATGATTCTTATATATCTAAAAATATTTGGGCTGATACAGTAGAGGATATTCTTGATGATAGTGAAGATGTTTGGTATGATGCACCTTTAAATGTTGTTGGAGTTGTACTTGATGCAGTTAGTGGTAAACCTACTAATAGTGGGAATAATGCAGCTTTATTTTATTTTGTTAAAGGCACTGAAGATGTAATAGATACTAATTATGTTTTAGAAGAAAAAGAAGAATAAAAAAATGTTAATAACTATGAGGTTACTAACATTTATTTTTCTATTAAAGATGGAGTGTTAGCCATTTCAGTGGGTATAGCTATATCCATATATTCTAAAATAGTAGGGGCAACATTTGTTAAGTCGCCACTTTTTTTTAAATGAATATTATTATCTGTAATTATAAAAGGAACTTTATTCGTTGTGTGAGTAGTTATAGGATTGTTAAATTCATCTAACATAACTTCGGCATTACCATGGTCAGCTAAAATAATCATTGTGTAAAAATTATCTTTTGCAACTTCATATAAGCGTTCTAAACATATATCAACTGTAGTTACAGCTTTAATAGTTGCTTCTAAGTTACCTGTGTGACCAACCATGTCAGGGTTAGCATAATTAATAAAGATAAAGTCAGTATCTTTTTCCATATAATGTATGGCTTTTTTAGTTATTTCAATAGCGCTCATTTCAGGAGCTAAGTCATATGTTTCAACTTTCTTAGATGGAATAAGTACTTTGTCACATTTATTAATTTTACCATTATACATGCCATCTAAAAAATAGGTTACGTGAGCATATTTTTCGGTTTCAGCTATACGGGCTTGAGTAATATCTAGGGAACTTAAATAGAGTCCTAGAGGATTTTTAACATTTATATCTTCTAAAAAATTTTGGGTTTTTATGTTTTTATCTAAAGGGAAAAAGCTGTATACGGTTAAATTAGGGTAATAATTTGTTTTGAATCCTTCAAAGTTTTCATCAGTAAGTGCTCTAATAATTTGTTTTCCTCGGTCACTACGATAATTCATCCATAAAATAACATCACCATCTTTTATGGTAGCATTAGAATTAATTATTAGTGGATATAAAAATTCATCAGTTTGATTCTTTTTATAAAGTGATAAAATACCATCTGTTGCACTTTTAACTTTAATTCCTATACCTTTTGTTAATAAATCATAATATACTTTAGTTCTATCATAGTTTTGGTCTCTATCCATAGCATAAAAACGTCCACATATTGATGATATATCACAATTAGGGTCATTGGCTATTTTTTCTTCTAAGTCTTTAATAAAGTTTATACTAGCATTTACTTTTGTATCTCGGCCATCTGTAATTAAGTGAAAATGTATTTCTTTGGCTTTATTTTCTTTTAATAAATCATAAATTTTTAAAAAATGTTCAAGATTAGAGTGTACTTTACCATTGCTGTATAAACCAATAATGTGGATAGTTTTTTCTTTAGCAGTGTTAATGAAATTATTAAAAACTTGGTTTTCTTTATTAATATTTTTTAAAAATTCAGTTATTTTGGGACCGTGTTGTAATATTTTTCGGCCTGCACCAATAGTTATGTGGCCTATTTCACTATTACCAAATTCAGCCTCGTTTAAACCAACATATTCTTCGGAAGCGTAAAGGGTTGTGTGGGGATAAGCATTCCATAGTCTATCAAAGTTTTTAGTATCTGCCATTTTTATAGCATTACCATATTCCTCGTTGCGATATCCGAATCCGTCTAAAACAACTGTTATTATTTTATGCATTTTTTTCACCTTTTTTCGATTTAATAATATCATAAATTTTTGGAAAATACAAATTTTGAGTAAAAAAAAAGAGTTGAACCCTTTTATACTTGTAATAATTTTCTATCATATCTAAGACGGTCAGCGATAGTGGCTATAAATTCAGAGTTTGTTGGTTTGGCTCTTTCAATAGCTACACTGTTTCCAAATATTTCTTCCATTAAATCGTAGTCTCCTCGATTCCAACTTACTTCAATAGCATGTCTAATTGCTCTTTCAACTCTTGAGGCTGTTGTTGAGAAACGAAGGGCAACTTCTGGATATATTTCCTTAGTTATTCCACTGTAATTATCTCCGCTTTTATAAAATAAGAAAACACTTTCTCTTATATAATTATATCCTTTTATATGACTAGGTATTCCTAGTTGATGTAATATTTTACTAATAGCTATGTGTAATTCACGTTCTTTTTCATTTAACGTAGTTACTTTAATATTTTCATTCTTAGCTATTTCTATAATTCTTGTTTCTAAGGCTAGTAAACTAAATGGCTTTAACATATAATAGCTTACACCATAGCTGTTGGTCATATGAACTGTGTATTCTTTTTTGTAACTAGTTAGAATAATTATTTTTTTTCTAATATTTTCTTGTTTCATTTTTTCAAGAATAGTTAAGCCGTCAATTTCTGGTAAAATAAGGTCCATACATATAACGTCGTATTCTTGTTTGTGGTTAATAATGTAATCTAAAGCTTCAGCTCCATTATTAATAACTTTTACTACTTTGATTACTGCGTGACTACTAAATTGTTTTTCGATTTTAGCAGTGATGTTTTTGTTATCATCTACTACTAAAACTCTTGTTAAGTTTTCCATTTTTTGTTCTCCTTCAATTAGTTATTATTTACTACACGCAAAATCATTATAACACATATGTTGACATTATACTAGTAAATCTTTTGTCTAGTTGTGTAAAGTTTTGTCGAAAAAGGTCAAAAAAATAACAATTGTTATTTAATCGTTATTTTATCTATTAAAATTGGTATATTTTGGCTGTCTAAAATGGCTGAGCAAATAATAAATCCGTCTAATACATTAAGATTTACTAAATTTTTAATGTTATCTATATTAATATTGCCGCCAAATATTACATCAATGTTAATATTATAGTAATCTTTGACAATTTTTTTTATAAATAAGATTATAGACCTAATTTTTAGTAAATCGTAAGTGTCATTTTTTCCTATTAAATAAGTTGGTTCATAAGCAATAATAATATTTTTTATGTTTTCATTAGATAATTTATTAAATATTCTAGCTATTTGTTTTTCTAATATTTGGTATTCTACTTTTCTATCTTTTTCTTCTTTGGTTTCTCCTATACAATATATAACTTTTAAGTTATTAGTGGTAGCTATTTTTATTTTTTCTAGAATTTCTAATTCGTTTTCTTTATAAAATTTTCTTCTTTCATAGTGCCCAATTATGGCATATTTTACATCTAGACTTTTTAGTTGTTCAATTGATATATCACCTGTTAAAAGTAAATCATTATTTAAATTTAGATTTTGGATGCACAAATTTAAATTAGTGCCTTTAAACATAGATAGATAAGCGCTTGAGGGAGCTATGATTAAATTAATTTGTTTATTAAGTATTTTTTGTAAACTAATTTTATACTCAAGCATTTGCTCATATGTTTTATGAGCTTTTAAATTACAAATCAAGTATTTCAATTTCATCTTCCTCACTTATGGCTTCAATTCCTGGTAAACTTTGATTGGCAATGTATTCAAGTGTAGCTCCGCCACCACTAGAAACACTATTAAATACGTCTTTAAAACCTAATTTGTTTATTGCACTGGTTGTGTCACCACCACCTATTATTACTTTTTCTTTACAATTTTTTAAAATGTTTAATATTTCTATTGTTCCGTTAGCAAAAGCTTTTTCTTCATATATACCCATGGTGCCATTCATAAAAATAGTGGCACTTTCATTAATTATTTGACGATATTTATTGATAGTTTTAGCTCCAATATCTTTGATAACGTCATCTTTTTCAATTTCATTAATGTTTTTAATTGAAGGATTATTAGAATAGGTTGTAGTTGTGATAGCATCAAGAGGAAAGGCAAATTTTTCTTTATTTGCTAACATTATTTTTTGCAATTCAGCGATTATGTTTGCATCTTGAGTTTTTAGGGAAGCTCCAACATTTAGTCTTAAGGCTGCTAGAAAAGAGTTAGCTATACCTCCACAAACAAGTAGGTGATCACATTTAGTTATTAGGGATTTAATAATTTTTAATTTATCATCAACTTTAGCTCCACCCATTATAACTGTAAAGGGTCTAGGAGGGTTAGTTATTAATTTGTCTAACATATTTAATTCTTTTTCCGCTAAAAAACCTAAACAACTTGGTAAATATTTAGAAATGCCGGTTACAGTAGTATGATTTCTATGAGCTACAGCAAAAGAGTCAAAAACAAAAACTTCACCAAGACTAGCAATTTTCTTGGCTATTTCATCATTATATACACTTTCTAATTTATTTGGTATATCTAAAAATCTTGTGTTTTCTAAGAGTAATATTTCGCCACTTTGTAAGTTTAGAGCAATATTTTTTGTTTCTTCACTTAAAATATTATCAGCAAATTTTATTGGTTTATTTAAATATTTTTCAAGTAAATTTTTAATTGGTAATAGTGAATACTTTTTAGTATCTTCAATACTTTTTATACGACCGAGATGACTTAAGATAATAATTTTACAATTTTTATTTAAAAGATAGTTAATGGTTTCTAAACTTTTAATAATTTTAGTTTCATCAGTTATGTTCCCATTTGTTATTGGAACGTTAAAATCACATCTTAGAATTACTCTTAAATTGTTTATATACATGTTTTTTAATAGTTTTTTCATGATATCCCTCTTTATCTATAATTATTATACATTAAAATACTTTTTTTTTACAGTATATTTAAAATTAAATTAGGTTTAAAAAGTATTTATATTTAAGAGCAAAATTTGGTTTTGACTGATAAAATTATGAAAATAGTAATTTTTTTTGTATAAATATAATACATTCTACCTTCATATAATTAAGAAAAGGGAGAATGCTATGAATAAAGTACTTGTTATATTAATATTTGTTTTAATACCAATTGCCATAGAAACATCAAGTAATTCTGATTCTAATATTAATAGTGGGCTTGAAAGTAAAGAATTTACAATTGATTTATTTACAACTAATGATACTAATAAAGATGATGCTATACAAGTTTCTCTAAGTTATAATCAGGATAAGACTGATGCTTTTACAATCGATTTAGAAGAATATGTTATAGGAGTAGTAGCAGGCGAAATGCCGGCATCATTTAGTATGGAAGCATTAAAAGCGCAAGCGGTTGCTTCTAGGACTTTTGCACTTTATAAAATGAATACTGTTAAAGATTATGTGCTTAGTACAACTATTAGTGATCAAGTTTATTTAACAATGGATAAAATGCAAGAAAAATGGGGAAATGATTTTGAATATTATTATGATAGAGTTAAAACAGCAGTGGAAGAAACAAAGGGAGAAGTCCTAACTTATGATGGTAATTTAGCTTCTACTTATTATTTTGCTATTTCTAATGGTTATACTGATGATGCTTTGGTAGTTTTTAATGAAGATAAAGATTATTTAGTTAGTGTTGATTCTTCTTGGGATAAAAATTATCAATCTTATAGCTCGGTTTATACTATGAATAAAATAGATTTTTGTAATAAACTAGAGATTAGTTGTGATAACATTACAATTTTAGATGTTATTAGAGCTGATAATAACTATGTTAGAAATATTACAATTAATGATAAAACTTTTACAGGGGTGCAAGTTTTTCAAAAGTTAAATTTAAAATCTACTGATTTTGACATAATTGTTGATGGTAATAGCATTAAAATTCAAACTAGGGGCTTTGGACATGGAATAGGAATGAGTCAATATGGAGCTCAAGGTATGGCTTTAGATGGCAATAGTTATAAAAATATTTTGTTTCATTATTATAATGGGACAGAAATTGTTAAAATGTAGTATAAAATAATAAAACTTGGTCACTTTAATAGTAAGAAAGGTGATTTAAGTTGAAACGTAGGAAATTAAAAGGGTATGTTTTACCTACTTTGTATGTTGTAGTTTTAATGATTATTTTTGGAGCTGTTAGTTTAGTTAGTAGTTTAATGCAAGCTAATCCTAATTATTTTTATTCCGTTGATGTGATTAAAGATGTTAGTACTCCGGTTGTAGAAGAGGTCGAGGCTAAACAAATAGTCAAGCCTTATACTAGTGATAAAGTTTCAATAGCTACTTATTTTTATGATGTTGATGCCTCAAGTGAAGAACAACAAAATTCTTTAATTTATTTTGAAAATACTTATATGAAAAATACAGGGGTATTATATCAAGCTAATGAAGTATTTGATTGTGTGGCTGTTTTAGAAGGAACAGTATTAAACATTAAACAAAACGATATATTAGGTAATGTAGTTGAAATAGAGCATAATCCTAATTTAAGAACTGTATATTACAGTTTAGGAGATATTAATGTTAAGGTTGGTGAAGTGCTTGCCCAGGGAGATATAATTGGTGTTTCAGGTGAAAATAAGATAAGTGAACAAAAAAATAATTTGTTGTTTGAAGTTTATTATAATGGAACATTATTAAACCCATTAGATTTTTGTGAGATGGATATAGAATCTTTAAATTAGTTTTAAAAAGCTACTACTAAACATATATTTTATGGGGTGGCTTTTTTACATGATGGGAATAAAAGATGAAGCTTTATATATTTTAAAAACAAATAAAACCATTAGAGATGCAGCTTTAGATTTGGGAATTTCAAAAAGCGTGTTACATAGACATTTAAGTTATAAATTAAAATTTGTTGATTACGATTTATATTTAATGGTTAAATCTATGTTTTTAGAACATAATAAGTATAGACATATACGCGGAGGGGAAGCAACTAAGAAAAAGTATAGTTTAGGGTGATTAGTTTGAAGGAACTAGTGGTATATTTTTGTGATGATGTTATTAATATAATTTATAATGGAAAATTAATTAGGCAATCTTTAAAAAGCATTAATAGGGGATTGGTTGTTAATCGGAATATGTTTATGGAAGACTTAATTTATATTTTAAAAAAAGAAAAGATTAAAAATAAGCTTTTTGGTGATAAGATTTATATTGTTAAAGATGCTTATTTTATGGAAAGTGATTTATATTATTTAGAAAATATTTTTATTGATTTGGGTTTTATTAAAGTTGTTTTCTTAGATATAGAAGATTATTTTATGGACGATTATACTTATGTTGGTATTTTTAAAGATTATATGATTTTTTATTTAAATAAACCTGTAATATTAGATTTGTATTATTTTAAAGATTTTCCTAAATTAATTGATTATTTTATAGATTACTATAAGAAATATGTTATCTTATTTGGTTCTAATAATAATATACCAAATATTTCTTCTAATAGAATTGGTGTTTATTATGTTGATAACTATCAAAATTATATACCGGATAGTTTACTTAAAGTAAAAAAATATGGTGCTTAACATCATATTTTTTTTGACATTGCAAGAAAAATATAATATAATTACTTGTAGTAAACTGGCGTGATTAACATGCTTTTTGTATGGTATGGGGTGATGAGATGATTAAGTTTGTTGTTGTAGATGATGATGAAAAAGAATTAAAACATGTTACAGCTTTAATTAAGGAACTTACTAATGATTGTAAAATATTAGAATTTTCTAAAATTACACCAGAGTTAAAATTGGAAATTCAAAATGTTGATGAAAGAAAAGTTTATATTTTGGATATAGAACTTGCTAATAGAGTTAGTGGTATTACTATTGCTAAATTGATCCGAGAAGTTGATTGGGAAAGTGAAATAATATTTATAACTAATCATGATAAAATGTTTGAAAGTACCCATAGAAGTGTTTATGAAGTTTTTGATTTTATTGAAAAGTTTCATAATTTTGATAAAAGGTTTAAAAAAGATATTGGAGAAATTATTAAAAGAAATTTTGATAATAAAATGTTTAAGTATTGTGCTAATAATATTGAATTAGATGTTTATTATAGATCTATTTTATATATTTATAGAGATACGGAGGAAAGAAAATTAGTTATTGTAACTCCTACAAACAAATATAAAGTTTCTTTAACTATAAAAGAAATGATGGATTTATTAGATACTAGATTTGTGCAATGTCATAGGTCTTGTATTGTTAATAAAAATAGAATTGAAGAGAAAAATTATAAAGAAGGGTATTTTGTACTTGATACTGGTGAGAAAGTTTATTTGTTGTCTAAAATGAATAGGAGATTGATGGGGAATGGTTGAATTTTCAATATGGTTTATTGCATGCTTTATTTCTACTTTTGGATTTGCTTATTTATATTATAAATTTGCAAATTGCAAAAGAATGTGTATTAAAAGTAAATTTGTATTTTTATTAGGTGTGTTATCAATAACTTTAATTAAATACTATAATATACCTATTATAAGTTTTTGCTATTTTTTTATATTTTACCCTATACTATTTTATTCGTTAGAGAAGAATTTTTTTAAAGCAATAATGTATTATTCTATACTGATTTGGTTTTTGGCTGTTATATTAGACTTTATTATTATGCTATTAATATCAATAATAAATGCAATTTTTATTATTGATATTAGTAATGATTTTTATATTATCTTTCCATCATTAATTGTATGCGTTATCTTGATAGCGTTATCAAATATTAAATTTATAAAAACTTTTTTTGCTAAATTATTAAATTATTTGTTGAACTTATATTTATATGACATTATTTTGTTATTTTTTACAATTTTTATAATTTGTATTGGAATATCGATTACTATTAATGTAAAGAATTTAAATATTGAAATATTATTGGTTTTTATAAGTTTATTGTTTTTTTTATCATTTGTATTAATTGTGTTAAAAAAAATAAATGATTATGAAAATAAAATATTTTTAAATTATTTAAAGGAAAATAATAATTTTTATATTATGGTAGATGAAGAAAATCGTATTTTTAGACATAATTTAATGGCTAATCTTTTATGTATAAAATCCGTTTCAAATAAAAAATCTAGATTACTTATTGATGATTTTTTATTAAAAAATAACTTTAATATTGATTTTGCAAATCATATTAAACAAATTCCATACGGGATTAATGGTATAATCAATCAAAAAATTCATCCTTATTTAGAAAAATTAGACATAAAAATAAACAACAAAATAGATTACGATATTTTTGATTTTTTGAAAGCTAGAAGATACAATGTTTTTGTCGAAAAAATGATTATAACTTTGGATAATGCTATAGAATCTTCATTAAATAGTGATGAAAGATTATTAATTGTTAATTTATATGAAGAAAACGAAAAAATTTGTATAGAAATAAAAAATTCTTATTCTAACGAAATTAATATTGATAATGTTGGTGTGGTATCATGTTCAACTAAAGGGTCTAAGAGAGGGTTGGGACTATTATCATTATTTAGGGACAGAGAAGCACAAGTAAAATTAAAAATTATTAATAATTTATTTATTAGCGTTATTAGTGCTAAGAAGAAACTATAAAAATTATCATTTTTGTTATGATAATTTTTGCCCATAAACACTGAGGCAAGATAAAAAATTAGTATAACTTTAGACGAGACTGCTGAAAAAGTATACAAAGATTACTGTAAACTATATCAGTAGTCTTTTTATTTTGGTATAATATACATAAGAAAATGGTGG
>CASEOP010000044.1 GCA_949289505.1 uncultured Mycoplasmatota bacterium
AAAAATGTATAATTTGCAAGTTTGATAAATGAAAGACTAACTAAACCATTAGGTATTTTAATGGTGCATTTAAAAATTCATTCGAATCAAAAAAGTTTTTTTTAGCTAGTACAATTAGTTATTTTGTGTTATAATTGGTTTGTAGTTGCCTATGTGGCGGAATTGGTAGACGCGCTGGACTCAAAATCCAGTGGTAGCAATATCGTGTGGGTTCGAGTCCCACTATAGGCACCAATTTGTATATAAAAGGCTCTTGTTTTAAGAGCGTTTTTTATTATCATATAAAATTCAAGCATAAAATAAGTTACATTTTTTATTTGTGGAGTAACCTTTGGCGAACATCTTCATTAACTCTAAAACCATAATATATTTTATCTTCGTCTGATAAAGAATTTTCCATATTAAACTTTTGAAATTTATCATACATTAATAAAGCTTTAAAAGTTTCTTCTATGCTACCTACATTACTTTTGGTATAGCCTAATTTTAAAAATAACATTTGCATGTTTGAAAACAAATTAAAAAGTTCTTCATTGTTTTCTTCTTTGGCTAAAGTGCTTATTAATCTTGTACTTTCTATATTAGCATTTCGTTCTAATAGGTAATTATTTTGTCTAATTTTATAAAGTATTAGTGATAAATTTCTTCTGGTTTGTTTGATTGGATGGGGAAGAATATATTTTGGAGGATTTAATACATCCATTAAATTTTCATAGGCTGATGCTAATACATCATTGGGAGCAGGAATTATTTTTTTGCCATATAAATATTGATAAGAATGGGCAATTTCATGAGTTATTAAGTATAAGTATAAGTAATAAGTTAAGTGATCATCATTGTCTTTTAATTGAAATTTTTCTATTAAATCATCGCTATTTCTTGTTGCCCATAATATCATTTTATTTAAACTTATGTCAATACTTTTAGTACTAGGACAAAACTTTGCTGGTGTTGTGCCATTACTATTTATATGTAAATTTATCAATAATTCATTATCTTTTCTTGCTAATAAACTTGATAGTATGTCTTGTAATAATGCTTTGCTTAAATCATATTTTTTTAAATAAGATAAAGCTAATTTTAAAATTTGCAATTGTTCTTTTTCCATCACCAAAATCACCTTGTTTTTTATTTTATCATAAAATATCAAAAATAGTTATATATTTTGCTTAAATTTATAGTTTATGTATAGTATATAAAAAGAAAGTGTTCTTTAGACTTTCTTTTTATTCGACGGATTTAAGAGATTCTATCATGTTTATTTTTTTTAGTTTTTTGTCAGTTATTAACTTAACTATTATCGTAAAGAAAATTACAATTATAAATGTATATATATAACTTGGCCATAAAATACGATGCAAAAATACAATATTATCAGTTTCTGCTACTTTTATAACATACATATGAAGTAGTACTCCTGAGCCAAAGCCTATTATTATCCCTAAAATAGTTAAAAATAATGTTTCGCGATAGACATAACTTGAAACTTCTTTATCATAAAAGCCTAATACTTTTAAAGTTGATATTTCTCTTATTCTTTCGGCAATATTAATAGTTGTTAAATTATATAAAACTATTAATGCTAACATACTTGAGGCACTAATTATTAGAAATACAACTTTATTTAGACCTTTTATCATATTATCAAAGACTAAGATATTATCTTCGGTAAAATTAATAGTACTTACTAAATTAGTTGATAGCCATTTATTTGCTAATTCTTCATGATTAATGTCATCGTTTAAAGTGGCCATTAACATGTTGTATTTTATATCTTTTTCAAAATATAGTTCATATGCACTTTCATTCATATATATGTAGTGTAAAGTATAGTTTTCGATTATTTCTGATACAGGTAAAACTATTAATTCATTATTGCTATTTCTTATTTTAATTAAATCACCTATGTTTACATTTAATAAGCTTGCCATTTTTTCACTTATCACTACTCCATCTTTTGGAAAGATAAATTCTTCATTAACTTTACTGTTAAAAGTTATATAATTGGTTAATTCTTCTTCTTTAGATGTTGCTATTAAATAAACATCATGATTTATATTATTGGCTTCAAAAGTGAATGACTCTTGATAAATAGGCAAATATTTAATATTATCCTCAGCTAATTTATTGGTTATTTCATCTGTTATAGTACTATATGAATTATTAAAGACAAATAAAGCATCATAATGATTTATTTGGCCATATTGTAAATCTACTATACCATTGACACTATCACGTAAACCAAAGCCTGTTAATAAAAGGGCGGTTGAACCAACTACACCTAAGACCGTCATAATTATCCTCTTTTTATATCTAAACATGTTTCTAGTTGTTACTTTACTAGTAAAGGATAATCTTTTCCATATTATTTTAATATGTTCTAATAATACTTTTTTTCCAGCTTTAGGGGCTTTAGGCCTTAAAATTATAGCAGGAACATTTTTTAATTCTTTTAAACAAGATAATATCGCGATTAAAGACATTAGAAAAATAGTTATTAAAATAATTATTATAAAGGGCCATATTTTTATAGTAATAATTAATTTAGGCAAAATATAATTAGCATTATAAATACTATATATTACTTGAGGAATTATAGTATAACCTAGTAAAAGGCCTATTGTTACACCAATTATAGTAGCAAGAAAAATATAAAATAAATAACCATTGATAATTTTAAAATTGCTATATCCTAATGATGAAAGTACGCCTATTTCACTTCTTTCCTCTTCAATCATTCTATTCATTGTATTAAAACACATTAAAGCTACAACAGCAATGAAAAAGATAGGAAATATTTTAGATATTGCATCTACTTTTATAGCATCGTCCCAAATACTTGCGTAACCATTATTATCACTTCGATCTAATAAATACCAAATTGGTTTTTCTATTTCATTTAATGACGCTTTAGCTAAAGTTATTTTTTCAGTTAATTCTTGTTTTTTCATATTTAATGTTTCTAAATTATTTAAATATGATGTATAGGCATTATTTATTTCGTTTTCTTGTTTATTTAGTTCTTCTTTAGCACTATTAATTTTGCTTTTAGCGTTAGCGATTTCTGTCTCAAAATTTTTTTGATTTTTTTCTATTTCTATTTTACTGTTATCTAATGTAATTTTAGTATTTATTAATTTTTCGATATTGGCTTTTTCAGCATTTAAATTAGTTAAAGATTCTTCATATATAATATAATTAGAATCTTCTTTGTTAGTGTTAGCTATAATATTATTTAATTCATCTATTTGCTTTTCTAAATTATTTAATTTTTCTTCTAGAGTTTCGACAGTTAAACCTATTTGAGTTACATTATTGATAAAAATTTGGTAATTATTTTGCCAACTGTTTAGTTCATCATTGATTTTTGCTAAATAATTTTGTTCTTCTAAACTAATTTTATTTTCCTCAACACTTATTTTGTTTTTAGCTTCATTCAAAGTTTTTTTTCCATTATTAATTTCAGTTAAAGCATTATTTAATTCTTGTTCATAAGTTGTTATTTCCTTAGTGGCTTCACTTTCTATTTTACTAATTTCTATTGTTGCCGCTTCTAATATTTCTTCATATCTTTTTGTTTCTCTGATTGGTTTTAATTCTTCTAATTGTTTTAACAAACTGTTAGTTATATCATTATATTCATCTTCATATGAAGTTTTTTCTAAAGAATTTTGGGCCGTAATATATACTTCAGTATATACTTCACTTATAAAGTTTTCTTTTTCAATATAAATAAATGAAGATAATTCTCCAGAGCCAATACTTGCTATTCCATATTGCCTGCTTATATACATTGGAGAATTTATTAGGCCTACTACCTTATATGTATCATTTTTAAGCATTCCTTCATTAGTCATTTTGGTAATTGTTAGAATATCCCCTATTTGATAATTGGTAGCATCAGCTATACATTCGTCAGCTTTTTTAGGCATATCACCAGCAATTAAAATAACATTATTTATTTCCTCTTCAATAGCGTGAATTCTTACTTCTTCACCGTTAATTAAAGCATCAACCGAATAAGTAGGAATTACTTTATCAACATTAGTTAAAGATTTTAGGCTAGTAATATCATCGTTTGTTAAACCTAGTGTACTTGTTATTTTAAAATCCATTAGATTATTTTCATCGTAATAATTATCAAGGGTGGTTTTAATATCAGGGGTGGTTTCTCTTAATCCAGCAAAAAAACCAACACCTAAAGCTACAATAAATAATACTGATAAAAAGCGGCCAATATTCTTTTTTATTTTAGTAAATGATAGTTTGTATAAAAGGCGCATTACCAATCAAGCTCCTTCACTTCTTTAGGTGTTTTATTTATTTTTACATCTTCAATGGTTCCGTTTTTTAATCTTATTACTTTATCAGCAATTTCTGAAATGATAGCATTGTGAGTTATTATGATAGTAGTCATACCCATTTTTCGGCAAGAATTTTCTAGTAACTCTAGTATTTTTATACCCGTTTTTGAATCTAGAGCACCGGTTGGTTCATCACAAAGTAATAGTTTGGGATTCTTGGCTAAAGCTCTTGCTATAGCAACTCTTTGTTGTTCGCCACCTGATAGTTCACTAGGAAAATTATTTTTTCTTTCTTTTAATCCCACTTGTTCTAAAACTTTTTCAGGATTTAGGGGATTTTTACATATTTGTACTGCTAATTCAACATTTTCTAAAGCTGTTAAATTTTGGACTAAATTATAAAATTGGAATACAAAACCAATGCTGTTACGACGGTAACTTATGAGTTCTTTTCTTTTATATGAAGTTATATTTTCTTTATCAACAGTTATTTTACCCGTTGTAGCATTATCCATTCCACCTAAAATATTTAAGATGGTTGTTTTCCCCGCACCACTTGGACCTAATATAACTACTAATTCACCTTTTTCAATAGTAAAAGATACATTATGGGCTGCTACAATTTTAACTTCGCCCATTTTGTATTCTTTGCTTACATTTTCTAGTTCAATATAACTCATATAATCCTCCTATCTTTAATTATAGCATAGTTTTTTTATTCTTCAATTATTATTCCTTTGGAATTTACTATTTCTAATAAATTTAAGATTGATATTTTGGTTGTAATTAAATCGTCGAGATTTATATTAGTGTTTTCAAAGTGACTTGTTTTTAAGTTACATTGATTGAATTTTGTGTCAATAAAGTTTTCGGAAATAAAATTACAGTGATTAAAGTTTATGTTAATGTATTTATTATGGCGATGAATATTTTCTAAAAGTTTGCTATCATTAAATAAAGAATTATCAATTTGACAGTTTTCAATTTTTGAATATTCTAATATACTTTCATTAAGAGTTAAATTGTTAATATTATTGGTAAAAAAAGAAACATTTATAAGTTTACAATTGTCAAAATATATATTTGTTAAAGAACTTTCACTAAATGTTACATTATTTAATTCACAGTTTATAAATTTTACTTTGCCTAGATAACAATTATTAAAATAAACTTTATTTAGTGTACACTTTTTAAAGCATACTTCTCTTATGGTTTCTAAATTTATTTGGTCGCTAGTTATGTGTTCTTCAGAAAATAATAAATAACTTAATGTAATGTTTTCATGATTAACAAATTGTTCTTTTGTTAATTCGTGATTAAACTCCCAATTCATTTTTATCCTCTTTATAAATTGATGTAAATAATTCACTTTCAGGTTCAGTTTGCTCATCTAATTCTAAGTTTGGTAGTTCTTTTAGACTTGATAAACCAAAACAGTCTAAAAATTCACTAGTAGTACGATATAAATTGGGTCTTCCGGGTAATTTTGATTTTCCTGCTTCCTTTATTAAACCTTTGGCTACTAATTTTCTAATTATATGTGAGCTTTTAACTCCACGCATAGTATCTATTTCTACTCTAGTAATAGGTTGATTATAGGCTATTATTGCTAATACTTCTAAACTAGATGGACTTAAAGTGTTGTTATCAGGATTTTCAACTAGTTTTTGATAATATTCTTTGTGACATTCTTTCGTTGTAAGTTTAAACGCATCTCCAAGATAACTGATTCTTATTCCTCTTTCTTCACTTGCATAACTTTCTTTTAGTTTTAATAATAATTCTTTGGCTTCTTCTATTTCAATATTCATTATTTCACACAAACTTTTTAAATTTATGCCTTCGTCACCAACAACAAAGAGAATACCTTCCAAGATACCTAACTTATTCATTTGTAGTTCTCCTTTCTATAATTATGGGTTTAAAATTATCTTCTTGTAATAAAATTATTTCGTCGTTTTTACTCATTGTTAACAAGGATAGAAATGTTACAATTATAAAGTCTTTATTATAGTCAGTAAATAATTCTTGAAATGAAATTCTTTTTTTAGATATCAAAATTTTTCTAATATCTTCTATTCTTTTTTCAATGCTATACTCTTTTTTAGTGATTTTGGTATTAAGCGGTTTATTATATTTTTCTCGTTCTTTAAATTTTTTGAAAGCTAAAAATAAATCATTTATATCTATGTCCCCAAAATTTATACTTCCCTTTTTAATTAGGCCTTCTAAATTCGTCGGACTTTTAGTGTAAAAATTATTTCTTTTGTTTTCTAGTTCAACTAGATTTTCGCTTATTTTTTTGTATTTTTCATATTCAATTATTTTCCTTTTTAAATCTTCTTCCGAACTTATATTAAATTCATCATCAGTAGATGTCTCTTTTTCTTCATCATTAATAAGCATTTTGCTTTTTAGATGGATAAGTTCGGAAGCCATAACTAAATATGAGCTGGCTACATCAATATTTTTTTCCTTTTCCATCTCTATAAACTTTAAATATTCTTCTATTATTACTTTTATATCAATATCGTATATATTCATTTTAGAAGTTTTAACTAGATGTAAAAGAAGGTCTAGTGGACCTTCAAAATCATTAATACTAAAATTATATTCCATTTTTCCACGTCCTAATTGCAATTAAAGCCTGAAGATTCCATTTCAAAACTAACTACTTTGGGCTCAGTTCCTCTTTTGAATGTATCGGCATTAAATAAATATGTTCTATTTGCTTCCTCTAAATTAACTATAGTAGTTATATTAAAGCCGTTAGTATTGCTAAAAAATGTAGATGTGATTCCTTCAGTTCTATTGTATGTGCTTGATAATGTTTGATAGTCAGTATAAATGGTTTCATAATTAGGATCAGTTAAACTATATTCAATGACACTACTTACTTCTATTAATTGGTTGTCAGTAAATTTGTAAGTAACCAGTTCGTGTGCGTTTGAACATACAAGACTAGATGTTCCTGTTTCGTCTTCATTTAAAGTTATTTCTGAGTAATCGGCAGTTGTTTTTTTGACTAAAACTAAATATCCTATCGTTGTTGCCGAATCACTGGTTATATTTTTGGTGTATGTTTGAAACGAATTAGAAGCTAAAACTTGATTGGTTGCTAGTTTAACCCGCTCTAATAATGTTTTATCAGAATTATATATTTCTATAAAATAATTTAAATCTTCAATGTTTTGGTATGTATTAGATTTATTTGTAACAGTATAATTAAGGGTTAAATTGCTACTATCAACATTTATTTCACTTACAGAAATTTCATCACGATCAATTATTAAATTTGGTGTGTAAGCATAAAAGGTTTCATCTATATTTGCGCCTGGATCTTCTGGTGTTGTTGGTTCATCGTTGGGTAGAGTTGGATTGTTGGGAATAGCAGTTGGGGGATTTAAGTACTCGTCAATTTTTTCGGATATTTGTGGCAAAAAAATTACGGCTAAAACAAAAATTGTTATAATTATAAAGGTTCCAATTGATGTTTTTTTACGACTTTCAAACGCTCCAATAGATATAGGTTTTAATTCATCTTGCTCTAGTTTTATACTTTTGTATTTTTTCTTAGCCATTTTTATCCCTTCTTACTAATTATGATTATATCAAAAAAATAGTAAAATAAAAAGGACTATTTAGTCCTTTGGCTTAAAAATTAAAGCTACAATAGAGGCAAAAACAATTGAACCTATTATGGCAACACTCGCTTTGGTTAGCATACCAGAAAAAATGCCTAATATTCCTAGTTTTTCATAACCTTCTAATGCTCCTATATATAGTAGGTAGCCAAAATTAGATATAATTGATGAAGCACCACCACCACCTAGATTGATTAATTTTTCATAGATGCCAAAAAAAGCTAAAATACTACCGATTACAGTAAATAAAGATGTTATATGTCCTGGTGTTAGTTTAGTGTTATCTAATATTATTTGACCAATAGCACAAAATGTACCCGCTATAAGAAAAGCCCATATAAAAGTCATTATAAAACCTCCAAACTAATTGCATGTGCAATACCAGGTATACCTAATTTTTGGTTAGCTAATTGGACTGATTGTAATGAACCTGTAGCTATTACTAAGATTTTTTTGTATTTTTTACAACATAATATTTTATCAAACAAAACTAGTGGTAAAGCAACAGGGCCACTGGCTCCAGCATATGTTTCTTGGGAATTGGTATATATTTCACAACCAGCATCCATATATTTTTTTAAATTTATATTATATTCTTTGCTTAGTAATTCTAAAAATATTTCTTTTCCTACTTTGCCTAAATCTCCTGTTATTATTAAATCATAATAATTAATACTTCTTTTCATTTCTAATAAATGCGTATTTAATGTTTCAGCTGCTGCTGGAGCCATAATCGCTCCCATATTATTTGCATCATTTATACCCATATCAATTGGTTTACCTACAGTTGCACTTTCGATTTTAATGTTGGTATTTTCGCTAGTTATAAGTGTAGCAGTGGCTGCTGTAGATGTAAAAGTACTTGTATGTTTTTTTATAGCACCATATTCAACTGGGTATCTAAATTGCCTTTCAGCATTTAAGTTATGAGAGCTTGTTATAGTTATGATATTTTTAGCTAATTTACCGCTTATTAGAGATGATGCAATAATTAATGATTCAACATAAGTAGCACAGGCACTGTAAACCCCAAGATATGGAATACGAAATTTGCTAGCATTGTAATTAGATATAGATATTTGATTTATTAAGTCGCCGCCTATTAATAAATCTACTTTGTTTTCACTTAACTTATTTTTACTTAAAAGATTATCTAATACTATTTTTTGCATTTTTATTTCGGCTTGTTCAAAGGTTTTCTCACCATAGTAATAATTATCCATTGCTAAATCATATGCTTTTAATAAACCATTCTTCTCTAATGGACCAACAATAGAAAAATTATCTTTTATAAAAACATTATTAAACTTTTTACTAGACACCAATAATCACTCTCACAATCACTAATATAAAGGCTGACAATATACCGTAAAGTATAACACTACCCGCTAATTTAAAAAAATTAGAGCCTAGACCGGTTATTAGTCCTTCTTTTTTATAATCTAGAGCACTACTGGAAACGGAATGAGCAAACCCCGTTGTTGGAATTAAAAGTCCTGCTTTAGCTTTACTCATCCAATTATCAAAAAAACCAAATGCTGTAAATAATGAGGCAGTTAGTATAATTATTAAACATGTCCATGCACTTGCTAGTATTCTTGACAAATTAAAAAAATTCATAAGCAAGACATTTAAACCTTCAGCTATAAAACCTACTAAACCGCCAATTAAAAACGCATAAATAGTGTTTTCTAACTTATTTTCTTTAGGTTCATATTTTTTTACTAATTTTTGATAATCATCTTTATTCATAATTTTCCTCCATTTTTATTATGAATTAAAAATAATAAGTTATACACTTTCTAATCAGCAAATTAATATTTTAAGTTATTATCGGATTGAGTTTTATTTACTTAATATTTATACTAATATAATTTGGTTATGACTTTACGGTAAATAATAATTACTTTGAGTGACATTTTGATATTAATAGTTTTATAAATAAACTTTTTGCTTTTTTATAGATATTTTGATATTAGAATTTATTTATTAAAAAAATTGAACAATTTAAATTTATTGTTCAATTTTATATTTTTTTGGAGGGGCCTACCAGATTTGAACTGGTGATCGGGGAGTTGCAGTCCCATGCCTTACCACTTGGCTAAAGCCCCATGCAAATGGATAATACTGCTAATCCATTTGTATTTATTATTTTACACTATTGATTTATGTTTGTCAATTAGTGTAAATTCTATTTATACTAAAATATGTTTTTATTTAAAAAATATACTTATTTTTATAACATATTTTTCTTTTTTAAAATAAATGCTATGATAAGGGATAGTAAAATTGAAACAAAAATAATTAATATAAAACTATTAGATGAGGTTCCAATTTTACCCAGTGGTACATTCATACCAATAAAAGATGCTACCATGGTTGGAATTGAAAATACTATAGTAATACTGGCTAAAAATTTCATAATATCATTTAAGTTGTTCGAAATAATTGTTGCATATGTGTCTGTCATACTAGATAAAATTTCTCGGTAAATTGAAGCCATTTCAATTGCTTGTTTAGTTTCTATTAAAGCGTCGTCTAATAAATTTAAATTATCGTCTTCTATTGGAATGATAGTTCCTTTGGCTACTTTTTCTAAAGCTATTTCATTTGATTTTAAGGACGTTATAAAATAAACCAATGTTTTTTCAACATTAAGTAAATTAACCAATTGCTTATTATTTGTTGATTTTAATAATACTTTTTCTTGATTATCTATATATTCATTAATACTAGTTAATTCTTTTTGATAAATACTAGCAATCATTATAAATAATTGTAAAATGAAACTTGTCTTAGTTTTAGTTTTAAAATCTGCTATTTCACTATTTTTAAAATAATCAAGAAATGGTTGTTCCTTTAATGATATTGTTAATAAATATCCTTTTTCACTTATTATTATTCCTAATGGATTAGTTTTGTACTTATGTTTATGATTTTTATCTTCTAAAAAAGGCGTATCTAAAACAATTAAAGTCTCCTCTTTTCTTTTTTCTACACGAGGAAGTTCTTCTTTATCTAATAATTTTATTATAATATCTTTGTCAATATTTGTGCTATTTATTACCATTTTTATTTCTTCTTCAGTCGGATTAATTAAATCAATCCAACACTTTGGCTTTACTACATTTGTAAGAGCCAATTTTTTATCAATTATTTCATATATTTTTAACATATTATCACCTTTATAATTGTATCACAATATTTTTATTTTTAATGTTAAAGTTTATAAATTTTGTAAAATTTCTTCATCAGCCATTATTTTTTTTAAAGCTTTTTGAATTATTTCTAGGTCTTTAATTATTATATTTTGTTCTTTTTTATTTTTATATAATTTATTTTCAATCGTATAAATTAAATATTTGCTAGCTGCTACTATAATTAATTGTTTTGACAATTCACCAATTTTTAAATCCTTAAAACTATTTTTCCATAATTTATAGGCTAAAAAGCCATTAAAATACCAATAATGAATATTTAGAATTTCATCATAATAGGTTTCTACTAAATCCATATCTTTTTTCTTATAACAAATAAAATATATTTCAATATTTTCACTTTTATCTTTGTACATACGTTCGCCTCTTTCTATGATTTAATAATAACTTATTTAATTTAAATTGTCAAAAGTTTAATTTGATTAAATCATAGTTTAAATTAATAATTTTTGTCAACAAAATTGTATGTTTTAATAGATAAATTTGTAAAATGTATTAAAAAAATAATGTTATTTATAAATTATAAAAAAAATAACTCTTATGAGTTATCCTTCATCTACTTCACTAACAACATATAATTGAAGATTTAAATTGCCTTTATTTATTTCATCTGCGACTAATTCTTCATCAATCCAAATTCTTAAATATTTAGTAGTTCCTGTTGCTCCTGCATTTAGGCTGCCAGTATCTATTCGATAGTATGTTGTGCCATTTTCATTTATTGTTTCGCTTATGCTGCTTAAAACTTTTGAAGTACTTCCACTTGTCGCATTTCCATCAGTTGAAACTTTAATGCTACTAAGTGGAATAGTATTGCCATTTCCTGCATATATATATAATGAATATGTTGCTGGCAAATTACTATTAGTATTTAAAACAGTATAACTTACAGCTTGACTTTTTAAACCACTTTCAGTAGACATTGGCTCCCTTAAGGTTAAAACATTAAAATCTGATACTGTTAGTTGTAAAGTTCCTGCTGTTATTACTTGATCAGTCGAATTTTTATTGACATTAAAAAATATTGCATAACTAACCCCTATTACAGTAATTGTTACTAATACAACTGCTATAGCAATAATAGTTGTTTGCTTTTTGATAATATCCCTTACTTTCATATACTATCACCGTATTTTAATAATACCAAATAATGGAGAAAAAAACAAGATAATTTTGTTTTTTTTTAAATTCTATTTTTATATATCGTTTAATTCTTCTAATATATAATAATAGGTAATGTTTTTTTTAGCTAAATTATTAATAATTTGATATTTTTGGCTTTGCAAATTTAAAGAGTCAGTAGCTATAAGATATGTATAATTTTGGCTATCACTTTTTATTAATAAATCCTTTAGTTGATAAATATAATCATTTATCATTATAAACTCATTATTGCAATTGTTTGGAGTGATTAAAAGTACTTGATATTTTTTAGTTTTATTAAAGTTATTATTAATTATGATGTTTTCATATCCTGATGTATTGTTTCTAATCAATTCTAATTTTTCAACACTATTAATAATAGTTGCTAAACTATAGTTCCAATTAAAACTTGTTTTATACCATAAAGGTATAGATAAAACAATAATTATAGATATAATAAATATTTCTATTTTTGTTTGTCTAATTCTTTTTTCAAGCATATTAATCCCTCATGACAGTTTATTATACTAATACTTTTTTATTATTTAGTCAATTACAATCAAAATATTTTGTTAGAAAAAATCACTGGTTAATGCAGTGATTTCATATTAATTATGTATTTATTTAACAACAATATTAACTATTTTATTTTTAATAATAATTATTTTTACAATTTCTTTATCCTTAATATGTTTAGAAACATTTTCATTATGTAAAGCTTTATTTTTAATATCATCTTCAGTTTCTTCTTTAGAAATAGTAATTTCTCCCCTTAATTTGCCATTTACTTGAACACCAATTGTAATTTCATTATCTATAGTTTTTTCTTCATCATAAACTGGCCAAGTTGATTCGCAAATTGGACTATAGCCAAGCATTTCATTTAATTCCTCAGTTATGTGGGGAGCTATAGGATTTAAAAGAGTTAATAAAACTTGATAATCTTTTTTGGTTATTGTATCCTTTTCATCAAATTTATTTGCTAAAATCATTAAAGTAGATATTACAGTATTATAGCCTAGGTGACATAAATCATATTCAACCTTTTTAATACTTTTGTTAATAATTACTTCTAAATCTTTAGTATATTCTTCTTTATCTACCACTTTATTTTTTAAACGTATTACTTTATCTATAAACCGTTTACACCCTTTTAACGAATCTATACTCCATGGACTGTCTTGTTCATAATCTCCCATAAACATTTCATAAACTCTTAGCGTATCTGCTCCATATTCTTTAATAATATCGTCTGGATTAATAACGTTGCCTTTAGATTTACTCATTTTTTGATTATCACTACCTAGGACCATGCCATGACTAACTCGCGTATCAATCATTTCTTTATTTGGAACTAAACCAATATTATATAGAAATTGAACCCAAAATCTAGCATATAATAAGTGTCTTGCGGTATGTTCCATTCCTCCATTGTACCAATTTACTTTATTCCAATATTTCATATTTTCCATTGATGCAAATTCCTTGGTATTATGAGGATCCATAAATCTTAGAAAGTACCATGATGAGCCAGCCCAATTTGGCATAGTATCTGTTTCTCTTTTAGCTGGTTTACCACATTTAGGACATGTTGTGTTCACCCAATTTGTTATTTTAGCAAGTGGTGATTCACCATTATCTGTTGGCTCATATTCTGCTACATCTGGTAAAAGTAGAGGCAAATCTTTTTCATCCATTGGTACCCAACCGCAGTTATTACAATGAATCATAGGTATTGGTTCGCCCCAAAAACGTTGACGTGAAAAAATCCAATCGCGCATTTTATAATTTATTTTCTTGTTACCATAGTTATTTTTTTCTAAATATTCTAACATTTTGTTTATAGCTTCTTCTTTATTTAATCCGTCTAAAAAGTCTGAATTTATATGAATGCCGTCAGATTCCATGGCACCTGGATTTATAGCGTAACTATATGTTTTTGCGTGAAGTTCATCTTTAACTTCGTTTAATATAGTTTCTTTGTCTACCCATTCAATACTAAACTTTTCATCGGCATCTAAGTTTTGAGCTATTTTTTTATGACTTTTTAGTTTAAAATAATAACCAGTTGATTCAATATTAAAATATTTATCTTTGTTGTATGCGTAATAATGATGATTTATTTTTGGCAGTTCACTTATTAATTCTAAATCACAATAGCCTGTTTCCTCCATTATTTCTCTTAAAGCGCATTCATAAGCTGTTTCTTTTTCCTTAATTGTGCCACCAATAAATAAACGCCCTCCTAATTCATGCCAATTAATAGTTAAATATTTATTATTTTCATCATCATATATTATAGCAACTATACTATTTTTTTTCGTTTCATTATCATTAATTTTGCCGGTTTCTTCTTCTATTACTTGGATTATTGGAATATTAAATTTTTTAGCAAATTCATAATCTCTACTATCATGAGCTGGCACAGCCATAATAGCACCTGTACCATAACTAGATAATACATAATCACTTATGTAAATAGGGATTTTACTTTGATTTACTGGATTAATTGCATAAGCTCCTGTAAATACACCTGTTTTATCCTTATTTAATTCAGTTCTTTCCATTTCATTTTTTAAAGAACAAGCCTCTTGGTATTTTGCTACTTCTTCTTTATGCTCTTTAGTAGTAATTTTATTTACTAATGAATGTTCTGGAGCTAAAACACAATATGTAACTCCATATAATGTATCACATCTTGTTGTAAAAACGGTGAATGTTTCATCAGTGTTAGCTACTTTAAAATTAACTTCTGCCCCAATAGATTTACCTATCCAATTTATTTGACCTAATTTTACTTTAGGAGCAAAATTGGTATCTTCTAAGCCTGTTAGTAAATCTTCAGAATATTCACTCATTTTAAGCATCCATTGGCTTTTATTTTTTTGAACTACTTTAGTACCACATCTTTCACATACTCCTCCAGCTGCATCTTCGTTAGATAAAACACTTTTACAATTTGGACACCAATTTACTGGTACTGTATCTTTATAAGCCATATTGTGCTTATAAAATTGTAAGAATTGCCATTGAGTCCATTTATAGTATTCGGGGTCAGTTGTTGAAAATTCACGATCCCAATCAAATGAAAAGCCGAGAGTTTTCATTTGTCTTTTAAAATTTTTAATATTTTCTTTTACTGCTTCTTTAGGATGAATATGATTTTTGATTGCGTATCCTTCTGCTGGAGCACCAAATGCGTCCCATCCCATTGGGAATAACACATTTTCTTGCTTTAATCTTTTCATTCTTGCTAAAGCATCTTGGGCTGTGTAACTTCTAACATGGCCAACATGTAAGCCACTTCCAGATGGATATGGAAATTCTACTAAAATATAATAAGGTTTTTTATCAATACAATCTATAGCTTTAAATGATTGATGTTCATCCCAATATGATTGCCATTTTTTTTCTATTTCATTAAAATTCATTTTTTTCCCTCCTTGTTTTTTAAACATCTACCATATATATCATATAATGAATATATTAAACCAAATAATAATATAAACGCTATAATCATTTGCCACATAATTGCTAATGGTAAAAGCATAACTACGCTTGAGACTACTGCTATAATAAAAGCATTTATAAATGAGATCACAATTATTATTTTATCCATATCTAATTTTTTAGAATCAAGTTTAAATTTTACACTTAAATAATCAATTTCACCAATGCTTTTTATTTTTCTTGGCTTACCTTTTTTACTTTTTCCTTTGTTTTTTATTATATTTAACTTCTTTTTATTAATTAAGAAATAATCAATTAAAAATACGACGATTAATAATATTATAAAAATATAAAAAGATATTAAATGTTCATTCATTTATAAAACCTCCTTAAAATAAAAAGGTCGTACCTCAAAAGGGCGCTATTGAGCGCGGTACCACCTTTACTTATATCTTTATAGTTTATAAGGAAACTACTCCATCTACTCTAAAAAGCAAGTTCATAATTCTTCTTGATTCGTTTGCATCTACCACGAACTTTCTTGACAAGAAAAATTATTACTACTCTTTTTTTCTTCGTATTTATTTTATTTTACTAAAATTCTGAAACATATTCAAGTAATTTTATAAACATTCTAACAAAAACGTCATTTAATCCCTTTTTCTTTAATTTTCTTATTTCTATTCGTTTCTTATTTATTTCTAAATTACTAAACATTATTGTGGCAATACTTTCTTTCAAATTTGTTTTTATTTTAGCATCATTTATAATAGAATTTATATCTTCATTTATTAATCTTACAGCATCTATTTCAATGTCTTTGCCTTTACAATTAATGGTTAATTGACTAGTCGTAGGAATATCTTTGGCTAGAACGATAAAATCATTTTCATCAGTAAAGGATTCTACTGGTATTTGGGTATCATTAATATATGCCTCTACTCCTTCTGCTTCTCTTGTATTTCGAAAGCGAATTTTATAAGTTCTTTTTTTAGGAATTAAGCCTGTTTTTCCTTCAATGGGTCTTATAATTAGGGTATAATTGTTGGCTAAATAATTGTAATCTATTGCCGTTATAATATAATATCCTTCTTCATAAAGACGTGATATGCCATCGTCTTCATATAATTTATATATATTACTACGTCCAGGAAAAACATGGATTTCTAAGCCTTCAGGTGGATTGGTATCATTTAGATTTTCACCTAATATGGCTAGAGGTATAATAGCACCACTTTTGGCAAATACAGGATAATCTTCGTCTTTGTAAAATGCTACATATTTACGATTACCAGGAAATTTTTTGCCGGTTTTAAAATCATACCAAGTGCCTTTAGGTAAAAATATTCTTTCAACACATCTATTCATAATATTATCTTGCTTTTTGGTAATGGCTTTAACTAATAATTCGCTGCCAAAATAATATTCATTTTTGTATGCTGGTTCATCATATACTTCGGGATAACTATAATATAGGGGCTGAATAAGAGGTAAACCTGTTTTATGATATTTGTAATTTTCCGTATATAAATAAGGAATTAAACGGTGCCTTAGTTGGCAATATTCTTTAGCTATAGTATAAGTTTTTATATCCCAACTCCACGGCTCTCTTTTATAGTAATGACCTCTTTCACAGGCTAATCTAAAAATAGGACTAAAAGTACCAAATTGAATATATCTTATGTATAATTCACTATCTTCGGTTCCGCCATAAAAGCCTCCGATGTCATGACTCCACCAAGAAATTCCTAAATTAGATGCACTGGAATTATAACTTGGTAAATAGTCTAAGGTGTCAAAACCTACACTTGTTTTACCTGAGTAATGGGCACCATATAAATGACTGGCAATTAGATTATTACGAGAAAATAGAAAAGGTCTAGTATGATTATCTTTTAAATAGTTGATAAAATGATAGTGATTTAAGGCCCTTAGTGTTTCTAAATCATAATTGTAATCTATCCAATAAAAGTCTACACCTAAACTATCTAATGGTTTTATTAAATGATTAAAATAAATACTTAAAAATGTTTTATCAAATACATTAAATGGTATTCTTCTTGTATTTATTAAGCCTAATTCTGTAGCGATAATTTTAAATTGTTCTTCATGTTCGCCAATTCCTTCAATTGGATCTATATTTATGCCTATACGGATACCTCGCTCATGCATATAATTAGTGAAAGTATATGGCTCGGGAAATAATTCTTTTGAAAAGGTAAAACCGGTTTTAAATTTATTTAGGTCTCTTTTATCTTTTAAGTGCCAAAATTCATTTAAAAGTAAAATAGATACAGGAATTTGATGCAAATTAAAGGCTTTAAGTAGTTTTTTAGTATCATCAAATGAGTAAATTATATCTTTGTTCCACCATATTCCTAAAGCATATCTAGGCAATAAAGAAGGCATTCCTGTTATTGTAAAATAATCCTTTAAACATAAGCCAAAATCTCGACGATATATAAATAGATAGGTATCTACTCTTTTGCTTGTTGGTTTAACTAAAAAGCCATCATCCATAAATACGAGACTTTTAGAGTCATCAAATGATGCAAAACCATCAGTAGAATATAAACCATTTTTTAAAGGAGATTTTAACTTTTTATCTAAAGATACTTTAGCGGCGCCAAAATTTCTGGCTTCAGGGTGATTAAAATACCATATTTTATCACTATTCATAAGACCGACTTTTAAGTTTTGGTCGGGAGCATATTTGGGTCCAGCAAAAGGCTTTTCTTTAACATATTGAAGGACAAAATATTTTGTTTGAATAACTAAAGTTTTATCATTTTCTTCAACTTGAAAATCCGGCACATCAAAGTTACGAAATCTAGCAAATTCCGTTGGGTGATCAAAAAAGTTGCCATTAGCATCATATTCAAAGCGAATTAATCTTTCACTAAGGATTGTTATTCGATATTTATTTCCTTTAAATATGGCTTTTTCATTTGCTAGGGCATTAGAATAATCAACTTTAAAATGTGCATCTAATTTTGCCACACTATCTACTCCTTTTACTTTATAATTATGATATCATAAAAATTAGTGGTTGACAATTGTTTGGATAGTTAAATTTCAATTTTGGATAGGGTTTTAATTTAAAAGAAAAAGGATAAATAATTAAAAACTAATTTTATTTATCCTTAACATTAAATAAAGCTTTGGCTGTTCTTAACATATTACATGTATAACCATATTCATTATCATACCAAGCTGTAACTTTAATTAAATCTTCATTTACATTAGTTAATTGACCATCTACTAAAGCTCCCATTGTTTTACCAATAATGTCTGATGATACTATTGGATCATAAGTTATTTTTAACACTTCGTTAGAATTATCTTTAATAATTTGATTTATTTCGTCAATAGAAGTTTTTTTCTTTACAATACAAGTCAATTCTAATAGTGAACCATCTAAGACAGGAACACGATAAGCAAGTCCTTCTAATAGTCCATTTAATTCAGGGATTACTTTGCCTATTGCACGTGCTGCTCCGGTTGATGTTGGTACAATGTTGGCTGCTCCTGCTCTACCACGTCTTTCTTTAATTCCTTTTTTATGAGAAATATCTAATGTTGCCTGATCATTGGTATAAGCATGAATGGTAGTCATATAGCCATATTTTATGCCTAAAAAATCATTTAAAACTTTAGCTATTGGGGCTAAACAATTGGTCGTACATGAAGCAGCTGAAATAACTTTTTCAGTTCCATCTAAGATATTATCGTTAACACCATATACTATAGTTTTTACATTTTCTGATTTGGCTGGTGCAGAAATAAGTACTTTTTTAGCTCCTGCTTCTATATGCTTGTATGCATCTTCATATCTAGTAAATTTGCCAGTACATTCTAAAACCAAGTCTATATTTAAATCTTGCCAAGGAAGATTAATTGGATCTTTTTCATTGTAAACTTTAATCCTTTTTAGATTGTTAATTATTATTTCATTTTCTTCAGCTTTAATTAAGTCTTCATGAAATGATCTATGAGTTGTATCATATTTTACTAAATAGGCTAATTCTTCCGGTGTGCCTAAGTCATTTATGGCAACTATATCAAAATCGGTTGTTGTAAGTATTTTTCTAAAGGCTAGTCTACCAATTCTTCCAAAACCATTTATTGCTACTCTAATCATTATTGTTTCCTCCTATAAATTCTCTTAATATACTATTTTTACTAACATATTCACTTGTAATTGAATAAAATATTTTTAAAAATTTTAGCAATCTTCTGGCCTCTTCATAATATTTTGAATCCGTGTCTATAGATAATAATAAAGGCTCAGCATAAACTTTTAAAACCCCTAATTCGTAAGCAAGAGCTGTATTTATAATTATATCGGCCTGATGAGTATAAGGGAAAATATATTTTTCTTCGCCATTTCGAACACTTTGCCATTTTTCAATTACTTCACTAACTGTATATCCTCTAGTACGATTATCACGTACTATTCTTCTTATTAATCTTAAATCTAAGGTTGATATGTAATTGTGTCTATCTATATTTAAAGGAATGAAGGGGCTTAAATATATTTTGTATTTGTATCTTGAAGGAATATGGGGAGTTAAATCATCATTTAATGAATGTAATCCTTCTATTAATATAATACTATTTTCTTTTAATTGAATAATATTATTGTGGTATTCTCTTTTGCCAGTGATAAAATTATAAGTTGGCACGTTTACTTCTTTTCCTTCTAAAAGTTTATTTAAATCGTCATTAAAGGTTTTAGTATCTATGGCATTTAGACACTCATAATCATAGTTTCCATGTTCGTCTTTAGGGTTGTCTTGCCGGTTTACAAAATAATCATCGGTTGATAAACAAATTGGGTCATAACCTTTACTTCTTAAATATGATGCTAAAACTCTTGAGGTTGTAGTTTTTCCGCTGCTTGAAGGTCCTGCTATCATAATAAACTTTTTATCATTATTACGTATAATATTATCACAAGCACGTTTTATTTCATCAGTAAAATGTAGTTCACATGATTCAATAAAGCCTTTAATAGTCCTATTACTGACAAAATTATTTAGGTCACCAACGTAGGGAGCATTTAATTTTTTTAACCAATTTTTGCCGTGATAATAAGCATTAATAATATTTTCATGATGGACATATTCCGGAAGATTACCATTTGTTAAATTACTAGGATATAAAATTATTAGTCGATTATTACCTAAATATTTTAATTCGAGTAACTTTATATATTTGCTACTATATGGCATTGGGACATAATAATAATTTAAATAATCCTTTAATTTATAAATTGTAATTATTTCATCGCAGATTTTGACGTTTATAGCTTTTTCATAATAGTTATATTTTTCATAAAATTCTATAGCTTCTTTTTTTAATATATTATATTTTTTAAATTCATAATTACTGTCTATAATATTGGCTATTTCTTGTTTTATTTTTGATATGTCTTCTTCAGCTAATATTTTGTCATATTTTATTTCACCTAACATTCCACCTGGTACACTATGAAGATAATTTATGTCACTGGTGGGAAAGATACTTTTTAAAGCTACTTCTAAAATAAATTTAATTGCAGCTTTATACATTTTAGTTCCTTCTATGGACTTTACGTCTATAAATTCAATTTTTTCATCTTCTATTGCTTTCCTAGTTAAGGGAAATAGCTCATTATTTTTTTTGATGCCCAAAACTGAATCCTTTAATTTAGATTCTTTACTGATTTGTAAATAAGTAGTATTTTCTTCTACTTCAATAGTCTTGTTTTCAAACGTAATTTTTATTTTTTTCATTTATACCCCTCTATTCTATATTATATTATCATATTTTTTAGTTTTTGTCATAAATTTTGCATATTTTAAATTAATTTGAACTATATATATATGGGTGATTAGTTTGAATATTGTACCAACGATTATTGAAAAAAGTAGCAATAAGGAATATGCTTATGATTTATATTCAAGATTATTGAAAGATAGAATTATTTTTTTAAGTGGTGAAATTAATGACAATTTGGCAAGTATTGTTGTTAGTGAACTTTTATATTTAGATTCGATTAATCATGATGATATTTATCTTTATATAAATAGTCCGGGAGGGAGTGTTAGTAGTGGTCTTGCTATATATGATACTATGAATTATATTAAAAGCGAAGTAAGAACGATTGTTATTGGTATGGCTGCTAGCATGGGAGCTTTTTTGTTATCAAGCGGGACTAAAGGTAAAAGATGCGCACTTAAAAATGCTGAAGTTATGATTCATCAAGTCTTGGGTGGAGCTCAAGGACAAGCTACTGATATAAAAATTGCAGCCGAACATATTTTAAAAATTAAAAAGAAATTAAATAATATTTTAGCTTATAATACGGGGCAACCCGTTAGTAAAATTATTAAAGATTGTGAACGGGATAATTATATGAGTAGTGAAGAAGCACTTAAATATGGACTTATTGATGAGGTTATTTGACAGGCTAATACTTTTATGTTAATATAGCAAATATATTTCAGAGGTGATGGCATGCCATATATTAAAACGGAATTATTGAATTTAGGTGTTAAAGCTGAAGATTTATTTGCTATAAGAGAAAAAATTGTTGATGTACGACTTTTTGATTATGTTGATGATATTAAACTTGATGATAATACTAAAGGGCAATTAGAATATACTATAGAATTATTTCAAGAATATTTAAATCTTTTACAATCTTTTAATAAAACAACATTAGAAAAGATTTTAAAAGCCTTAAGAAATACTGAGGTAATTGATAATCATGTTGTGGAAAGAGAAAATTATAATTGGTTAATTAGTTATCAAGAAAATCATCATTCTACAGCAATAAATTATTTAATAAAAAAATTGTTTGTAGAAAGTGAACCATTAAATCCTTATATTTTATCTAAATCTCATGAAATTTTAATGAGAGGAACTTCTAATGAAGATGAGATTTCTCTTAAATTTCGTAAAAGTAATAATCATTTTGTAGGATATCAAGAAAATGGTGAAAATATAATCGAATTTTTGCCTATCTCTTATGATGAAATTAAATTATCATTAATATTATTTTGTGATTATTATAACCAAACTGAACATGATCTAAATATTGCTTTCATTAAACCTTTTATTATTCATGGGTTATTAGCTTCTTTACAATTATTTGAAGATGGGAATACACGCGTGGCAAGATCTATGCAACATATTAAAATGTTTCAAATTACTAGAGATTTGTTTCAAGCTAATTTTACTTTACCTGCTATTTATTTTTCTAAAACTTATATCCCTTATCGTAAAGAATATCGTGATTTTATTAGCAAAATAGCATCTAACCCTACCACTAATGTTTGGAATGAGTGGATAAGATTTAATTTAAGAAAGTTGCAAGACCAATTGTATTGTAATGATGAAGTTTTAAAAAGAACTAGAAAATTTTGATTCTAGTTTTTATTTTGATGCTTTTTTATTAAATTCTTTATTTTAATAAAATGGTGGTTGACACCACTTTTACCAATTTTATAATCCGTTTCCATACTTATAATATCAGCTAATTCTTTTAATGAACTTTCAGGATATTTTTCTCTATATTCTAAAACTATTTTGGTCGTGTCATCTAAGAGTGAATATAAATCTTCTTTTTTTAAATAGTTAATATCTTCTAATTGCTTTAATCCTGCACCAATTGCTTTTTCTTGATTAGCTATTTCACAATTATTCAATCTATTAACCATATTTTTGTGATCACGGTATATTCTTATATCTTCAAAATAGAAGTAAGAGTTTGTTGCTTTAAACATTTTAATTATATCACCTATTATCTCAGCATTTTTTATGTAAACCATGTATTTGGAATTCCTTTTTAAATATTTTGCAGTTATATTTATATCTTTAAATAATTTAGTTATATATATTGCCTCTCTATTCATATTTGTAACTATTTCTAAGTGGTATCCACTTGATGCTGGATCATTTACTGTTCCAACAGCTAAAAAAACACCCATTAAATAAGCAATTTTTTCTTCATTATTAGTTAAAAAATACTCATTAGGATTTATTTTTTTATTGCCATCTAAAAGATTTAAATATTTACAAATATATTCTTTTTTTTCTTTTACTTCTAATATATATATTTGTTTAATTCTAAATCTTCTTTGAATTCTTATTGTTATTTTAGGACATATACCAAATATTTCTTTTATGTTTTTATAAATTCTTCTAGCTACACTGGCATTTTCTAAAGTCATTGTTAAATCATTCTTAAAATTAGCAGCAAAACGCATAAATCCAGATAATTCACATATTTTTTCAGCTTTATTAAGCTCTATTTTAGATATTTCTTCTTTTACTCTTGTTGTGTATGTCATTTTTCGTTCTCCATTAACACTTTAAAAATTAAATAGGCTGTTTTTAAAGTGTCATGTCGTAAATGGCCATCTTCTATACTATAAATTTTATCTTTTATTACTTTAATATTCATACTATTAAGATTATCTTCGTCAAGAATAACAGGATCTTTTTGCTCTTCTGTGGCATATTTTTTTACAAATTTATTAGGAATTTCTACATTATTTGCTAAAACCATAGTGATTGTATTTTGACCTAAATATTCTTCTAATATTTTGATGTGGTCGCTAACTTTAAAATCGTCTGTCTCTCCAGGTTGCGTTACTAAATTACAAACATATAATTTTGGAGCATGGCTACTTTTTATAGTTTCTACTACATCATTTATTATTATGTTAGGAATTATGCTAGTTAAAAGACTTCCTGAAGAAAATATTATTAAATCTGCTTCCTTAATTGCTTGCAAAACTTCAGGATTTGCCTTAACCTCTTTGTCATACATTACTTTTTTAATTTTTTCTTGACATTTTGTAATGCTTGTTTCGCCATATATTTTTTGGTCGTTATACGTTAGACCAACTAATTCGGCATTATCCTCTGTTATTGGTAAAACTTTGCCTTTTATGTCTAATAGTTTTGCTAAAACTGGTATTGCACTGGCAAAAGTACCTTTTTGTTCTAATAATGCTGTTAATAGCAAATTTTTTATAGAGTGATTACCCAAACTTTTTGATTGTTTAAATCTATAATTCATTAAATTTATTATATCTTGTTCAGTGTTACTCATCGCCATTATTACTTTTGATATGTCCCCGACTGCCGGAATATTAAAGTCTTGTCTTAATCTTAAAGTTGATCCACCGTTATCAGAAACAGAAACTACAGCAGTAATTTCTATAGGAAATAATTTTAATCCTTTTAATAACTGAGATAGACCGCTACCTCCACCGAATATAATTATTTTTTTCATATACATCACTAATATAACTTTACCATAAATTCTTTAAAAAAAGAACTATTATTTTATTTTATTCGTATTTTTAAGTATATTTTTTCTTTTTTCAGTAATATATAATAAGTCTTTTTTTAATGAATACCACTTTATTTGAATATAGTTTTCTGCACATTTGGCATTTGCGTTTTGCTTTAAATTTCTATTAAGACATTGAATTGTTAATGGACCAATTTTTATATTATTTGGAAATGTTTGTGGATAATTTAATACATAATATAATATTTCACTCTTAGAGGCCCACAAAAAATTATCTGGAGTGCCATGTATTATTGCATCAGCATCATAAGTTGGATTTACTTTACCTATAAATATAAATCTTATGGCTAATAACGTTTTGATATAAAAATCGTTTAAAGCTTCATTAATTTCTATGATTTCTTGATAATTTGCCTTTTTATAGGTTGTAATATCTACTTTCGTATCGTTTATTTTACCATGTATATATGCTTTTAATTTCGCTTTAATGGAATTTTCTAAGCCAATGTTTAATAAAAAATTAGTTAAACTAATTAATGATTCTTGGTGGATAGAATTATTTTGACCCATTTTTATGCTTATTCCTTTTATATCACCATTAATTTTTATTTTAATATCGGCCTTTTCATTAAATTTACTTTGCCAACATTCTACATAATCATTTTGAGATATGTTTTTAAATAAATACAACAGCATTTCTTGTATTTTTATTGGTAGTTCACTTACTTTTTTATTATCAATCATTTTAGCAAAATTAACTTCATTTAATATTCCTTTATTGTTTTTTTGCGTAAAAATCATATGTCCTCCTTAAATTGCTATTTTATCATTTCATTGTTAAAAAAAATGTCAAAATATGTAACTTCAAATTTTTTTCTAAATTTACTATTTAAATTAAAATTTTATAAATAAATTCATTTGCTATATTATTTTTGGGAAATAATTTCTCGCGTTATTTCTTATTTTAATTGCTTATTAATCTTATATAAATTTTAATATGGAAATTATTAAATATGTCAAAGTTAAAAGTTGATAGTTTATCAGTTTTTTGTATCTTTTGATATACTTATGATATCTCATAATAAAGAGGAGTTGAAGTAAGTATGAGAAAAGATATAACAGCAGAAAATTTAATGCTAAGAGGAACAAAAGTGAATAAAACCCAACTTGCTAGATAATACAATTGTTAGTGAGAAATAATTTATATAAGATTTAATCTAGTAAAAAATAAAATGGAGAAATAATTAATATTCAAAGGGATAGATAGATTAAATGAAAATGAAATAAATAATTTTATTTTGAACATAGAAAATATTTTTTTAAAAGGATTAGAGGAAAATAAGCAAATTACTAAATCATGCTATGTTAAATATGGCTTAACTTTAATTCTGATTATCATGAAATATATATAGATAACTTTATCCACTGGATCTTTGATTTGATATTACATTTTCTAATAATCTAAGTAAAAGAAATTTAAGAAGAATAATACCATAGATAAAAATTTAAGTCAGTTTCAAAATATTGAAAGAACAAAAAATTATGCCATTATATGAAGTTATATAGAAACTTTTATAATATATATTTTGCTAGATTAGTAGAAGATAAACCTTATACTTTTGCTGAATTATAAACATAAAAAAATAAGTGAACATCACTTATCTTTTGTTGTGGCTATAAATAGTAACTAAAAGTCACATTTTATTTTAGGTTCTTAATTTTTGATATTGACATTTACACTCTTTTATAATATAATTTTTTTGTAAATGTATATAGGCATTTATAAAAAGAGAGTAGTTTGGTATGGAGAACTGGCATTTGGTTATGTCAGTTTTTATTTGCTTATTTATATTAAAATCTATTATAATTTATTTATTTTAGATTTTTTAATTTATATAAAATTTTGAGTTTAAATTTTATTGCAAGAAATTATGTAGAATTCTACATAATTTTATTTATGTAGAAAATTTAGTTATGTAGAAAGTTAATGGAAAAAGCCTTAAAAATAAGACT
>CASEOP010000045.1 GCA_949289505.1 uncultured Mycoplasmatota bacterium
AAGTACTCATCCCTCATATTATTCACCATATCTATTATAGCAACTTTTTCTTTAAAATACAATTAGCAAATTACCAATATTTAAACACAAAAAAAGCACTTGACCCCGAGGGCACATAAGCCAAAAAGAGAGTTTGGAAATTGGTCAAGTGCCTATGTACAGAATAATCTGTACATACTTATTATATATTTACTCACAGTAATAATCAAGAAAAAGCGTATACCAAATTTTACCAATTTGTAATTTTAACGCATTTTTTACTTTTTCATAAAATAAAATAGGTGATCAAAATGTATCCATATCGTCCTGGCGGAAGTTTTTTTACTATTTTAGCCATATTTTGCTTATCCATCTTAATTTTTTATCAAATAATTATTACTTTAATCTTACCATTTAGATTTAATATCTTTATTTTACTCATTGAAACATTTTTATTATTTTGGCTTTTATTTAGAATCATTTATCCCCGTTGTTAGAAAAGAACATTTTTTTTACTAATGCTTCTGTCTTAAAAATATAATCCATTTTTTTTCTAATTTCTTTTACTACATTTATTTCTCTACCTTCCAAATTAATTATAGGCGGAATACTTATAACAATAAAAAACAAATGTTGTTCATAGAAATTCAAAGGAAATCTTCGAAAATATCTTTCTAAAATTGGCTCAAAATTTATATTCATATACTCATTTTGATAAAACTTAATTAAATCCAAAATAGGCGAATCAATTTTAGCTTTATCCCAACTTATTAAATATTCTTTATCACTTTTCATAAAATGGTCAATTTCCAAATTATTATGAATAAAAGCCACCCTAATTTTTTCCTCTTCTTTTATATTATCCAACCAATCATCTAATTTTTCTCCACAAAATTTTAAAGCTTCAAACACCTTATAAATATTACGTAATAACAAATAATGACTTGGTGATGGATAAACCTCTTCAATTAATTTTTCAAATAAAAAATTATAATAATTTTCCGTATAAACAATATTATCCTTTAAGTTTTCATAAATTTCTTTATAATTATCAGCGGTAACTTCTTTATAATAAGTTGTCTTATTATGTAACAATGCAACTAAGTCTATCATATCTATAGCTTTTTGTTCTTTAGGCATAGAAATATCTTCTACATATTCAAAAACATTTACCTCGCTTCGTTCTTCTAAACTCAGTTTTGGAAAATAATCAAAATTCCGACTTAATAAATATTGATATGTTAAAGCAACTTTATCGTCTTTTTTTTCTTTAACCACAAAAGTCCCACTAGTAGAATCTATAATAGTAACATTTTTCTTTTTAGTTAATCTATAAGGCTTATATTCTCTTTTTAAAACTTCTAAAGCATTATTCATTAGAAAGAGGAATAATCAATTTATCACCAGGAGCAATATTAGTTAAATCATTATAATCATGTAGTATATTTATATTACTATTATACATCGTGCAAATCGTCTCTACACTTTCTCCATCGCTAACAACATGGATATGATATGTAGCATATTCTTTTTTATCATTTTTTAAATTACCCACTATTACTTCTTCGCTAACTTCTTTCTTACTTTCTTCTTCATTAAAAAGTATATCTCTTTTTTCAACTTCCTCTATACAATCTTTTTCTTCTCTTTCTTCAGAGTTATTATCTAAAAAAGCATTATTAGCATCTTGAAATAGTATTTCTTCTTCCTCTTCTTCTTTTACTTCTTCTTTTAAACTACCAATAACATTAAAATCAATATTTACTCTTAAAACCGTATTATCTACAATTTCATAAGTAAAATCTTCAATCATAAACTCAATAGTATCAGTATCAACATCACTAGCTAAATCAATTTCAAAAGGTAAAATATATGAAAAAGGCTCTTTATTAACACTTACTTCATGGCTTTTAAAATCTCCTGAAACTATAAAATTACCTCGTAAAACTTCATCTTCTACTTTAATTTCATGTTCTAAACTAATACTAGTTATTTCACTAACTCTTTTTTCAAAGTCAATATCCTTTGTAAATGGTATTTTACAATTCAATTTCATCATCTCCTAAAGAAACTTATGCTTTTTATTCTAATTTATTCCTTTTTTTAAAATAATTCATACATTGACTTTTCCCTTATAATATGGTAAAGTTTTTAAGTAAGAAATTTATTGGAGGTGGCAAAATGGCTAAAAAAATTACAACAAAGAAACCTTTAACAGGTAATAAAAGAAGTCATGCACTTAATGCAACTAAAAGAAAACAAAAACCAAATATTCAAAAAAAGACTATTAACGGTGAAAAAGTAAGAATCAGTGCTAGAGAAGCTAGAACTATTGAAAAATAACACATCAACCTTGATGTGTTTTTATATTAAAAATTAAAATGAGTTTTAGTTTTATCTAACGAAATATTTTTTAACTCAATCATCTCATCAATACTTACAAAAGCATACTCATCTTTTAATTCTTCCATAGCTAATAAAGCCCCTTCTACTGAAGAATTATAAATATCATGAAGTAAAACTATAGCCCCATCATGCGCATGATTTACAATATTATCCTTAATTTTTTCAGCATCTTTGTATTTCCAATCTTCCGTATCAATATCCCAAAGTATAGTATACATATCACTAAGTTCCTTTATATGAGCATTGGTATTACCATAAGGAGCCCTTAATTTATCAGGAGTTACTCCTATTGCCTTTTTAATTACCTCATTAGTATTATTAATTTCTTTTATAATATCATAATCATTTAATTGATATAAATTTAAATGACTATATGTATGACTGCCAATTGTATTCCCCATTTCATAAGCCCTTTTTAATGTTTTACTATATGTGCTTACCCTACTACCTAAAGCAAAAAACGTAACTCTTGCCTCATATTTTTCCAAATTATCTAATAGCTTATTTGTCGGCCCATCACTTGGTCCATCATCAAACGTAAAAGCCATTAACTTTTTATCTTTAAATTTACTTAAATCTCTTTTTAGAGGATCACTAACTTCCACTAATGTATCTTCGGTTAATAAATAATCACTTTTTACAATACCCTTTAAATCATTCTTAGATATTAAAATACTTATTTCCCCATCAGAATAAGGCCCTACTTGATATGGTAAAAAATATAACTGTAATCCATCACTCGTAATATTAAAATAAGAATAATTATCACTTATAGCCTTCGTTCCTTCCTTTATCCATTCTTCATCATAATTCTTATCATTATCTTCATAATATTTTATTGTCTGGTAATATGCTAAATTAGCAAGCACATCAAACTTATCTTTTTCCAAAAATTCTTTTATTGTAACCTCATCACCCGTTTTATCATCATAATAATAAGTCTTAATTTCTTTATTATAATGAGCTCCCCCAGTATAAGAATATACTGTAACATATAAAGCTTTATATTGAAATAAATCATGTAATGTATAAGTTATAGCTAAATCACACTTACTTTTAGAAATATCCTTAATTTTTAAAGCATTATCTAAAAATTCACTTTTCTTATTTTTTATATAACTAGTTACTTTATTTTCTATTTTTTTATTAGATAATGTAGGATAATCAATTTTTAAAGTATAATTTGCTTTATTATCAATTTCATGTATTTCCAAAGTTATATTTTTATTACTGTTACTAAAAATTAGAGTCCAAATAACTATTCCTACAACTATAACCCCTAAAAGCAATTTACCCTTTTTACTAAGTCTCTTTTTTCTTTTCATAAACACCTCACCATAATTATACAATATAAATTATTTTACCAATAAAAGCCTTCTATCATTTGACACTAATTATACTATTATTTTGTTAGTATTTACAGCCATGACAAAAGATAAGTGATGTTCACTTATTTTTTTAATGCTTGTAATTCAGCAAAAGTATAAGGATTA
>CASEOP010000046.1 GCA_949289505.1 uncultured Mycoplasmatota bacterium
CTAATTAGTTCTTCGCCTCCATAACTGCCATTTCTCATGAATATTATAACAACATTTTTTAGTAATAACAATAATTATATAATTAAGAAAGTGGAATTAATATAAATTCATTACCATATTTTTCTTTATAAGATTCTAACTTATCCCATACATTATTAAAGTCAATTTCTTCTACATTTATTTTCTTAAATAAAGGATATCTATTATCAATATATTTTTGTATTTTATATAATTTATTTTCTCTGTTTTCATCAATATTATTAACTGCATATTGAATAAGATTATCTATTTCTTTTGTTGGAGCAAAATTGACACCTGTATATAAAGAAAGCATTTGATTAAATGTTGTTTTAATCTCTCCATTTACATTATAGTACTTATCAAATACAGAAATTGCATCTTGCATTTTATCTTCATTTGAATGTGTATAAATAAAAGTTGTAGAAAGTTGAGAATGCCCCATTAATTTCTGCACATCTACTGGAGATAAATTAGGATTCCCATTCATTTGCATAGTACAATAGCTATGCCTTAATCCATGTAATGAAACATTTTTTATTTCTGGATGCCTTTTTCTAAAATTTAGCCATTTACTAGAAATTGTATCAGGAAACATTATTCCTCCATATTTACTTAAAAACAAATTTTTAGGTGGAGTGTAATTACCATTTTTTCTCTTAAACCTTTGAATAATTCTATCTCTTAACTTAAAATATTCTCTAATAATTTCCGTACAAAATAATGGTATTGGAACATTCCTAACACTATTTTTTGTCTTAGTATCTTTTTCAACTATCATGTGTTTTTCTTTATCCCACACAACAGCACGCTTTACCGAAATCAAGTTATTTATAAAATCTATATCATCAGTGTGTAAACCAAGTATTTCACCTCTTCTTAAACCTGTACATATTGAAATTGTAAACATAGTTTCAATTAATAAGCCTTCTTCTTTTAACATATCTAATATCTTCATTAATTCTTCCCTATTATAAGATTGCTTTTCTTTTTTAGAAACTTCAGGAGTTTTTACTTTTAATACAGGATTAGTTTCAATATAATCCCAAGCAACTGCTTTATTAAGTATTTTTCTTAAAAGTCTATATACTCCATTAACAGTTGTTTCAGATAATTTTTTTATACTACCATCTTTTTCTTTTCTTTCTTTATCCCTATTTTTTAAACCATTAATAATTTTTTGAATTACTAGTACATCAATCTTATTTAAAGGAAAATTAGCAATTTCTGGTAATATATATGTTTTTAAAGAACTTTTCCCACTCGCAACAGTTGTTGGACTTAACTCTACTTCAGCATATTCCTTATAATATATTCTTACAAAATCAATAAACTTAATACTTCCCTTATTACTTTTCCCATTTTTTAATTTTAGTTCAGCTAATATTCTATCTCTTTCTTTTTTTGCCTGTGCTAAAGTTCCTTCAAATACTTTTGAATAATATACTCCTTTTTGACCATTTGAGCCACCTTTTCTAATAAATATTCTATATTTTTTACCCTTTTCAATCTCATATAAATATTTATCTACTCTTTTTAGCTTAGTTTTTTTCCCTAATACCGTTGTTTGTGATTTAGTTGAATTAGTTTTGGGTTGTTTTTTTTCTTTCACATCAAAATCAGCAAAAGGATCATCTTTCTTTTTTTCTATTTCTAAACATAACCCATTTTCCTTTAATTTGTTATCTCTTAAATTTTTAGCATCTTCTAAACTACCATTAATATATTGATCAAACTTAATTTGAATGTTACGTTTCTTATCTACTTTTAAAAACTTTACCCTATATCTATTTTCAGAAATATAATAAATATATTTATCTACTTTTTCTTGCATTTCTCCACCTTCCATTAAATTTCATATTTATTTTTTTCTTTTTTACTTTTAGATTCTTTATCAAGCCACTTTTCGACTTCTTCTTTATTAAACATTTTTTTGTTTCCAATTACTAAATAAGGCAATCCAGTATTTTGAATTGCCTTATTAATATTATATCTAGTAAAGAATGGATATTCTTCTATTAACTCATCTATTGTATAAAGAATCTTCTTTGAAGTCTGCTCTTTGTTTTTTTCTTCTTTATTATTGGTAGCATTTATTTTATTATAACTATTTAATATACTCGCAAATTCTTCTAGTGTCATTTTTTTTAAAGCCATGTATATGTCTTTCTCATTAATCATCTTTATCTCCTCCTCTCGTAAATTCATAATTATATACTCGTTCTTTTAAATCTAAAGGTCTTATATCACTACTTAAAATATCTGATTTTGTAGATTTAAAATTCCAACACCAATAAATTGCATCTTCTTCTTTTTTAAAGGTTTCATATTCTACTTTATTTCTATATTCTCTCACAGACTTATAAGTATTATTACAACAACAATAATAACAATTAAAAAAGGCAGTATTTATATTTTTATCTTGATTATAATAATAATTAAAATCTTCACTTTTTATTTTAAAAACAATTGGATATGATTTAGCATCATACATTTTTATCAAATCAGTAGTTATTTGGCAAAAATCATATTTTGTTTTAAATGCTTTCATAATATCTACCGAATAATAACTTCCACATTTATACTTTAATATATAACTTTTTTCATCGTAATCTCTAACTAAATACCAAACTTCGTTATAATCATTATCTATAATTTCATAAATTCTTTTTATTTTGTTTTGAGTATCTAATAATTTCATATCATCAAGCCATATTATAGATACTTTACTAATACCATAATAATAATTATTTAAAACTTCAAATTCTCTTTTCTCCATGACATCTATTTCATACTTTCTTTAAAAGTTTGAATAATTTTAGCAATGTCAAAGCCATTTAATTCTGAATTTAATGATACTACAAGTATTTTATTATCAAAATAATTTTCATTATCATACCTAATTATAATTTCACTAAATACATCTAGTTTTTCATTGAAATTTAATTTTTCAAATTTAGACACAAGTTTTTTATCTTCTTTATTATAATTAACCCCTAAAATATTTCCATTATCTTCATAAGCATCTTTACTATCTGTCATACCATTATAAAGCATAGCAAAATATTGTAACAAAATTGTACAAGCATTTGCTGTAAGCCCAATTACCTCTGAATTAAATATTTTCATATCATCTTCTATTAAATCTGGATTAGGTTCATTCCTATCATTTATTTGATTATTATTTAATAAGCCAAATATATAAATAAGAAATTTTAATTTAGTAATATCATTTTTATTTTCCAATTCTTCAATTAATTTTCTAACATTTTCAGTAGTTTCAGTAATATAAATATAATCATTCCTCCCTTATATACTGTTTTTTACTTCATCAAAGATTTTATTAATTAATGTTTCACTTATTAAG
>CASEOP010000047.1 GCA_949289505.1 uncultured Mycoplasmatota bacterium
AAAAATGTATAATTTGCAAGTTTGATAAATGAAAGACTAACTAAACCATTAGGTATTTTAATGGTGCATTTAAAAATTCATTCGAATGATTAGAAAAAGGCGTTAATTTTTCTTGACAAAGGCATATATTAAAGATATAATATTAAAGAAATTGAAAGAGGAAAGAGAATTTTATTCCACCTGATGAATAATTGTTCATAGGTAAAAGGCCATTAGTGAAATAGTAGTAAGCTTTTTAAGGTGGAATATAATTATTCTACCTTTTTAATTGCATGGAGGTGCATATATATAGCAAGTGTGAATAAAGAGTTACCAATTAATGAGCAAATCAAAGTAGAAGAATTAATGGTGATTGGGCCGAATGGCGAACAAATGGGATTAAAAAAAATAGAAGATGCTTTAACGTTATCTAAATATGCGGGCTTGGATTTAGTTTTAATGAATGACAATGGCAAAATGGCTGTTGGAAAAATTATGGATTATAACAAATATCGTTATGAACGCCAAAAAAAATTAAAAGAAGCTCAAAAAAAACAACGAGAAACAAATAAAGAGTTAAAAGAATATCGTTTGTCTACAACGATAGATATTCACGATTTTGAAACTAGAGTTAGAAATGCGAAAGAATATTTGGTTAAGGGTCATCGCATAAAAGCATTTATTCGTTTTAAAGGGCGTCAAATGGCTAGGCCGGAACTTGGCAAAGATGTTTTATTTAGATTTGCCGATAGTCTAAGTGAAGTTTCAATTATGGAAACAGAGCCAAAACTTGATGGTAGACAAATGTTTATGCTATTAGCACCAAAAAAATAAGTAGGAGGAATAATTATGGCAAAATGTAAACAAAAAACGCATAAAGCAAGTAGTAAAGTTTTAACTAAAAGAAAAAATGGTACTTTAACTTATAAAAAGTCTAATGGAAATCACAAGACTAATAAGGATTCAGCAAAACAAGTACGTCAAAGAAGAAATAAAGGAATATTGGCTAGCGGAGAAGCTAGTAGATTAAAAAAAGTAATCTAAGGAGGAAGTTTAAATGACAAGAGTTAAAGGTGGAAGCGTTTCTAAAACAAGAAGAAGAAAAGTATTAAAAGAGGCTAAAGGTTATTTTGGAAGCAAACATAGATTATATAAAACAGCTCAAGAACAAGTATTCCATAGTGGTGTTTATGCTTACAGAGATAGAAGACAAAATAAACGTAATTTCAGAAAATTATGGATTACTAGAATAAATGCGGCTTGTCGTGCTAATGAAATAAGTTATTCAAAATTTATGAATGGACTTAGTAAAGCTGGAATTGAGATTAATCGTAAAATGCTTAGTGAGATGGCAATTGATAATCCAAGTGCTTTTGCTGAGTTAGCAAATATTTCAAAAGATGTTTTAAATGGTAAAATGCCAGTTAAAACTAAAAAAGTTGAAGAGCCAAAAAAAGATGTTAAAACTGAAGAAAAAAAGAATGTTAAAGATTATAGTAACATGACTTTAGCAGAACTTAAAGCTATAGCAAAAGAACAAGGAATTAAAGGCTATAGTACTATGAAAAAAGATGAAATACTAAGTAAAATTAAGTAAGAGTTTCATAATTGAATACTCTTATTTAATTTAAATTAAGGGTGGAAAATTATGGAAGAAATTAGAAAAATTTTATTAGAAATGGATAAATTAGATGAAAATAATAAAAATGCAAGAGAAAAACTTAGAAATTTATGGAAGAAAATTTATTTAATCGAAAAAAAGATGACGGAAAGAGAAAAAATGGGTCTTATTTTATTAATTAATGGAAATTATTTTAAAAAAAGGGTATATGTATCTGAATTGGATCCTAGTTCATTTAATTATGGTCAAGAAGGATTAAAATCTTTTGCAAATATAGATTGTGTTGAATCGTATCTTGATTATATAGTTACACAAACAAATGAATATCTGTTAACAAAAGGGGTAATAGATTATAAAAGTTTAGATACTTATTATAATTGTTGTAAAACTTGTTCATTATATGTTTATGAATTATTAAAAAATGATAATATAGATTGTTGTATAATTCATACGAGTAATTTAAATTTAGATAAAATACCTCATTTTTTTGTGTATGCCAAATTTTTAATTAATGAAGAAACTCCTGTTAATTTTGTAATTGATATTTCTTTTAGACAATTTTTAACTATTCCATTTTTTATTCCAGAAAGGGTATATCATTTTCAAGATGCTTTTTTAAGTCCAGCTTATTATGGTAATTTTGAATTTTTTCATCAATTGGGTAATAAAGGATATTTTTTAGCAGATGATGATAATTTAAAAATATATTTAGATGGTTTTAGTAAATCAGCTAATGCGGTAGTTATAAAAGATAAAATTAATTATATGGAAAGCATTTATTCTAATTTTGATATAGAAAGATATAGTTGTTGTCTTAAATAAATTTACTTATTTAAATTTATTGTGTTAAAGATTATGAAAGTTTAATTTACATGATTCATGACTTATTTAAGTTTTATATTAGATAAGGCTTGAATCTTTTTTTGTTTAAGTTTGATTTAAATTTAATAAGAACGTGTCTTTAATTTTAAAATAAATAATGGTATAATGTTTATATTGTGTGGTGATAATAGTGGAAATATATTTGGTTGGGGGCAAATCAGGTTCAGGTAAAAATGAAGTTGCTAAAATCATTAAAGAATATTATTTAAGTATGGGTAAAAGACCTATTATTACGGAATTTAGTAAATATTTGAAGATGTATGCTAAAGAAATTATTGAATGGGATGGTAGTGAGCCAAAGCCTCGCAAGTTTTTACAGGATTTAGGGGTTACAATAAGAGACAATATGGATATGCCTTTATTTTTAATCAATAGAATGATTGAAGATATTAAAGTGTATTCGTTATATTATGATGCTGTAATAATAAGTGATGTTAGACTTCCGGCAGAAGTAGAAGAAATTAAAAATAAATTTAAACACGTTCATGCTTTGTATGTTTTAAATCAATTTGCACCTAGCAAATTGTCTATTACTGAGCAAATGCATGAAACAGAAACAGCTTTGGAAGGATATAGCGGGTTTGATATTACAATTGTAAATGACAATATTGAAAAATTAGATGATCGAGTAATAGAATTTATACAGGAGGTTTTAAAATGAATTTAAAGGAAGAGTTTATAAAATTTTTTGTTGCAAAAGGACATGTTGAAATACCTAGTGCTCCTTTAATTCCTGAAAATGATCCAACAGTACTATTTAATACAGCTGGTATGCAGCCATTAGTTCCTTATTTATTGGGAGAAAAGCATCCTTTAGGGAAAAGATTGTGTGATGCTCAAAAGTGTGTTAGATTAACTGATTTGGAAAGTATTGGAGATAAAACACATCATACTTTTTTTGAAATGCTTGGTAATTGGAGTCTAGGTGATTATTTTAAAAAGGAAAGTATTGGTTATAGTTTTGAATTTTTAACTAAAGTTTTAAATATACCGATTAATCGTTTGGCTGTGACAGTTTTTATAGGTAATGACGATATTCCAAAAGATGATTCATCAGCAAAAATTTGGCAAGATTTAGGTATTCCTAAAGAAAGAATAGTATATTTGGGGGTTGAAGATAATTTTTGGATTGCAGGGGACTCAGGACCTTGTGGTGGTGATACGGAAATATTTTATTTTAGAAGTAATGAAGAAATTCCGAAGGCTTTTGACCCTAATGATGATAGATGGGTAGAAATATGGAATAACGTATTTATGGAATTTTATAAAAATAGCGATGGCAGTATTAGAGAATTAGAGCAAAAAAATGTTGATACAGGAATGGGTTTAGAACGTATTGTGGCAGTTTTAGAAAATAAAGATGATAATTATATGTCTTCTATTTGGCAACAAATAATAAAGAAAATTGAACAAATAAGTGATAAATCTTATAATGGAAATGAATTTAGTATGCGGGTTATTGCTGATCATATTCGAACTAGTGTTTTTATTAGTGCTGATAGAGCAGGAATTAAACCTAGTAATACGGATCAAGGTTATATTTTAAGACGTTTAATTAGAAGAGCTGTTCGCCATGCTAAAAAATTAGGAATTGACACTTCAATTAATTGGATGGAACCTATTGCCTTGGAAGTGATTAAAAAATATGAAAATGATTATGAGGAAATTAAGGATAATAAGGAAGTTGTTTTAAAGGTTTTAGAAGAAGAGTGTAAAAAATTTAATAAAACTTTAGAAAAGGGATTAAAAGAGTTTGATAAACTTTTAAATAATTTATCAAATAATGTAATTGATAAAGATAATGCTTTTAAATTGTATGATACTTATGGATTTCCAATTGAACTTACTGTAGAACTTGCAAACGAAAAAGGTTTAATGGTAGATATTGCAGGTTTTAAAGAAAAATTTCAATTGCATCAAGAATTATCTAGAACTGCATCAGCTGGTAAGTTTAAAGGTGGATTAATGGGTCATAGTGATATAGAAATAAAATATCATACAGCAACTCACTTATTAAATGCAGCATTAAAATTGGTTGTTAGTAAAGACGTTCATCAAAAAGGTAGTAATATAAATGAGGAAAGAATGCGTTTTGATTTTTCTTGTGATCATAAATTAACAGATGAAGAAAAAAATAAAGTTGAAGCATTAGTTAATGAATGGATTAGGGCAGGATTAGAAGTAACATCTTTAGAAATGAATAAAGAAGAAGCAATAAAAAGTGGTGCAGAGGCCATGTTTATTGAAAAATATGCGGATATTGTTACAGTTTATAAAATAGGTGATGTTTCAAAAGAAATATGTGGCGGTCCTCATGTTAATAATACTAGGGAATTGGGACACTTTAAAATTGTTAAAGAAGAAGCTAGTAGCTCGGGGGTTAGAAGAATAAAGGCTATATTAGAATAGTCTTTATTTTTATGGGAAATTATGATATTATATTTAATATAGAAGAGGTGGATGATATGACGATTTTGAGCATTGGGAGAACTAGCTATGATATTACTTGTCCAGTTGAAGAATATCCGATTGAAGGTACTAAGTATTTATTAAATGAAAAAATAGAAACTGGTGGTGGAACGGCGGCAAATGTTGCATATTTACTTGGTAAATGGGGAGAGACCTCTTATTTTGCAGGAGTAGTTGGTTCAGATGATTATGGTTCGCAAATTAGAAAAGAATTAGAACAAGCTATGGTTAAAACGGAATTAATGGAAAATTCTTATGAAATAGGGACGCCATTATCAGTTATTTTGGTAAATAAAAAGAATGGTAGTAGAACTCGTTTTGATATTGTAAGTGCAACTCAACCTCAATTAAAAAAATATGAATACAATATTACGCCTGATGTTATTTTTACAGATGGAAAAGAATATAGTGCTACTATAAATGCATTAAATAAATTTCCTAAAGCTATTAGTATTTTAGATGCTGGTAGAGTTGATAGAGATTTATTAGAATTATGTAAATATGTTCAATATATTGTTTGCTCAAAGGGTTTTGCAGAAACAGTGAGTGGTATAAAAATAGATTATAATAATTCTGCAACTTTGGTTCAAGTTTATAAAAAAGTTAAAGATCGTTATCCAAATAATAATATTATTGTTACTCTTGAAGAAATGGGAGCTATGTATACTTTTAATGGTGAAATAAAAGTTATGCCCGGAATAAAAATGAAAGTTGTTGATCCTAGTTGTTCGGGAGATATTTTCCATGGAGCTTTTGCTTATTGCTTGGCAAATAATTTTGATATAGAAAAAGCAATTACCTATTCTAATATAGCTGCTGGATTATCCGTTGGAAAAATGGGAGGACGTTTTTCTATACCCAATTTAAAAGAAGTAATTAATTATTATAATCAAAAATTTAATATTGTTGAAACTCCAGTTGTTGAAGAAGTTAAGCCTGTTGCGGGTGTTGATGTTTTACCAGAAATTCCTGATGCTAGTAAAATAGTAATTCCAACTAATCCTAATAATTTTGATGTAAATAATACTTTTTCAATTGGAGGGTCTTCTATACCGGTTTTATCACCTAGCAATAATCAAAATGAACAATAATAATTTACCAGTTTTAAATGTGCATGGAGAAACATGTGATACAGTGGTATTTTTTGTAAATGATTTTATTAATGATAATATAAAATTAAAAAATGAATATATTGGTATCATTCACGGGAGAAGTAGTAATATTTTAAAAAATAGAGTTCATGAATTATTGAAGAAAAATAAGTTTGTAATGTCTTATCATTTAGATATGTGGAATACTGGAATGACAATTGTAAAACTAAATTTAGATAAAATTCAACATTAAAAGTTGAATTTTTACGTTAATTTGACAATTAAATTAAAATGTGCTATAATTGAGACGTAATTGAAATAGGGGGTTAAATTATGAAATGTTATGTTTTAGATTATATTAATGAAAACGAATTTAAAAAATTAGAAAGAGCTTTAAAAAAATATAATATGTTAGCTTTTAAAAAGCTTAATTTTGATTATTATCCTGCGATTAGAAATGGTGAATTTGTTGGAGAGTTAGTTAGCACTAATAAGAAAGAAAATACTGCAAAATATGAATTGAAACTTCCAAGTGATAAAATGTTTGCGGCTGTACATGGGGAAGTTAAATTATATTATACGGTTTATTTAAATGAAGGAACTGTAATGCTTGATACAATTACACCTACAGAGATATTATTAGAAGGTCATATGAGTGAGCTTGCAACATATAAGGGGATAATGATATCAAAGGCTAATGCGTCAAAGGATAAATTTAAAATTGATTTATTAAATATGTTACAAGATAAGTAATCTTTTGGTGAATGTATGGAAAAAGATTATGTGTTTAAGGTTAAAAATAATTGTCCTTTTTGGTATGATGCTAATTGTGAAGATGTAGTTAGTGACTATAAAACAACTATTAATATTGTTAGTTGTTTATTGGAAAGACTTTTTAATTGGAAAAATTTTTATTTGGAATTTATGAAGGAAGAATTGCTTGATGATAAACGGTCGTTAGTTTTTAGATGTTTCTTTGCTGGAGATTCTTTAATTTTTAAATTATTTGAGAATTTATTAATAATTTATTATAAGAATGAAGTTTATAAGTTTAAATGTGATTGGGATCATAATTATTATTATGTTTTATTAACTTTTTATCAAAAAGAAATTGAAGGACGTATAATGACTCAACAAATACAATCTCATAATTTGTCTTTAAATATTACAATTGGTAATATGGAATATTCTTTTTGTTTACCTTATGATATTGAGAATTATCTTAATATAGATTTTTTTAGACTTATAAAGAATAATAGTTCTATTTTGGATTTAAAAAGAATTTATCAAACTTGTTTTTTTTCAAAACAAAGTGAATATGAAAAAAAATTAGAGTCGATTGTTGCTATTTTTAAAATTGATAGTAATGGTAATAAAATTTTATTAGATAAATTAGTGTTAATAGATGGATTTGTCCAAACATATTTATTAAGTTCTATTAAAAATGGAATTCAGTTTAGTTTAACTGGAGGATTAAATCAGGAACGTAAAGTTATTATTAGCAATTACTGTGGTCAAAAAAATATAGATATTTCTTCAGAAATAGAAAATATTTATACAAAAAGTTTGAAACTTAATCTTAATTAAAGACGTAATAAGGCATTTATTATGGTTACTTTTAAATTTATGAATACAATAAATTAGCAATAATGGAGGTGAATATATGAATAGGGATGATTTTCCTCTTTTAAGTGATGACATTATATATTTCGATAATAGTGCTACTAGTTTAAAACCAAAATGTGTTATAGATAAAATGGTTGAGTATTATTCTAAATATCCTGCTAATGCTCATCGGGGTGATTACGATTTGTCATATAAAGTTGATCAAGAGTATGAAGAGACAAGAGAATTAGTTAAAGATTTTATTAATGCTGAATATCTAGAAGAAATTATTTTTACGAGTGGTACTACTGATTCTTTGAATATGATAATAAATGGTTTTTTTGCTAATTTACTCGAACAAAATGATGAAGTTTTATTAACTATGAGTGAACATGCATCAAATATTTTACCTTGGTATAATTTAGCTCAAAAAAAGGGAATAAAAATAAACTATGTTCCTTTAGATAATAATTATTATTTGACTATGGATAATTTAAAAAAAACAGTTACTCCTAATACTAAAGTGATAAGTATAGCAGGTATTACAAATGTTATTGGGGATATAAGACCAGTTAAAGAAATTTGTGCTTGGGCTCATGAAAATAATATTTTTGTAATTTTAGATGGTGCTCAAATGGTTCCACATGTTAGAGTTGATGTTAAAGATTTAGATGTTGATTTTTTGGCTTTTTCGGCTCATAAAATGTGTGGTCCAACTGGAGTTGGAGTATTATATGGAAAAAAAGAATTATTAGAACATTTAGAACCTACGACTTTAGGGGGAGGAATGAATGAATCTTTTGATAATCCATATGAGGTTGTTTTAAAAGAACTTCCCACTAGATTAGAGGCTGGTACTAGAAATATAGCAGGTGTTATTGGTTTTAAAGAAGCTATTAAATATTTGAATAATATAGGGATGGAAAATATTCATAAATATGAATTAGATTTGAGAAAGTATTTGATTAATAAGTTATTACTTTTAAAACATATTGATATTATTAATATAGAAAGTGATAGTGGAATTGTAACTTTTAATGTTAATAATATATTTAGTCAAGATGTAGCTTATTATTTAAATAAATATAATATATGCGTTAGGGCAGGTACTCATTGTGCTAAAATACTAAAATCAAGTGTGGGAGTTAGTAATACAGTTAGAATAAGTTTATATTTTTATAATACTTACGAAGAAATAGATAATTTGGTTGAATTATTGAGTAATTATGATAAAATATTAAAAGAGATGATTTAAATGAATGCTGAAAAAATAAGAAATGTAATAATGGATAATTATCAAAATCCATATAATTATCAAAAGAAACATGATGGTTATCAAATGGTCAATACAAAAAATAATTCTTGTATCGATAATATTAATCTTTATATTAAATGGAATAATGATGTAATCGATGATATATCATTCGATGGTGAAGCATGTGCGATTTCTATTTCTTCTACATCAATTATGATTAAAAATTTAGTGGGAAAAACAAAAGTTGAAGCTTTAAAATATATTGATAGTTTTGATAAAATGCTTAATTGTGAGAATTTTGATAAAGATTTATTAAAAGACGCTATTGTTTTTAAAAATATGGGCAATCAAGGAAATAGGAAAATATGTGCATATTTGCCTTTGATGGGAATGAAAAAAGCTATTTTAGAAAAATAAATTAGCTTTTTCTTGCTTTTTGGGGTAAAAAATATATAATATAAATTAGCAAAAAAGGAGATTTTAGGAGCAATGGATATATTTAGCGAAGTTATGCACATAAATGAATTGATTCGGTTAGAAGAAGAATTTTGTGAAAAATTACTTAATTATTTTGATGATATGATTCAAAAAAGTTTCGAAGAGGGAGTTTTATATGTTAATATTGATATTTGTTTAGATTATATTGATTTTTCAAATTATTCTATTTTATTAAGTCAAAATTTAAAAGAAATTTTGAAAAATATTCAAATGGAATTAAAAGAGCATGGGTTAAAAATAGAATATTTAAAAAATCTTTTAAAAGAAAAAATTTTAATGATAGTTAAATTTTCAACTTTGAATCAATTTGAATTACAAAAATTATTAGAAATATTTCCAATTAAAAAGGTTGAAAATTTGGACACTATTCAAAGTTTACCTGTTTTTGTAGATTTTAAAGAAACTGTGCAATTATCTTTTTTAGCTTCACAAATATTATCAATGGACGCTTTATTATTAATTGTGGAATATGTTAAACAAAAGTGTATTGATAATTCGTTAAATTTTATTAGTTATTTAGAGCAATATGGATTATTAAATGATTTTAATATAAAACGTTAATACATTAAATTTATTTGGGGTTAAGTAAAATAAGAATGGATAAATTGAAGAAATTATTTAGTGAAAAAAATTATCAAGGATTAAATGATGATTATATTTCATTAAATTGTTTTTTACAATATTTAAGAAAGAAAAGATTAGAATATTTAAAAATTGAAACTGAACTTAATAATTATTTGTCAGTTATATTAAAATCTAATATAAAAATAAGCTTTAATCCTTATTGTATTTTGGCTAAATTTGAATATGGAATTTTGAAAAACAAAACTGGAACTATTTATTTTCAATTAAAAGAAAACAAGTGTGGCATCAGTGTTTATGATTTCGATGGTCAACGAGTTCAAAATACTTTAATTGAAAAAAAATTGACTGATGATAAAATGTTGGTAGCGTTTTTACAACAATTTTATGAATTATCAATTTTTAGCAAATATGACGTTATAAGTGGTTTAAAAACAAATTTTGGCTTATTTGTAGATTTGAATTGTGCTGATATAAACAATATAAAAGTTATGGTTAGTGATTTAGATTATCGTACTATTTATGCTCAGTATCACAAAAATTATCCCGAAGATTTTAAAAAAATAGAACCATCGCTGGTAAGTTTATCGCCTGAATTTAAGATGTCTTTAAATAGTAAAACTGATGATGATGTATTAAATTTTTATTTTATTTATAATATTGTAACTAATGAAAGATGTTTAAAATATATAAATGAAGAAGCTAAAGCTGTTTTTGACGAGCAATTATTTGGTGAATATTATTTAAGTTTAATGATAAATATTTCATTTTTTCCAAAAGAAATAAAAGAAGAATTAAAACAATTTGAATTAATAAATAAAATTAAACTTAAGGAAGCAGAGGCTAACGAATTAGAATATTTCCGAAAATTGTAAGTTAATCGAATAATGTTAGCGTATGAATATTTTAAAAAAGTAATTGAACTTTTAAATAGTACTAAAATGGAAATTGGATTTGAAAGAATTAAAGTGGATAATATAGAGAAAATAATATTTAAAAATAATGGATTGCCTAATAAAAATGGTTATATAGAGTTTGAGGAGTTTTTTGAAAATAATTTAGTCCTTAGAATGCTTGATTTGAGTAATGTTGATTTAACAAATGTTAATATAATAGGTTTAGATTTCAGTGGTACAAATATACATATAGATCCCCAAACAATTTATAATAAAGATATGACTGATGTAAATTGTTATGGCATAAAATTTAGTCCTTGGTTTTGTTCATTTAATGATGTTATTTTAGATGGTTGTGTTATAAATGATTATGAAGCAATGATTGATTTTACTAAATTAAAAAGTTATAATGAAAATACTAAAGTATTAAGCGAAGTGATTGATATATTTGGGAGTAGATCTTTTTGACATTCAAATAGAATAGTGATAAAATAATTTTAAATTTTGGGGGGATTTATTTTGGAAAAAGTGGTAGATGTATTTGCTATTAAAATGGATGAGTTAGATATTGATGAAGAAGCTAAAGATATTTTAATTGCTGCTGGATTTAATACAGTTGGAGATATTATTGCTAATCATAAAAATGATATTTACGCATTATTTGCAAATAGAAAAAATTATGAGTATAAATATTTACTTTATTTTCGAAAATTAACAAGAATTTTGCATTGCCAATTTAATGTAGGATTTTATGAAGAATTTAAAGACTTAGGCATTGATGATAGATTATTATTTATAAGACTAGAAACTATGAATTTATCAGAATCGATAGTTAAAATATTAAATCATAGATTAGGTATTTATATTTTAGGGGATTTATTAAACACAAATTATGAAGAAATTGCTAAGGCTCGTAATATGGGAAACGTTAAAATAAGAGAATTATTAAATTGTGTACATAAATTAGGTTTAATTCTTAAAAATGAACCAATAGATATAAATAAAATTAGAGAGGGTGTTAAAAGTAAAGGTCAGGTCTTATTAGAAGATATATTTGATAATTCTAAATTGTATATGCTTTTATATCGTAATAATATTTATACTTTAGATGATTTGCAAAACTATGGGTTTAAAGTATTTACAATAAAGAGGTTAGGTAAAGCATTGCAAGAAGAGTTACGAAAAAAGTTAGCAGAGTTAAATATAGATTTGTCGTTAGTAACTGATATTAATGATTTTCAAGTTGATGATGATACTGTAAATGAAGAAGTGATTTTACGACAAAGACAAGAAAATGATTTGATAAAAGCACGCCTTTTAAAGAAAAAAGAATTGTTAGATAAATATAAAATTCTTATTGAGGAAAAAAATAAATTATTAGCAGAAGAAAAAAGATTAGATGATTTAATTAATTCTATATTAATTAATTTAAATGATGAAGAAAGTACTAGAAGAAAATAGGATTTAGTGATATTTAAATTGTTGCTATAATTAAGAAAATATGGTATATTATAATTGTAAAACGAAAGAAAGATAAGTAATATAGTCACTTTTTATAGAAAGCTTATGGTCGATGGAAATGAGTAAAAGAATTATATGAAATCTACTTTCTAGTGGGACTAATAATCCTCGGTTAAAGCCGTTATCGATAATAAAGTTAAAATAAGGATGGTACCGTCATATTGACTCCTTTGGGCCATTCTTTTTTTATAGAAAGAAGGAATAATATGATAGATATTAAATTAATTAGAGAAGAAAAAGAATTAGTTAAAGATAATATTAGAAAAAAATTTCAAGATGAAAAATTGCCGTTAGTAGATGAAATTTATCAACTTGATATTGATTTTCGAAAAGCAAAGAAAGATGCAGATAATTTGCGCAATGAAAAAAACAAATTAAGTGAAAAAATTGGAGATTTAATGCGTCAGGGATTAAAGGAAGAAGTAACTGCTATAAAAGAACAAGTAGGGAAAATATCTTTTCAAATTGCTAATTTAGAACATCAAGAGGAAAAATTAGAAAGTGAAATTAAAGAAAAAATGATGGTAATTCCTCAAATGATAGATGATAGTGTACCTATTGGTAAAGATGATACTGAAAATGTAGAAATTGAAAAGTTTGGAGAACCGGTTGTTCCTGATTATGAAATACCTTATCATGCTGATATTTGTGAGGCTTTAAATGGGTTAGATAAAGAATCAGCTGGCCGAACAAGTGGGAATGGATTTTATTATTTAATGGGAGATATAGCTAGACTTCATAGTGCGATGTTATCATATGCTCGTGATTTTATGATTAATAAAGGTTTTACTTATTGTGTTCCTCCATTTATGATTAGAAGTGATGTTGTAACAGGAGTTATGTCTTTTGCTGAAATGGAAAATATGATGTATAAAATCGAAGGAGAAGATTTGTATTTAATAGGTACTTCTGAACATTCTATGATTGGACGGTTTAAAGATCAAATTATTAAAGAAGAATCATTACCAATTATGCTTACTTCTTACAGTCCTTGCTTTAGAAAAGAAGTTGGAGCTCATGGCCTAGAAGAAAGAGGCTTATATAGAGTACATCAATTTGAAAAACAAGAAATGGTTGTTTTATGTAAGCCAGAAGATGCAATGGAATGGTATAACAAAATGTGGAGTTATACTGTAGAGTTCTTTAGGAGTTTAGATGTTCCTGTTAGAACTCTTGAATGTTGTAGTGGAGATTTAGCTGACTTAAAAGTTAAATCATGTGATGTAGAAGCATGGAGTCCAAGACAAAAGAAATATTTTGAAGTTGGATCTTGTTCTACGTTAGGAGATGCACAAGCAAGAAGATTGGGTATTAGAATGAAAACTAGTAGCGGTAATAAATATATTGCGACTTTAAATAACACAGTTATAGCTTCACCTCGCGGGATGATAGCTGTAATTGAGAATAACGTAAATGCAGATGGAACAGTAAATATTCCTAAAGTTTTACAACCGTATATGGGTGGTTTAGAAGTAATTAAACCTAAGCAAAAATAGTTAAAAAATGTGCTTTTAAGGTTATCAGAAATGATAATCTTTTTTTGCCTAAAATTAAGGAGGTAGATAGAAATGTCTGTATTTAAAATAGAAAAAAATAACAATTATACAGTAATGTTAAATTATTATTTGAGAGATAAAAACTTAAGTTATAAGGCGAAAGGCTTATTATCATTTATGCTAAGTTTACTGTATTACATGAATTAGAAAATAATAAATATTTAATTAGAACTAGAATGCATGGTGAACATGGAAGATTTTACTATGATTATTCTATATATGAAACTCCTTATAATTTATCACCGTATTACCAAAAAAGTGATGCCGACAGTGGGAACGCCCAAAGGATACACATATAAATACTAATATAATAAATACTAAAGTAATAATAGATAGAGACGATAAAAAAAATCGTCTTATTTTATTGAAGTAGAACATAATCGATTAACATTATAATTATTATATAAAAATTATATTGATGAATATGATAATCAAATTTTTTATTATGATGATTTATTTGAAAAGAGTTAGAAGATAATTCTTATCGTGATCTTATGACTATGATACATTATATAGTTCCAAGAGTTATTAGTCGAAAATTTTATGAATTTGTTCTATTAAAATATACATAAATTAAATTGACGGTAAGTGATAGTTTTGTTAAAATTATTTTAATAGGAGTTGAGTCAAATGAATAAAATTAAAAATAAGAAAAAAGTATTTATTATTATAATAATGATTATTTTGTTAGGAGGTACATTTTTAATTTTTTATTCGTTTGGAAATGATGAAAAAGTTGAATCAATTAGTAATGATGATGTAGAAAATATAAAATTAGATGAGTATTATACGGTTAATTTTGATACTGATGATGGAAGTAGTATAGATAGTATAGTTGTAAAAAATGGAGATAAAATAACTGAACCAGATATGCCCAAAAAAGACGGATATAATTTTATGAATTGGTATTTAAATGATGAAATTTATGATTTTAATTTGCCAGTAACTAATGATATTATCCTTAAAGCTAAGTGGGAAAAGATTAAAGATAATTCAACTAATAATAATGAAGATAAAAGTGATAGTAAAAATAATACGACTTTTCAAACAAATAATAATTCTAACAACACTACTAATAAAATTAATTTAAATAATAATATAAGTGTTACGGAATATTTTATAAGTAGTGGTGATTTTAATTGCTTTTATTATATGTTCACATCTAATTTACAAGAAGTTTTTCCTGAAGCATCAATAAATAAAATAAGTAATAAACCTGCAAATGTTGAATTTTGGTATGATAAAGAGGGAAGAACTGCAACTCAAGTTAGTAGGGAAGAGATTAATACTTTTTTAAGTGATGGTACTTTAAAAATTAATGTTAATCAAGAAAATTATTTTAAAAATGTGTTAGATAAGTATAAAAATAGTAAATATCCTGGTTTAGCTAATATTAATTATAAGGAAGAAAATCACATGTTTAGCTTATCTTATAATTATTTGGCGTTTAATGGGTTAAATGTTAATAGTGCTGGTGAAACTTTTAATAAAGAAATAAATAATATTTTAAGTGATGCTACATTGTTTAAAGGCCCATGTGGGGGATTTGATTTTTATCAAAATGTTACTTTAGATGAAGAGTTATGTAATAAATATAATTTAACATGTGATAGGTGGTAGAAATGCGTAATATTGCTTTTAAAATAATATTGTTTGTTCTTGCTTTTTTGGGCTTTTTTAGTTATGCTGATGCTGCTGTTAATCCATATGGTAAATATCAATCTTTGTATGGAATTACCACTGTTAGATGTACATGGTATGCTTGGGATCAAGCTTATAAGTATACTAAAGTTAGTTTACCTAGTTGGGGAAATGCTCAAACTTGGTATAATAGTGCTATAAATGATGGATATAAAGTAGGTAGTAAAGCTAAACCTAATTCTATTGCGGTTTGGTCTTCAGCTGATGGATATGGACATGTTGGGTTTGTTGTTTCGGTTGAAGGAAATTATATGATTGTGAATGAAGGTGGTATAGTAACTGAAGAAAATGAGGGGATAGTTAATGGTTCTAAAAAGTCTATTAATGCTGGAAATTTAATTGGTTTTATTTATTTAGATAAAGCTCCAACAGTCAATAATTCAATAGAAAATAATATGTCTAATAATATAATAAGTGATAATAATGAAGAGGAAGATGATAAAAAATCTAATAATAATAATCTAAGTCAACTAACAATAGATATTGATGGATTCGTTTTTAATCCACAAATAACGGAGTATGTTTTAGAGGTTAATTATGAAGTGCAAATAATTAATATAGAAGCAAAAGCTGAAGATGAGATGGCAATTGTTACAGGTGCTGGACAAAAAGCTTTAAAAGTAGGCGATAATATTTATAAAATAGTTGTTAAGGCCGAAAATGATGATATTAAAGAGTATAATATTACTGTTAAGCGGAATGAAGAAAGCAAATTTGTTAGTAAAGATGATGAAATTAAGCAAGGGGCTATAAAAAGAAATAAAAAGAGTTTGGTAGTTCCTATAACTTTAGGAATAGCATTTGTAAGTATAATTATAATATTTATTAAATTTAGGAAAAGGATAAAACATTAATTGATTTTTATTTTAATGTTTTTGTTTATTTTATATAGAAAGGGTTGGATTACAAATCAAGTAATCTTTTTAATATTATGAAAAGTATTAATCAAATATTATATTCTTTATCATTATCAAAGTTTAGATCTAGCTTTCATTTAAGTGTTAACGATTTTAGTTATATTACAGAAAAAGGACTTGTTGTAATTCAAAAGCATGCTTATGATTTTTTAAAGAAAAGACTAGCACCAGCCTATATACCTAATGATGGACATCAAACTCCAAGAAAAGGACATCCGGTTTTTGTTGCCATGCATGCTACTGCTACGTGTTGTCGTGGTTGCTTGAATAAATGGTATAAAATTCCTAAGGATAGATGGCTAACAAATGATGAGTTAAATTATTTAGTAATGGTTATTTTGGCTTGGATAAAAAAAGAGCTAGAAATAAGAAAAAAAATGTAGCTATTACTTAAGCTATTTTGTATAATAGATATAAATGATGTTTTAGGTGTTTTATATGGTTGAAGAAATAAAAGTTAATTTAAATAATGAAATAATAACGGTGCAAATTATTAGAAAAAATAATAAAAATGTTTATTTTCGCTTTGATGAAAAAAATAATTTGATTGTTACAACTAATAAGAGGATAAGTACTTCTAAAATTATTAAGCTAATAAATGAAAATCAAAAATCATTGATAAAAATGTTAAATAAAAATAAAAAAAGATATGATGAATCTGATGAAGTTAGAATTTTAGGTTTAAAATATAATATTAAATATAATGATGAAATGGAAATGGTTAAATTTAATGATGGCTGTGTTTATACTAAAAACAATGTAATGTTAGATAATTATATAAATGAATTTAGAATTAAAATATTTACAGAAGAAATAAATAAACTTGTAAATATAATGAATGGTATACCTAAGTTTACTTTAAAAATTCGGAATATGAAAACTAGGTGGGGCGTTTGTAATTATGTAAAAAAGACAGTTACTTTAAATTCACAATTAATAAAATATGATAGAAAAATAATTGATTATGTTATAATTCATGAATTATGTCATTTTATATATCATAATCATAGTAAAGAGTTTTGGTGTTTGGTAGAAAAATATTGCCCTAATTATAAAGATGCGAGAAGGGAATTGAGAAATTGATGAAAATAGAATCTTTAAATAATAGTAAAGTTAAAGAGTGGAATAGATTAAAGGATAAAAAATATCGTGATTTAACTAATAGCTTTTTAATTGAAGGTGAACATTTGCTATATAAAGCGCAAGAGAAACAAGTGCTTAAAGAAATTATTGCCGATAATTCTAAGTATGAAATTATGAATGTGCCATTTTATTTAGTAGGAACTAATGTAATGAAAAAACTGTCAAATCAAGTTAGTGGTACAAATGTAATAGGTGTATGTCAAAAAGTAGAAGAAAAAGAAATTTTTGGTATGGTTGTATTACTTGATAAAATTCAAGATCCTGGTAATTTGGGGACTATTATTAGAAGTTGCGTTGCTTTTGGAATTGATACATTAGTATTAAGTTGTGATACTGTTGATTTATATAATGATAAAGTTATTAGGGCAACTGAAGGAATGATTTTTGATTTAAATATTATTCGTAAAGATTTAGCTAGCATTATAAAAGAGTTAAAAAGTCAGGGATATAGAATTTATGGAACTGATGTTGTGAAGGGGAATAATTTAAAAAAAATAAGTTTTTCTTTGAAAACTGCAATTATAATTGGTAATGAGGGATTAGGGATGAAGGAGCAATTAAAAAAAGATTGTGATGAAATGATTAACATTAAAATTAATTGTGAAAGTTTAAATGCGGCAGTAGCGGCTAGTATTATATTTTATGAGGTAAATAATGGATGAGTTAAAATTAAATATGGAACAGGCTGATGCTATGGTTTTAAATGTTTTAAAAAATAATATAGATTGTTCTCAAGATATAAAAATTTATACTTTTGTTAATGAAGGGAAAATATCATATGAATTAGAAGACAAAAATAGGTATAATGGTGAGAAGTTTCTTCGTAAAACGCCCTTAAAATATATGGAGTACATAATGTTGTTAAAAACAGCTTTAGAAATAAAAGGCTATTCTAATGTTTTTATAAAGCCAATTATTCGAGAAGGAACTATAAAATATAACGTTACGTTTCGCCTTTTAAGTATAACTAAAAGCAGGAGGAGAAAATGAATTTAATTTATTTGGGGAAAATTGTAAATACTCATGGAATTAAAGGAGAAATTCGTTTATTGAGTAATAAGTCATTTAAAGAATTAGTGTTTAAACCAGGATTTAAAATTTATATTGGGGAAGAAAAAGAAATGCAAATAATTAAAACATATCGTCATCATAAGCAATTTGAAATGATTACTTTAGAAGGAATAAATGATATTAATTTGGTTTTGAAGTATAAAGGGAAGAATGTTTATTTTAATAGAGATGATTTAAATTTAAATGGAAAATATTTATTAGAAGACTTAATAAATATGAATATTATTGATGATGGGCAAAATTTGGGTGTGGTGAAGGATATTTTGGATAATAAAGCTGGAAAATTATTGTTTATAGCATTTACAAAGAACTATTATATCCCTTATAATGATTATTATATAAAGAATGTTAATATTCAAAAAAAAGAAATAAATACAGAGCATGTTAAGGATTTGATATTATGAGAATTGATATTTTGACACTTTTTCCGAAAATGTTTGAAGGATTTATTAGTGAAAGTATTATTAAAAGAGCTATAGAAAAAAAATTGGTTGAAATTAATTTAATTAACATAAGAGATTTTACCCTTTTAAAAAATGGTCAAGTTGATGATACACCTTATGGTGGTGGGAGTGGTATGGTATTAATGTGCGAACCTGTAGTTAGAGCAATTGAATCAGTTAAAACGAAAGATTCACAAGTTTACTTAATGTCTCCTCAAGGGGTTATATTTAATGATAAAGTGGCAAATAGTTTATATGCTAAATCTAAACATATAATTCTTGTGTGTGGGCATTATGAAGGCTTTGATGAAAGAATTAGAAATTTTGTCGATGGAGAAATTAGTATTGGTGACTTTGTTTTAACCGGTGGGGAAATACCAGCGATGGTTGTTACTGATTGTCTTACAAGATTTGTGCCAAAAGTGATAGATGAGGATTCATTTTTAAATGATTCATTTAAAAATAACTTGTTAGATTATCCGACTTATACTAAGCCCCGTGAGTTTAGAGGCTTAAAAGTACCTGATGTTTTATTAAGCGGTAATCATGAGAAAATAGCTGATTATAGAAAAAGTGAACAGTTAAGAGTTACGAAAGAAAAAAGACCAGATTTATTAAAGTAGGTGGATTATGAAAGGTTTTGTTTTAAGAAGATTAAATAGTGAGTATGAATTAGAAAATTTTAATTATAATATTAAAGGGTTTTGTTATCCAATAAAAAAAACAGTAGCTGCTAATTTAAAGGTTAAAGAAGTTATAATTGTTAATGAAGAAATTGTTTCTTGTTTAATATGTCATAATTTTTATAAAAAGTATCAAAATATAGTTAATTGTTTATTAGACAATAGCGATTTTGATGCTGAGGCAAACGCTGGGACTAATTTGATGTTGGCTTTAGATGAAGTTGCACATTTAAGGACTATTATAATAAAAAAATATCAAAAATATTTGAAGAAAAAAGTTGTGGAAGAATTGCTGAAAAAGTTAAAAGTTTTAGAAAATGAATTACGTATTAAAATAATTGATTATAAATTAATAAAAGAACAAGAATTAGTTAATGATAAAACGAATTGTAAAAGCAGATAAGGGTGTAAAAAATTTTTGTAGGTAAAATAGTAGTTATGATAATAATTTATCAACTACTATTTTTTCTATTTCATCCCATTTCCCAC
>CASEOP010000048.1 GCA_949289505.1 uncultured Mycoplasmatota bacterium
TTAGCAATATATTTTCTTTTAGTACGCTTAGTTTAGCAACTAATGCTATAGATTTTAAAAATATTATTATTGATATAATTATAAAAAACATATGGATTATAATATTATATTTTATACCCCTAATTTTATTAATTATTTTTCATCAAAAATTTAGTTTTAAACGTACTAATAAAAAAAATATTATTATTTGTCTTATCCTTATAATTTTAATATACATCTTATCTTTACTAAGTTTATTATTTAATAAAAATCAAACTTACTCAGCTTATAACTTATATTATAATGTTAATAGTGAAATAAAAAGTGTAGAAAAATTTGGCTTATTAACTTACACAAGATTAGATATCAAAAGGGTAATATTTGGCTTTGAAGAAAAGTTACTAACCTCACAAGAGCCAAATATTCCAGAAACTAATGAAGAAAATAAAGAGGAACAAATAGAAGAAGAAACAGTAACATATAATGAACTACAAATAGATTTTGATACTCTTATATCTAATGAATCAAATGAGACCATAAAAAATATGTTAGAATTTTTTAAAAATAGTGAATCCACCAACAAAAATGAATACACAGGATTATTTAAAGGAAAAAATTTAATCTTCATTTTAGCTGAAGGTTTTAACATGATAGCGGTTGATAAAAACTTAACTCCAACATTATATAAATTAACTAATGAAGGATTTGTTTTTAATAATTTTTATTCTCCCGTATTTTTAAGTACTACTGGTGGTGAATTTCAAGCAACAACTGGTTTAATACCAACTCAATCAATATTATCTGATTGGAAAAAATATATGCCAACCATTTCTTATGGCTTAGGCAACGCTTTTACAAAGATAGGATACACAGCTAATAGTTATCATAATTGGACATATACTTATTATAGTAGGCAAAAAACAATGGAAACATTAGGTTTTACTTCTTATATAGGCTGTGGCAATGGAATGGAAGATCTAATTAATTGTAATTGGTTACCAAGTGATATAGACATGATAGATAAAACTTTACCCCTTTATAAAGATAATACTCCTTTTGTAACATATTATGTAACGGTATCTGGCCATGCTCCTTACGTTTATAATTCATCGGGTAATTCAATTGCCTTAAAAAATAAAGATTTAGTAGCAAATTTACCATATAGTGATAATGTAAAAGCCTATTTAGCTACTCAAATAGAACTAGATAAAGCTCTAGAAAACTTAATAGATGGTTTAAAAAATGCGAATATCCTAAATGATACAGTTATAGCTTTAGTAGGAGACCATTATCCATACACATTAACTATTGATGAAATAAATGAGATAAGTGATTATGAAAGAGACGAAATAATTGAAGTCAATAAAAGTAACTTTATTTTATGGAACAATGACATGGAAACAATAGAAATAGATAAGGTTGGTAGCCAAATAGATGTATTACCAACTATACTCAACTTATTTGCTATAGACTATGATTCACGCTTAATAATGGGTAAAGATTTATTAAGTAATAGTGCAGGATTAGCTATCTTTTCTAATCGAAGTTGGGTAAGTGATTATGGAACGTATAAAAATGGCAAATTTACTTTAAAAGACAACATGTACTTAGAAAATGAAGCCCAATATATTACTGATATGAATAATTTAGTTGCTAACAAATTTGCTTTAAGTGCTAATATTATTAAATATGATATGTATAAATATATTTTAAACTGGTAAAAAGAGGTTTAATAAAAGAACATATCTTGAATACAATATGAATATGTACTACAGATATTACTTATGTACATAATTTGCTTTGATTTCAATCTAATATTATATGTATTAACGATTTCAAGGAGTAATATCTAAAAGAAGCGCTGCTTCTTTTTTACGTTTAAGTAAATTTTAACAAATTTTGTAATGTTTTGTCGAACATACTGAAAATATTTTTTTAATATGATAATATGGACATGGTGATAGTATGAAAGAGGAATTATTAATTAATGATGTAGTAAAAAGTGTAGATGAAGCTTTATTAAATTTAGAAATGTATTACACAATTAAAAATATTAATAGAATTGATTAACTAATAGTCCTAACTTAAATATTTAGGACTATTTATTTTTCCTAATAAATAGTCAGCAGAAATATTATATTTTTTACATATAGTATATAAAAAAGGAGTAGCAATTAAATTTCTCCCTTTTTCATTAAAAGCAATAGAAGAAAAAGTAGTATTTAGCATACTGGCTAATTTAACTTGAGTAATTTTATTATCTTTCCTAAACTCTTTTAGTCTCTTACCAGCTTCTATTTTATCTACATCGTGAGTACTATCATACTGTTTTTCATCAGTTAAATTAAGAATATAATCTATTGAAACATCATAATATTTACTTAAATAAACTAAATGTTTAATCGGAATTATTTTTTCCTTTGTTTCATAATGATTATAAGTTTTTCTATCAATTTTAAGCAGATTTGCTATATCTTTTTGCCTGAGATTCTTATCCTCCCGTAAGGCTTTTAAAGTATAATTATAGTCCATATTATCACCAAGTCAATTTTCTCATTATAATTTTGGCCAATAAATACAAAGCTCACTATTGTGTTATTTTTCTTGACTTTCCATATACCGAAGTTTATAATTAATATATAAGCTAGGTAACTTTCATTATCATAGCTAATATTATTAATAATTGAAATGAAGTAGAACTTCACGGAAAGGAAAAAGGTATGAAGATAGAAACACTTAAAAGAAGTCATTTAAAAAGAAACATTATCATAGGAGTATTTGCAGTAGCGGTAATAAGTGCAGCAATATTAAATTTCACAAGAGCTAAATACCGGGTAACACAAAGTATACCACTTGTAACAGGGACAATTAATTATAAGTTAGCTGACTTAAATGTTATAGCGATGTATCAAGTAAACGAAAGTGGTGGATATGATTCGATAGATACAGTGCCTGATTCAGGCTATGTTTTAAATGAAGAAGAAAGTTACTGTGAAATTGATAGAGAAAAAGATGACAGTATTACTATGATATATGAAAATGGTGTAGTAAATATTGGTGTTAAGGAAAAAGGCACAAAATGCTATTTGTATTTTGATGAAGGTGGATTATTATCAGGAAATTTAGCCGAATCTATTATAGCAAACGCAGGAACAGATCAAATTTTAAATGATGACACTTCTGCACAAAATCCAAGATTTGTTGGTGCAGATCCGGATAATTATGTATACTTTAATTGTGATGATTATAATAATCCAAGTAGTAGTACATGTGAATTATGGAGAATTATTGGAGTATTTAGTGAAGATACCCATGTTAGGAGTGGTGAAAAGTTAGTTAAATTAATACGAGATGAAAGTATTGGAAGCTACGCATGGGATTCAGGAGATGTTAATGATTGGACAACGGCAAGTTTACAAAAAAGTTTAAATGGAAGTTATTTAAGTGGAACAACCTTAGGAAGTGGAAAAGGAATAACCAGTGCAACAAATAACATGATTGAGACCGTAACATGGAAATTAGGAGAAAGTAGCACCTACAATGATGTAACAGCAAGTATGTTTTATGAAAGAGAAAGAGGAACAACAACATGGAAAGGAAAGATAGGATTAATGTATCCAAGTGATTATGGATATGCAACAAGTGGAGGAAGTACAACAAATCGCTCGTCTTGTTTAGCAAAAGAACTGTTTAATTGGGATAGTTCTAGTGATTGTAAAAATAATGATTGGTTATATGATAGTGGTACTACTCAATGGACTTTAACTCCTCTTTCTTCTAGCACCGGCTACGTGTTTGGTGTGACCAACGACGGCATTGTCGGCAACCGCCACATCGCGCTCAACCGCAATGCCGTGCGTCCATCTATCTATCTAAAATCTAATATCGCGATTTCTAGCGGAACCGGATTAAGTTCCAATCCATATACTTTGACTGACTAACTAACAGTTTTAAGAAAAGCTAGGAGAAATTGAAGTAATTGATATAAAAGTGCGACCCAAAGTGTACGATTTTAAGTAAATAGTATAACAATAAGTATAATTGTATATTTGCAAGGATTTAATCTACTCTTTTATTCAAAAGTATTTAATTTATTGCACTAAAAAAGCAAAAAATAAGTGATGTTCACTTATTTTTTATTGTGGCTGTAAATAGTAACAAGTATTTAAATGAATTAGTTTTGATGCCCTGTATCAAAGATTGCAATTATCCGTTTTTATAGATATAATATTATTAATAAAAGGAATGATTGCAAATGCACAAATTTATAAATATTTGTTTTAAAACAATGCTTCTTATTTTAATGGTTTTATTTAGTTACATAACAATTGTAAGCGCCTTTTATGGGTTAAATAACAAAACTTCTTTTATAATCGCTGTAATAGGTACAATTGTCACATATTATTTGTTTAAATACTTAAATAAAAAGCTAAATAATTTAACAGGTAAACAAATTTCCATTATAGCCGGTTTATTATCTATATTATTTTTTTTAGGTTTATTATTAATAGGTCTATTTTTGCCTATATCATCTGTAACTGATTTATCACATATTATCGAATATGTTAATAGGTTATTTAGCGAATCAAGTTTAACTATAACAGGACCATATTTTTCAAAATATACAAATCAAATACCTTTATTAATAATAGTATATGGTTTTACTAAAATAGGTAGTATTTTTAATTGTGCTAATGTCTTATTAATGGGTACTATTTTCAATGCTATTTTTATTTCTACAACAGCTTATTTTATCTATTTAACAGCAAAAGAAATAAAATCTCCTAAAGCGGGTTTATTGTCACTAATTTTTATGATAATAAACCCCATATTTTATTTATATACTTCCTATTTTTATACCGACACTTTATGTATGCCATTTGCTATAATAGGTTTATATTTAATAATTAAAAGCCTTAAAAGTAACAACTCTAAAAAGCAAATACTTTTATCCATATTATCAGTTTTTTCTTTTTATCTTGGTTTAAAAATAAGAGTAGTAGTCATAATTTTATTAATTGCCATACTATTATATATATTTATATCAACTAATTTAAAATATAAATTAAAAATATATACTTCACTTTTTCTTGGAATATGTCTAGGTTTATTTGGCTATAAAGCCATCACCAATTACTTTGATATTTCAATAAATAATAATCAAACATTTCCCATAACGCATTGGTTAATGATGGGCTTAAATGAGGAATATACTGGCGGATATAATGAGCCTGATCATACTTTGACATATAATGAAGAAACATATGAAGAAAAAAAAGAAACTAATATTGCTGAAATAAAGAAAAGAATTAACGAATTAGGGCCTATTGGCTTAATTAAATTAGAAGGAATGAAAATAGCTCGAACATGGTGTAGTGGTAATTACGGAGTTTACGCCAAACTAAATAACACTAAAGATGGAACAGGACTATACCAATATTTAGGTGGCTATGGTAACACTAATATGTTTTTAAAATGTAGTTTACAAATTTTAAAAACATATATAAATTTAATAGTATTAATAGGCCTTTATCAACTTTATAAAAATAAGAAAAAAGAATATAGTTATGATACAATAATATATATAGCTTTATTTGGAGCCATTATTTTTTATATCTTATGGGAATCAGCCCAAAGATATAGTTTATCATTTTTACCATGGATGATTATTCCTCTAGGTATCATTTATAGTAAAATAGAGGATACAAATCTAAAAAATAAAGAGGAAATAAACACTACCAAAAAAGTAGTCGGCATCACCATATTGTTAATAAGTATTACGTTATTAACAATTAATTTCCCTAAATATGCTTTAGATATTCAAACTTATGAAGATGTAAGAATATTATCATATCGTGGTTTTGATACTATTAATATCGAAGATAATACTATAACTCAAACATTTACAGCCCAAGATTCATTTAATCAAATTAAAATTAATTTTACTAATAACGAAACTGCCACTTCAAGTATCTACTTATTTTCTTTATATGGTGAAAACAAAGAATTATTATATTCCGAAAAATTTAACAGTAACACCATAAAAAATAATAGTAACTACAAATTTAAATTTAATACTTTAAAAAAGGGTAAATATAGTATTGAGATTACTAAACTAGAAGGTAAAAATGTTCTTGGAATTAAAACATATAATGAAGGAAAATATTACACAGTTTATAGTTTAGGCAATATTTTTATAAATAATAATAAAACTTATGGTACATTTGTCTTTCGCGTCGATTATGTAAATGAAAGAACATACATAAAACCATTATCATATATAATAATAAGCAGTGTCTTAATTATTATAGAATTAATTAGTTTTAAAGCTATAATATTTGCAAAAAATAATAACTTGAGAAAAAATATATAGCTTGTTATAATAATTAAGAGGTGACATATGAAAATATTATATCTAGTAATACCGTGTTACAATGAAGAAGAGGTATTACCAATTACTAAAGAAGCTTTAAAAAAGAAAATGGAAGATTTAATAGAAAATAAGTTAATAAGTAAAGAAAGTAAAGTCATGTTTATAAATGATGGTTCTAAAGATAAAACTTGGGAATTAATTGAAAAATATAATGATGAAGATAAATTGTTTACTGGCGTAAAATTATCCCGAAATAAAGGCCATCAAAAAGCTTTATTAGCGGGTCTAATGACTGCCAAAAAATATGCTGACATAGTTATAAGTATGGATGCAGATTTACAAGATGACATAAATGTTATTGATAAAATGTTAGAAGAAAATAATAAAGGAAATGAAATAGTATATGGAGTACGGAGTAGTCGTAAAAAAGATAGTTGGTTTAAAAAAACTACTGCCGAAGGTTTTTATAAATTAATGAAAATTATGGGGGTAGAAGTTGTATTTAATCATGCTGACTGCCGTCTTATGTCCAAAAAAGTTTTAGAAGAATTAGAAAAATTCAATGAAGTTAATTTATTTTTAAGAGGAATTGTGCCTTTAATTGGTTTTAACTCGTCTATAGTTACTTATGAAAGAGATGAACGAAAAGCAGGAACTAGTAAGTATCCTCTTAAAAAAATGCTATCATTTGCTTGGGATGGCATAACCTCTTTTAGTGTAAAACCTTTAAAAATGATCACAGCTCTAGGATTCTTAACCGTCTTTATAAGTATCATAATGATTATATATACCCTAGTTGTAAAAATATTAGGAAGTACTGTTGATGGATGGGCTTTTATCATGGTATCAATTTGGTTTATTGGTGGTGTTCAATTAATATCAATTGGCCTAATTGGTGAATATATTGGTAAAATATATAATGAAACTAAACATCGTCCTCGATATATTATTGAAAAAGAATTAAAATAATTAAAAGATAAAAGGAGAAATTATGAATCCAATATTAATAGACATATTTGGTATAAAAATTCACTGGTATTCATTTTTAATATTAATAGCAATAATAATAGGAATTTACTTATTATTAAAAGAAACCAAAAAAGAAAAATACAATACAGAATTAATATTTAATTTATGCTTTTGGGCCATTATAATTGGCATTATAGGCGCACGTATTTATTATGTTATATTTAATTTTTCTTATTATAAATCCAACTTATTAGAAATATTTGCTATATGGAATGGAGGGCTAGCAATTCATGGCGGCATTATAGCAGGCTTTCTAACTATATTATTTTTAAGTCATAAATATCATTTAAATTTTTTGAAATTACTTGACATGGCTGTACCAAGTCTAATTTTAGCCCAAGCTATAGGAAGATGGGGCAACTTTTTTAATAGTGAAGCCCATGGTATTGCCACTACCTATAGTAATTTGCAACAATTAATGGTGCCCGAATTTATTATTAAAGGAATGAATATAGGAGGAGTATATTACTTACCTACCTTTTATTTTGAATCTTTATGGTGTTTATTAGGCTTTATTATATTAATAATTGTAAGGAAATTTAAATATATAAAAATTGGTGCGACAACTTGCCTATATTTAATATGGTATAGCATAGGGCGCTTTTTTATTGAAGCATGGCGTACGGATTCTCTAATGTTAGGAGGATTTAAAGTTGCTCAAATAATATCAGTTATTTTAATTATAATTGGCATAACATATTTAATATATTTAAGTAGTAAAGGAAAATATGAAAATTTATATAACAATATAAATAATAATAGAGTAGTAAAAAAGAATAATAACTAACAAAAAGGTATAAGTAAGGAGAAATAATAATGTATGATTTAATAATTATTGGCATGGGTATATCAGGAATAAGTGCAAGTATATATGCAAAAAGAGCAGGAATGAAAGTATTGCTGTTAGATGGTAGTGCTCCAGGAGGTACGATTAATAAAATTAGTAACATCGAAAATTATCCAGGCGCGTCTCCTATAACAGGACCAGATTTAGCTTACAAACTATTTTCAGAAGTTAATAACATGGAAATAGAGTATAAATTTGAAAAAGTAACAAGCGTATCTTTAGGTAAAATAAAAAAAGTAATTACTTCTAATGGTGAATATGAAACAAAATTTATTTTAATAGCAAGTGGAAGAAGGCCTAAAATGCTAGGTTTAGAAAATGAAGAAAAATTATTTGGAAAAGGCATAAGCACGTGTGCTTTATGTGATGGAACTCTTTATAAAAATAAAGACATAGCTGTTGTAGGAGGTGGCTCATCAGCTTTAAGTGAAGCCTTATATTTATCAAATTTAGCAAACAAAGTTTATCTTATTCATCGCCGAGAAGAATTTAGAGGTGAAAGCGAGTTAGAAAATCAAGTAAAAGCTAAAGAAAATATTGAATTAATATTAAACAACGAAATAACTAAATTAAAAATAGATGATGAAAAACTAACAGGAATTATCTTAAAAGATGGCAAAAGTCTAAATATAACCGGATTATTTGTCTATATTGGTTTTATTCCTAATACTGAGTTTTTAAAAGACACCAACATAAACATTGAAAATGGTTACATTTTAGTTAATAATTGCCAAGAAACAAACATAAAAAACGTATATGCAAGTGGTGATGTTACCAAAAAAGAAATATACCAAATAATTAATGCTGCTAGTGAAGGTGCTATAGCAGTTATAAACATGAATAGTAAAAGTTAAACTCAAAAATTGAGTTTTTTATTTCCCAAAATAACATAAAATATTAAAATGTGCAATTTAAGGAGGTTGAAAAGACAAAAACAAAAAAATTTATATCAGTAGTTATAAGCATTATAAATGAATTTAACTTAGTTCCATTATTGAATACATTAGATGTAATTTCAGAAAAAAATGGTAATGCCTCAATAATTATAGAAAATCAAGAAAATAGCGAATTAGCTTTAAATCAATTAAAAAATAATATAGATGACAAATGGCATTTTAATTGGTTTTTAGTCATATTAGACACTGATTTAAGTTCACTAATTTCTAAAATTAACGCCAAATCACTAAGCCTATATATTAATACTGAAAAAGAAAATATTTCCTATAAAATAAATGAAGGAGTAGAAAGTTTATCACTATCCTTAACACATGAGGTGGAAACTAAAAAAATATTTATTTAGAAATACCAAACTCATTAAAAAAACTACATATTAATTGCGCCAACATTGAATCATTACAAATAGCAGATATTAAAAATGCTTACTTAGATGTTATCTCCTATAATAATTTAAATTTAGATTTTTTAATACAATCAGGTTATCTTGATTATCCTCAATTTTCTATTAACTATGCTTGGCAAAATACCATAAGAAAAGATGCTTCTACTAATTACAAGATACTAATTGAAATAAACTACCAGCCTATAGCAGAAATTAAGTTACAAAAAGATAGCAATGGTAAAACTACCGGTATAATTATAGAGCCATTAAAGGAAATTGGAGATTTAAAACTAATGCGAACAAAATCTCATTAATAAAAGCTATCCAAAATGTTTTTTTTATGCTATACTTATAACACATAATAGAGGTGTAGTAATGAAAAAGAAGTTAAAAAAGAAAAATGTTATTATTTTATCTATAATTGCCATAATTTTAATTGTGAGTATAATATCAAGTATAATATTATTATCTAAAGATAATAAACCAAATAACTCTAAAAAAGAAAATAATGATTTGAAAGAAGAAATAAAAGAAGAAGAAAGAGTTAAAATAGTTGATTTAAATAGCACGTCAAGACCATATGCTGTAATGATTAATAATATAGGAGCAGCAAGACCTTATCACACCGGTTTACAAGATGCTTATTTAGTTTATGAAATAGTTGTTGAAGGTGGAATTACAAGATATTTAGCACTTTTCAAAGATAAAAATAACGAAGTTGTAGGTAATATTCGTAGTGCAAGACACTACTATTTAGATTATGTTATGGAAAATGATGCATACTATGTTCATTGGGGTTGGTCACCACAAGCCCAAAGTGATATATCAACCTTAAATATAGATAATTTAAATGGACTTACATATGGTTCTCCTTATTTCTTCCGTCAAAACATAAGTGGTGTAAATATTGAGCATAAAGCATTTACCAATTTAAAAGAGTTAAGTAATTTAGTTAATAAATTAGGATACCGTACCAAAACCAATAAAGACTTACTATTAAATTATAGTGCAACTCCAATTGAAATAGAAGATGATGCTAAAGAAGCAAATAATATTGATATAAAGTATTCTAATAGTTCTACTACAAATTATGTATATGACAGTACAAATAAAAATTATAAACAATTTGTAAACGATAAAGAGCACACTGATTATGCTACCAAAGAACAATATGCGGTAAAAAATATAATTATTTATCAAGTAGGAAATAGTACAATTACTAATGATGATAAAGGTCGCCAAGAATTGGATAATATTGGTAATGGCAAAGGCTATTTTATAACTGAAGGCAAACAAATTCCAATAACTTGGGAGAAAAAATCTCGTTCAAGCCAAACGATATACCGCTATTTAGATGGTAAAGAAATAACTGTAAATGATGGAAACACATGGATACATATTGTACCCAAAACTGGAAACATAAGTATTTCATAAAAAAAAGCATAATATTAAATAGGAGGTTCTAATGGATACATTTATTAATTTTTTATTAAACAATTATATATGGTTTTTAGTTATTTCCTTGATATTAATATTTGCTTTAATTGGCTATTTAGTAGATGTCAATACTCCTAAATATAAAAAGACAAAAATAAAGCCAATAGCACCGATCAAAATGACAGAATCAAATAATGTCCACCCTTCAGTTGAAGCGTACACAAGTGACCAATTTGACGAGCCCTTAATCAAAGATAAAAGTGCATAATTGCATTTTTTTAATTTCTATCTTTAATTGTCAACACGTCCTAAAAATATTTACATTTTTAAATAACTTAGCTATAATAAATAGCGGAGGTAATATTTATGGAATTAAAAGGATCAAGAACTGAAGCTAACTTAATGGCAGCTTTTGCTGGAGAGTCTCAAGCACGAAACAAATATACATATTATGCATCTCAAGCTAAGAAAGATGGCTATGAGCAAATTGCAGCTATTTTTGAGGAAACAGCTAATAACGAAAAAGAGCATGCTAAAATGTGGTTTAAAGAATTGCATGGAGGCAAAGTACCAGATACTTTAAGTAATCTTAAAGATGCTGCTGAAGGTGAAAAATATGAATGGACCGAAATGTACAAAGAATTTGCTGAAGTAGCCCGTGAAGAAGGATTTGACCGTATTGCTAATTTATTTGAAGGTGTAGCTGCTATTGAAAAAACACACGAAGAAAGATACATGAAACTTGTTGGAAATATTAATGATAATCTTGTATTTGAACGTGGTGAAGAAGTAGTATGGATTTGTCGCAACTGTGGCCACATACATGTAGGTAAAACGGCACCAAAAGTATGCCCTGTATGTGCCCATCCTCAAAGTTATATGGAACTTCGTCAAGAGAACTATTAAAAGTTCTTTTTTCTTTTTAAAAAGAATAGATAAATAAAATATAATTTTTATTGCATTTTATCTATCTTATGCTAAAATAGATGGCACGGTGATATAAAATGATTTTAGAATATTTTGCTGACATAATTGAATTCTTACCCAGCGAAGTAACTGACAATTTATATTTTAAACAAATTATAACGGCACTAGAAAATGATTTAAAAGGCAAAGTAGCTGATAATAACATCTCAATAAATGTAAATAGAGAAATGTTTATCAAAATTACAACTATTTATCCAGAATTATCTAATGCTTTAACTTTAACTAATAATCCCAATAATATTTTATATTTGCTATTTTTAACTAATGAGGGTTTAATTTCTTTAAAATTAGAAAAAACAAATGACGAATATAATTTAGTCACCAATGTAATTAATTATGGCAATACCAAAAAAATTAAATTAAGCATAGGAAAAACTAAAATGAGATTGGAAATAATAGAAGATGTCGAACGCAATCAAGTTTTAGTAAGTTATAAACATAATATTAAATATTATGATCTAAATTATAACCAATTAAATATTGATACGGAAAAAGAAGTAGATGAAATATTTGCTGAAAAATTTGGTATCCCGCTTAATAAAGCAAGATATTATCGCTTAAATTTTAAGGACAACATTGATTATTTAAATAAATCAATGATTATTAGTTTTACAAGATATTTAGAATTACATTTCGATGATATGGTATTCCATGGCCCATTAAACATTAACGATTTAGAAAAATATATATATTATTTATGTGATAGAGAAGTTGGCATTAAACACAATAAGATAGAGGACTATACTAATACTAACAAATTACAAGAAACAATTAATAATTTAAAAGCATATATAGGTGATAGTGAAGAAATTATTATTTCTGATAATTTATATCAAAACCTAAGTTTTTATTTAATGGGATTTACCAATAATATATTGTATATAAGTGGAAAAATTATTAAAAAACTAAATGGAATATATTATTTATATTACATACACATAGAAAACAATCAAGTATTAGGAATGACTGGTAAATTATCTGAAAATAACATAGATGCAATAATAGACAAAAATCTAACTAGCAACGACCTAGAAAATATAAGCACTTTTTTTGGCAAAGGTAGAATAATATAATTGCAAAAAATTTATTATAGTGCTAAAATATGTTTATAAACATTGATTAAGTTTATAGTAATAATTTTTACTTCTTTCAAGAGAAAAAGTAACGTGGCTGAAATTACTTTTAGATAAGAAAAATTATGAATTTCAAACTTAGGAGTTTTAATAGTAAGTCGTGCTATAAACGAATTAAGTGCTAGATATTCTAGAAATTGGGTGGTACCACGGAAATATTTCGTCCCATATTCTAGAATTTTTTTAATTTAAAGGAGGAACAAATAATGGAACAAAAATTAAATGAATTAAAGGAAAATTTAAAAGCAGAACTTAAAATAGCAACTAAAGAAGCGGATTTATTAAATATTAAATCTACCTACATTGGCAAAAAAAGTGAAATATCTTTACTTTTATCAAATTTAAAAGATATGAGTATTGAAGATAAGAAAATATATGGAAGTTTAATAAATAATACTAAAAAAGAAATGGAAAGTATTATAAATAACCGGTTAGAAGAATTAGAAAATAAAAGTAACATTACTTTTGATGATACAATAGATTATCCAATAAACACCGGTTCATTACACCCTATAACAATTATAGCTAAAGAAATAACTGACATTTTAAAAAGAATGGGATTTACAGTTGTAACTGGTCCAGAAATGGAAAGTGAATACTACAACTTTGAAGCCTTAAATGTCCCAAAAGATCACCCTGCAAGAGATATGCAAGACACTTATTTTCTAGATAATGGAATGCTTCTTCGTACCCAAACAAGTGATAATCAAATTCATGCAATGGAAAATTACGGAGCTCCCTTAAGAATATGTGCTCCAGGAAGAGTATTTAGAAATGAAGATTTAGACGCGAACCATGAAAATACATTTTTTCAAATTGAAGGCATGGTTATTGATAAAGGAGTGTCAATTGAAAACCTATTATATGTAATGCAAAATTTACTTAGAGAAATATTTCAAGAAAATGTTTTAGTTCGTTTACGTCCCGGTTTCTTTCCATTTACTGAACCAAGTTATGAAATGGATATGTCATGTTTAATATGTGGCGGCAAAGGTTGTCCAACTTGTAAAAATAGTGGATGGATAGAAATGGTTGGAAGTGGAATGATACATCCAAACGTTTTAAAAGCAGGAGGTATTAATCCTGATGAATATACTGGTTTTGCTTTTGGCTTTGGCTTAACAAGACTAGCTATGATGAAATATAAAATAAATGATATTCGCGTTTTAAATAGTGGTGATATTCGCTATTTAAAGGAATTTAATATAAATTAGGAGGTTATTATGTTAATATCATGTAATAAATTAAAAACTCATATAAAAAATCCTGAAGATATAGATTGGCTAAATATTTGGCAAACGTTTACTCTTCGAACTGCCGAAGTAGAAAATGTAACTAAAAAAGGAACTAATTTTGATAACGTTGTTGTAGCCCAAATAAAAGAGTGTGAGCCTCATCCCAACAGTGATCATATGCACACATTAAAAGTTGACTGTGGTGAAAGAGAATTAATAAACGTAGTATGTGGAGCGCCTAATGTTCGTGTAGGACTTAAAACTGCATATATTAAAGTCGGAGGCCACATAGATAATATGGAAATTAAAGCCAAACCACTAAGAGGAATATTATCAAATGGTATGTGCTGTAGTGGCAAAGAATTAGGTATTAGTGATAATCATGATGGCATAATTGAATTACCAGATGACTACAAAATAGGTGAAGATATAAAAAAATATTTACCAATTGAAGATATAATAGTAGAAATTGATAATAAATCTCTTACAAATAGACCAGACTTATGGGGCCACTATGGTATAGCAAGAGAAATATGTGCTATAACCAGTCATGAATTATTGCCTCTTGAACTACTAGAAATAAATAATAATTTAACCGATTTAGATATAAAAATCAATGATGATAACTTATGTTACCGTTACACAGGACTAAAAATTGATAACATCACAAACAATAATACACCCCTAGATATGCAAATATTTTTATATTATGTTGGTATGCGTTCTATATCACTATTAGTTGATTTAACCAATTATCTTATGATGGAACTTGGTCAACCAATGCATGCTTTTGATGCAAGAGTTGTAAAAAATATCGAAGTTGGCCTAGCAAATGAAAATGACACATTTGAAACTTTAGATGGAGTAGAAAGAAAATTAACCAAAGATACTTTAATGATTAAAAATGGTAATGAATATTTTGGCATTGCAGGTATTATGGGTGGCTTAGACAGTGAAATATTAAATGACACAACATCGGTTTTTATTGAAAGTGCCTGTTTTAATGCTGCTAATATTAGAAAAAGTGCTATAAACTTAGGACTTAGAACTGAAGCTTCAGCTCGTTATGAAAAAAGCTTAGACCCTAATATGACAGATGTAGCCATCAAAAGACTAGCTTATTTATTAAAGCAAGAAAATAAAGAAATGCACATTGCATCTAATTTAACTGACATATACAAAAATCCATTAAAAGAAAGTCAAGTAAATTTAGACAAAAAAACTTTAGAATTATATATGGGTCAAGAATTAGATGATAATCTTGTTAAAAATATATTAGAAAGTTTAGGTTTTACTATCCTAATAAAGCCTGATAGTTATGATGTAACTATTCCAACCTTTAGAGCGACTAAAGACATAAAAATAAAGGAAGATATAATTGAAGAAATAGCAAGAATATATGGTTTAGAAAATTTTGTCCCAAAACCATTAAAATTAGATCTTACTATTGTTGAGCATGAAACAGTTTACAATCAAGAGTATGAAGTAAAAAGATTATTAGCAACTAAATTTAATATGCATGAAGTAAATAGTTATATATGGTATAATACTGACTTATTAAAAGAACTAAATATAACTAAGAAAAATGTAAGTTTATTAGGCAAAGAAACCAACAATATTTTAAGAGATGATTTAAGTTTATCATTAATGAGTATTGTTAAAGAAAACTTTAAAAATTATTCTCAATTTACTTTATTTGAAATCGGAACGGTTATAAAAAATAACGAAAATAAACGCATATTAAGTATTATTTTAACTGATAATGAAAAAAATATAGAAAAAATTTATTTAGAAGCCAAAAGTATAATAAAATATATCTTTAAAATGTTAAAAAACAAGAATGTTAACTTCACGGATAATATAAACGAATATTCATATTATGATGTCAATCTCGGAAAAATAATAAATATTGATAACACTAAAATTGGAACATTAAATGTTTTAGCTAAAAACTACACAAATAAAATAAGCAAGAAAAAAGCTATAGTTTGCATTGATATAGATTTTGACAAGTATGTTACCCTAACTAAAAAAAATCTAATAGCTAAAGAAGTAAGCAAATATCCTGAAGTTGAGTTAGATTACACTATTATTTTAGAAAATAAAAAATATACTGATTTAGAAAAAGTTTTAAATACTTTCCAAAGTAAATTAATAAGAAATTATGTTTTAAAAGAAGTTTATGAAAACAAATATATGATAAGATATGTTTTAGGGAATGAGTATAAAACTTTAGAACAAAAAGATCTTCAAACTTTTAAAGATAGATTTATCAAACATATTAAAGATAATGGCCTAAATATAATAGAATAAAAAATTTGACAAGTCGTCCAAAATGTGCTAAGATAATACACATCTTTAGGAAGGGGGATAAAAATGGTATATAATTTTATAAATGATGATGAAATTAAATACACTGAAGAGGTAAGGAAATATGTTGATGGTGCAATATTACCATCTCTATCAATGGGTTATGATTTAGATACTGCAAGGGAACAAAGTAATTTAGTGCTTTTAAGAACTCTTTTAGAAAATGCTGATTTACGTAGCCAAGTAGTTAATAAAATTGTAGAGTATGGCATTCAATTTTCGATGTTATCATACAAAAATACTTTATCAGACAATTTAAGACAACAAGTATTTATGAAAAGAATTTATTCATTCTTAGACTACAATCAAATTTCTTTACTAGTTAAAATGTTTATGCAAAAAATTGCATTAGAAGAAAACCAAAAACATTCAAGATAGAATGTTTTTTTATATCTAAATTTACATTATTTAAACACAAAGGTACTTGCTTTAAAGAAAAAATTTTAGTATAATTAAAACTAGAATAGGGTGACAAATATGGAAACAAAAGATACTACTAAAAAAAGATTAGTATTAGCATCTTTAATAATTGTAATGTCAATCGTTATAATTGGTATAAGCATTTCATACGCATACTTTTTAAATACAATTGAAGAAGTAAATAGTTCTAATCAAGGTCTAAATATTACTAGTGGAGAATTGACTATGAATTTTACTACTGAAAGATATATAAAAACTAATAGTGCTTCACTAATAAATGATGCTGAAATAACTAGTAAAGCAGATTATACTTCTTTTAGTGTAACTATGCCTAGCTCATCATCTGCTGATTCAGCCACATATAATTTATACTTGACGGAACTAAATATAAGTGATAATTTAAAAAATGGTTATGTTAAATGGGCATTATATGATGGCTCTGGTTCAAATCAAATAGCTAATGGTAATTTTGCTAGTGCAACAACAGGAACAAATTTAACATTAAAAAATAATATAACTATTAGTAAAGGCAATACTAATTCATATCGTTTATACATATGGTTAAGTAATGATCCAAATAATAATCAAATTGATTTATTAAATGGCACGTTAAGTGCTAAAGTAGGATTTACCGCAACAACATAGCTTAGAAGCAATTCTAAGTTTTATTTTGGTAATTTTTAGTATTTAAACCAAAGATAAAATGTGATATAATACCCATATACTAGTAGGAGGTATTCATGAGATTTATTGAAATAAAACATTGTTACAAAGTATATAAAAATGGTGTAGCAGCCGTTGCCGATTTATCCCTTAATATTAATAAGGGGGAATTTGTTTTTGTAATAGGAGCAAGTGGCTCAGGCAAGTCTACTTTAATTAAAATGTTATATCGTGAAGAAAAACCAACTAAAGGAATTGTCGAAATAGGTGGTATAAACGTTGGTAAATTACGTAATCGAACTGTATATAAATTAAGACGTAAATTAGGAATAGTTTTTCAAGATTTTAAACTATTACCTAAGCTAACTGTATATGAAAACGTTGCTTTTGCACTAGAATGTTTAGGCATGAAGGGTAAAGAAATCAGACCAAAAGTAATAAAAGCTTTAGAACATGTTGGCTTAAAAGAAAAAATTCGTAGTTTTCCCAATGAGTTATCAGGTGGCGAACAGCAAAGAGTATGTATTGCTAGAGCAATAGTTAATAATCCCAAATTATTAATATGTGATGAGCCGACAGGAAATCTTGATCCTAAAACATCAAAAGGTATAATGGAAGTGTTAGAAACAATCAATAAAGAATTAGGCACAACTATTATCATGGCTACTCATGATAAAGAAATAGTAAACCGTATGAAGAAAAGAGTAATTGTTTTAGAAAATGGCCTTTTAGTTCAAGATCATGAGAAAGGAAGTTATAAAGCTAGTGAAAGTATTTAGAATATTAGGAAGAAGTATTAGAGACTCTTTTAAAAGCGTCTTTAGAAACTTTAGTTTAAGTATCGCAAGTATACTATGTACAACAATAACTTTAATTTTAGTTGCCATTGCCATTGTTTTAACTCTTAATGTCAATTACATAACCAAAGACTTAGAAGAAGAATTAACAATTGTAGTATATGCTAAAAATGAAACAAGTGACGAAGATTTAAAAATAATTGAAAATAAAATTAATAACATTAATGCTGTAGCAAATGTGGAAGTAAAAAGTAAAGAAGAATGGCGCTTAGAAATGCAAAGTTATTCTGATACATTAAATACAACTTTAGAATATTTAGAAGAAAATCCATTATTAGATTCATACATTGTAACAGTTAAAAATGTTGATGACTTAAAACCAGTAGCGCTAGAAATAAGAGAGTTAGATAATATAGAAAGTGCCAATTATGGTGAAGGAATGGTTGAGGATATAATATCAGTCTTTGATATAATTAAAACGGTAACTTTCTCAATAGTTATAGCTCTAATTGTTGTAACAGCCTTTTTAATTAGTAATACAATTAAACTAACTATATTCTCTCGAAGAAATGAAATAGAAATTATGAGACTAGTTGGAAGCAGTAATACATCAATAAAATTACCTTTTGTATTTGAAGGCTTTTTATTAGGAGTTTTAGGTTCAATTATCCCTATTATCATAACTATATATGGCTATTTAATAATGTATGAACAAATTAGTACTTCCCCATCATTTAGTATTATAAGCTTATTAAAACCAATGCCTTTTGTATTATACATATCCGTTGCCTTATTACTAATCGGCTCTATTGTTGGTATGTTTGGTTCCGCAAGAGCAGTAAGGAAGTATTTGAAGATATGATAAAAAAAATTATAAATTATACTTTAAATATAGTATTAATTTTTGCTATATTAATTAGTTATTATGTTAGTCCTGAAATTGTTAATGCTTCTAACCCAGAAACATTAGGCGATCTTAGAAAGGAATATGAAAACTTATTAGCTGAAAAACGAGCTAATGACAATAAAACTGAAGCTGCAAAAGCCGAGATTGCTCGCAAAGAAGCCGCTATAAATGAAGCAAACGAAGGAATTAGTGATGCTGAAGATCAATATGAAGAAGCGGAACTTGCCATTTCTTTATCTAATGAAAAGATTGCCTCATTAGAAGAAGAAACTAAAAAAGTTTTATTATATATGCAACAAATGCAAGGCCAAAATGCGTACGTTGAATATGTAACAGGAGCATCAAGCATGACTGAATTAATCATGCGAGCTCAAGCTGTAAACCAAGTAACGGGCTATATTCAAACAACAACCAAAAATTTAGAAGAAGAAATCAAGAAAAATGAACAATTAAAAATCGAGTTAAAAGAAAAAAAGGTTCAATTAGAAAATCAAATAGTTGCCTATCAAGCCGCAATAAGTGAACAGTATGGTAACATAGAAGAATATTCTAAATTTTCTGAAAGCATTGAAGAAAAAGTTACAAGTGCTAAAAATTTATATGAAAATTATAAAGGATTATGTAGTGAGAATGCTGGAAGCACAGCAGATAGTGTTTTACTTAGCAGTTGTACAAATGTGCCAGTAAATTCAGGGTGGTTAAAACCTTTAAATAGTGGTGTTATAAGTAGCCCCAAAGGATATCGTACCCATCCTACAACCGGTCAAGTCTATAGCTTTCATAATGCAGTTGATATTGCCGTATCTGAAGGTACTAAAATATATGCCGCAGCAGCAGGGGTAGTAAAGGGAATATACGAAAAAACCAAATGTGGGGGAAATAAAGTTTATATCCAAGTATCAGTAGGAGGAAAAAATTATACGACCTATTACTATCACTTATTAAATATTTATGTAAAAGAAGGAGACGTAGTAACGCAAAACACCGTTATAGGAACAGTAGGTGGCTATTCTACCTCAAGTCTTCATGGTGGATATGACACATGTTCAACTGGAGCTCACCTCCATTTTGGCGTTGCTGAAGGTTGGTATAAAAGCTCACCACCTAACTCTAAAGTTATAGTTCCCCCAGGATTTAAAAATTCCGTGGGCTATCGCTTTTATTCGCGAACTGATTATTATGGAAATTAGCATTCTACAAATGAATGCTTTTTTCTATCTATACAAATATTAAAAAATAATATATAATTTAAATAATAGAGGGATTATATGATAAGTTATAAAAAAGCCAAATTAAAAGATAAACCAATGTTAATAAAATACAAGTTATTAACAATATTACCTTTTATAAAAGATGATGCCCAAAAATTACAAGTCATAGCATACGTTAACAATTTTGTTGCCCACAACTATTTACATTTTAAAATAATACATCAAAATTTTAAAAAAATAGGGATTTATTGCTTACTAGACAATGAATTAGATACTTTATATATAAAAGATAAATATCAAAAGAAAGGATATGGTACCAAAATTTTAAATAACATAAAAATTAATATCAACACTATAAAAATTAACCCCAATAATAGCCAAGCTTTAAAATTTTATCAAAAAAATGGTTTTACCAAAGTAGAAGTAGATAAAAATTATATAATTTTAAGAAAGGAATAATTATATGAAAATGAATGATTTTTTAAAACAAATAGCAAGTGATATAAAAACCACCAACAAAGAGTTAACAAGCCAAGACTTTTACTATATTTTAAAATATTTAGGAATAAAAAAAGATGAATCTTTAAGCGAAGATATAGAAAATTTTTACCAAAGTTTCCTAGAAAGTCTTAATAATTCTTTAGTACGAAACATAACTAAAAAAACCGGTCAAAAAAATAACACTACCCACTACATAGCATTTTACACTAATAAAAGAGCAAGTTATAAAGAAGCTCTTAAAGTATATTTTCCTGTAAAATATGAATATATGATAAGTTCACTAAAAACTGTATTTGCTTATTTAATACGTAACAATATAGAATCAGTCGTAAAATTCCATTTAAAAGCCACCAATGAAAATATTGTTATACGTTTTTATCATGAAGAAGATGTATTACCATTTATAAATTATTGTAATAACTTTTTCATATTAGATGACCTTTTAGAAAAAACAAATCCATTTATAGCAACCATATATAAAATAGGAGTAGTAAAAGATGATAATACACTTAATACATATAATGGTACTTTAAGTGAACTTTTAGCAAGCTATTTTACTTTCTTAAAAGATAATAATGCTTTAGACAAAATAAGTGATCTTCATTTTTTAAATTACATCATTGAAAAAGAAAATATTGAAGATAATGAAATTATCAAATTTAATTTAAAGGCTATAGAAAATAATATAAAAGCAATTTTAACCCATACTAATCCACTTACTTAAAAACACTTGATATAAATTAAATAGTGCGTTAAAATAATATGGCATGGAGATATTATGAAAAAAGTTTTAATATATTTAGAAAATTTATTAAGCAAAGATGACTGTATAGTTGTAGCAACTAGTGGAGGACCTGATTCAATGTGTCTTCTTCATTTATTGTGTGATTTAAAAGATAAATTTAATTTAAAGCTAATAGTAGCTCATGTTAATCATAAATTAAGAATTGAAAGTGAAGAAGAAGCTGATTTTGTTAAAGAAGTAGCAACTAAAAACAATTTAATTTATGAATATATGGAAATACTAGAATATAATGATGATAATTTAGAAAATGATGCTAGAACAAAAAGGTATGAATTTTTTAATAAACTAGCAAGTATTTATCAAGCTAAATATTTAATGACTGCCCATCATGGTGATGATTTAATGGAAACCATTTTAATGCGCTTAACTAGAGGAAGTAGCTTAAAGGGTTATAGTGGCTTTAAAAAAGAATACAGGCTAGATAATTATACTATTATAAGACCTTTAATAACTGAAACTAAAAAAAATATTGAACAGTTTATGATTGATCACCATTATAAATATTATATTGATCAAAGTAATTTTTCATTTAAATATACAAGAAATAGATATCGACTAAAAGTACTACCTTTTCTTAAAGAGGAGGACAAAAATGTTCATCAAAAATTTTTAAAATTTAGTGAAGAATTAATTGCTACCAATAACTTTATCGAAAAATATATAAAAGAATTAATAGCTAACATAAGTGATAAAAATGGTATAAAAATAAATGAGTTAAGAAAGTTAGATAAATTTTTATTAAAGAAAGTAATTGAATATACTTTAACTAAAATATATATTGATGATTTATTTTTAATAAATGATAAGCACACTAATTTAATAATAGGTATTATAAGAAATGATAAAAGTAATAATAAAGTAAATTTACCAAATGGTTATGAAGCTATAAAAAGTTATAATTATTATAAAATTGTCAAAATTAATAATGAAGATAATTATGAATATACGTTAGAAGAAAGTATAACTTTACCTAATCATAATACTATTAAAAAAATTAAGGAGTCTAATCTTAAATCAAATTATATAATAAGGTTAAATAGTAAAGAAATTAAACTACCAATAAAAGTAAGAAGTCGCCAAAACGGTGATAAAATGTTTGTAAAAAACTTAGGAGGTAGCAAAAAAATAAAAGACATTTACATAGATGAAAAAATTCCAATCGAAAAAAGGAAAGAAATTCCAATTGTAACTGATAGTAATAACACCATTCTTTGGCTACCAGGTGTAAAAAAGTCAAAATTTGATGTAGAAACTACTGGAATATATGATATAATACTTAAATATGAGGAGGAATAAAATGAATATTAAAGATGTAAGGAAGAATAATACTGTAAGAAACTTTTTTCCCTATTTAGTTTTATTTATAATAATTATTGCAACCTTATTTATATTAAACTTAGGAGGAAAAAAGGTAAATGAATTAACAACTGGAGAATTAATTACAGCATTACAAAAAAATGAAGTAACAGAAATTACCATTATGCCTAAAAGTAGTGAATCAATATATTACATAAAAGGAAAAATAGATGGATATAAAAATAATGAATCTTTTGAAGCAAAAGTTGTTGAAGCTGAAGTAGACAATATCTTAGCTTTAACCTTAGAAAATGAAATAGCAGAATATGAAACAGAAGCTGATCCAGGTTCTAGTCCAGTTTTGTATATAATTGTAAATGTTTTACCATTAGTAATATTAGTAATAATATCATATATATTATTTTCTAAATTAGCAAGTACTAATAAAGGTTCAATGGATTTTGGCAAGAGTAGAGCTAAACTAAGCGATGATAAACATCAAGCAAAATTTGCTGATGTAGCCGGTTTAAAAGAAGAAAAGGAAGAAGTAAAAGAATTAATAGACTTCTTAAAAAATCCTAAAAAGTTTCAAAAATTAGGAGCTAGAATACCAAAAGGTGTTCTACTAGTAGGCCCTCCAGGAACAGGTAAAACGCTTTTAGCAAGAGCAGTAGCAGGTGAAGCTAACGTTCCATTTTTCTATATCAGTGGTTCTGATTTCGTTGAATTATTTGTTGGTGTTGGAGCTTCTCGTGTACGTGAGATGTTTAAAGATGCTAAAAGAAATGCCCCATGCTTAATATTTATAGATGAAATAGATGCAGTAGGACGTCAAAGAGGAACAGGCCTAGGAGGAGGTCACGATGAACGTGAACAAACTCTAAACCAATTATTAACCGAAATGGACGGATTTGGAGAAAATGAAGGCATTATAATTATGGCTGCCACCAATAGACCTGATGTATTAGATCCAGCCCTACTTCGTCCAGGCCGTTTTGACCGTCAAGTTACTGTAAGCTTGCCTGATGCTAATGAAAGGGAAGCAATATTAAAAGTTCATGCTCGTAACAAAATATTAGCAAGTGATGTTAACATTAAAAATTTAAGTTTAAGAACACCAGGATTTAGTGGCGCAGACCTAGAGAATCTTCTTAATGAAGCAGCATTACTAGCCGTAAGAAGAAATAAAGATGCAATAACAATGGATGAAATAGATGAAGCAACTGATCGTGTATTAATGGGACCTGCCAAAGTAAGTCGAAAAATTACGGATAAAGAAAAGAAATTAGTAGCTATTCATGAATCAGGTCATGCCGTAATTGGTTTAAAACTTGAAGATGCAAATGAAGTTCATAAAATAACTATAATTCCTAGAGGTGTAGCAGGTGGTTACACAATGATGTTACCAAAAGAAGAAAAAATAGGCATAATGACCAAAAAGGAATTAGAAGCTCAAATTACCGGTTTACTAGCCGGAAGAGTTAGTGAAGAAATGTATCTAGGTGAAATTACAACAGGAGCATCTGATGATTTCAAAAGAGCAACTAATATTGCTCGCGCAATGGTTACTGAATATGGTATGAGTGACTTAGGCCCAGTAGAATATGAAGAAAAAACTGGTGGAGTGTTCTTAGGTCGAGATTATGGTAAAGCTAAAAATTTCTCTGATAAAGTAGCTCATGAAATAGATGAAGAAGTACGAAAAATAATAAATGAATGCTATGAAAAAGCTAAAAATATATTAAAAGCTAACAAAGATTTAGTAATGTTATTAGCTGATGCTTTAATTGAAAATGAAACACTAACCAAAGAACAAATAGATTCATTAGTAAAAACTGGAAAAATGAGTTCAAGTGAATCATCAGAAAAAACAATAACTGAACTTAGAGAAGAAGCTAAAATAAAAGGAATTAAAGGCTATACCAAAATGACTAAAGAAGAATTAGAAGAAGCATTAAAAGACTAATGCTTTTTTAAATTAGCTTGAAAGAGCAAACATGATTTGTTAAAATAAATTAGGGAAGTGAAAAAATGAAAAGAGTAGACAAAATAAACTATTATTTAGACTTAGCCGAAGTAGCTTTAGAACGATCTACATGTTTAAGAAAAAAATGGGGAGCCATTATTGTTAAAAATGATGAGATAATAGCTACAGGTTATAATGGTGCTCCAAGAGGAAGAAAAAATTGCATTGATTTAAACTTTTGTCAAAGAGAAGAAATGCACATTCCAAGAGGTGAGCGCTATGAATTATGCCGCAGTGTTCATGCTGAGGCCAATGCAATTATAAGCGCCTCAAGAAAAGATTGCTTAGATTCAACTTTATATATGGTTGGAGTTGAAGCTAAAGATAATAGTTATGTATCGCATGCAAGACCATGTGCAATGTGTAAAAGAATGATTATTAATGCTGGAATAAAAAATATTATAGTGAGAAATACTAAAAAAGAATATGAAATAATTGAAGTTAAAGAATTTATTGATAATGACGAATCACTAGAAAAAGTAATGGGATATTAATTCCATTTTTTAAATTAACTAAATAATAACATCTAGCAATTTTAAATAAAACATGGTAATATTAAGTAGAAATAAAATAAGGATGTGAATAACCTTGAAAAAAAGATTTATATTTGATGAAAATTATATAAAAAAATATGCTAAAAGAGGTCGTTTAAGATGGTTAATTATTGGTTTATCAACTCTTGTATTAATTACTATAATCATAATAGTATTATTAGCAAACAAAAATAAACCTAAAAATCCTACTGAACCAGCTCTTCCCGTATTCGAAATAAAAGAAGAATTAAAAATAGAAGCAGGAAGTAAATTACCAGCTAAAATAGACTATTTTGATAAATTAGAAAACATAGACGAGGCTGAAATAGAAATAATTTATCCTGATGAATTCGAACTAAGTTATGATACTTCATTATGCGAAAAAGAAGTAATTGAAGAAATATATAGTAGTGAAAACCCTAATTATGAAGAATATGAATGTGTTATCAATTATTTGATAACTCCTGCTAGTTATGGTATTACAGTTAAAATTCAAAATGAAGAATATACCGTTAATTTAATAGTAGAGGATACAAAGCCACCAGTTTTAATAACTCAAGACTTAGAAATATTTGAAAATGAGAAATATGAAGCAACTAATTTTGTAAGTTCTTGTCTAGATACTACTAGTGAATGTACTATTTCATATTATAGTGATGATAAAGATGAAAATGATAATCCAATAGATTATGCAAACATAACTGAAGTTGGTGAACACAAAATTAAAATAGTTGCAACTGATGAATATGGTAATACTACTAGTCCAACTGAAGCTAAATTAACTATCTTAAAAAATGATGGAACGTATTACACGATTACTTTTAACTCTGATGGTGGTTCTCAAGTAAATGATAAAAATGTTATAGAAAATGGCATAGTTATTAAACCCACAACTCCAACTAAAGAAGGCTATGAATTTATAGGTTGGTATTTAAATGATGAATTATTTGACTTTAATACGAAAATAACTAGTGATATTAATTTGATAGCAAAATGGAAATTAGTTGAATCAGAAAATAGTGGAGGTGGTAATAGTGGAAATGGTAGTACACCGGAAAAACCTTCAATAATAAATGTCACAAGTATATCATTAAATTACAAAACTATCTATTTAACAATGGGTCAAACCAAAACAGTCACTGCAAGTATATATCCTGCTAATGCAACTAATAAAACGATTACATGGAGTAGTTCTAATAATAATATAGCTCAAGTATCTAATGGTAATATAACCGCAGTAGGAATTGGAAATGCAACCATTACAGCTACTGTAGGGGGAAAAACTGCTAGTGTCCAAGTAATAGTCAATGACACAAGTAGTAGTCCAACATGTAAATATGGTGATACAGTTTATAATAAAAGCTACATATTATCAGTAAATTTAACCCAAAATAATTGTGCAATAGACCCTAATAGCAACCCTAGTGAAACTTTATCTTTAACTGATCGTTCAAGATTAGTCAATAATTTAGGTTCAATGGGTATAAATGCTTCAAATAATATAGCTCATGAGGCCACAATTCAAAAAGTTAAAAATACTAGTGGCCTAGGTTTAGTTGGCTATCAAATAACCATCAAAGCAAGTGTAATAGATACTAACAATCCGTATGTAGTCATGACTAGCGAATACATCTTAAATCCAGATGGTTCAAGAAAATTTATAACTAATAACATATGTAAAAACAATGTATGTTTATACCCATAAAAAAATAGAGAAACCAAATTCTCTATTTTTTATCTATTACCTCTAAAACGATCTTTAGGATCAAGTATTTTTTTTCTAAGTCTAATATCAGTAGGTGTTACTTCAACTAATTCATCATCTTCAATAAATTCTAATGCTTCTTCTAAAGTAAATTTTTTAGGTTTAGTAAGATTTATAGCTTCATCACTACCACTAGCTCTTGTGTTAGTTAAATTTTTATTTTTACAAGGATTTACATCTAAATCATTGTCTCTATTATGAATACCAATAATCATACCCACATAAACTTCTGTCGCTGGCTCAATAATTAAAGTTCCTCTATCTTCTAAATTCCATAGTGAATAACCTAAAGCTTTACCATTTTCCATAGAAACTAAAACACCATTTTTTCTTCTAGCTATAGCTCCTACATAAGGCTTATAGTCATAAAAACTTCTAACCATAACTCCCTCACCTTTAGTGTTAGTAATAAAAGAACTACGATATCCAATTAAACCTCTAGTAGGTGCTAAAAACTCTAAATGAACATAACTATTTTCATCATTATTTGTAATAACTTCCAAAAGAGCTTTTCTCTCTTGTAAATCATTAATAACTGTTCCTGAATAATCACTAGGAACATTTATAATTACTTTTTCAAAAGGTTCATATTTTTTACCATCACGTTCTTCAAATAAAACTTCAGGTTTAGAAACCGAAAGTTCATATCCTTCTCTACGCATATTTTCGAGTAAAATAGATAAATGTAATTCTCCACGACCACTAACCTTAAAGCCATCAGTACCATCTAATTCTTCTACTACTAGCCCAACGTTAGTTTGTAATTCTTTAAGAAGTCTATCTTTAATATGACGCGTAGTTAAAAACTTACCACTTTTACCTGCAAACGGAGATGAGTTAACTAAGAAATTCATTGCTAAAGTAGGCTTTTCAATATGAATAGGTGGCAGAGGATTAATAACTCCCTTTTCACAAATAGTATCACCAATTGAAATATCAGCACAACCTGCAATCGTAACAATATCACCAAAATAAGCAATATCTTTTTCTACTCTTTTAATACCTTCATTAACAAATAATTTGCTAATTCTAAATGACTCTTCTTTACCATCATTTTTTATCAAAGTTACATATTCACCATTTTTAATTTTCCCTTTATTAATTCTACCAACCCCAAGTCTACCAATATATTCATCATAATCAAGATTAGATATTTGAAGTTGTAAAGAATCATTTTCACTACCTTTAAATGGTTCCACTTGTTTTAAAATAATTTCTAATAAAGGTTCGATACTATTACTTTCACTAGTCATATCTAATTTAGCAATACCATCTTTAGCAATACCATAAACAATAGGGAAATCTAATTGTTCATCAGTAGCATTAAGCTCCATAAACAAATTAAAAGTCATATCAACTACTTCTAAAGGTCTAGCGTCTTTTTTATCAATTTTATTAATAAATAAAATTGGTTTTAAATTTTGCTCTAAAGCTTTACTTAAAACAAAACGAGTTTGAGGCATAGGCCCCTCTGAAGCATCTACAAGTAAAATAACCGTATCAACTGTTTTCATAATACGTTCAACTTCACTAGAAAAATCAGCATGTCCTGGAGTATCAACAATATTAATTTTGTAATCTTTATAACGTATAGCACAATTCTTTGAATAAATAGTAATACCACGTTCTTTTTCTAAGTCATTACTATCCATAACTCTTTCTTGCATAACTTCATGTTCACTAAAAACTCCATTTTGTTCCAGCAAAGCATCAACTAAAGTAGATTTACCAGCATCAACATGAGCAACCACAGCAATATTTATAATTTTCTCCATAAAAATTGCTCCTTTCTTTTTAAAAGCTAGTATAGTTTACCACAAACTTATTTGTTTAACAAGACTCGAATTAATAATTCCTTTGCAAATTAAATCCTTTTTCCCCAAATACAATATCATCGATCAAACTAGTAACAATAGTACAAGTTTGATTTTTATAAAACCCATAACTAATAATCTCATTTACTATTTCATCTTTAGCCTTTTCATTAACACATAAATCTAAAAAACTTCTGATAAAAACGCTACCTATAATCATATCTGCATATCTTTCTTCATTTACTTCACTATCTTTATAATTAAAACAATCAATTGTATCCCAAACAGTCAAATATAAAGCCATAAAAGAAGTATCAGTAAATTTATGTTGTTCTGGCATATTAATAGTAAAATCATCTATAGTACCATTTGCTAAAAAATATTCTTCAACCGAAGGCTGTATCGCCACCAACAAATATTTTTTCTTAATAAGTATATCTTTAATTCCCGTTTCACTAAAACGCTGAATAGTTTTATTAAATAAAATAGTAAAATATTTTAAAAAGAAACTAATTTCATCAAATAATTCTTCATTATCCCTTACTTCAAAATCTATATCATCATCATATATATAATCATCAGGCATATAATCTAATAAACTATCATCATCAACATATTCCATATCTTCATTAACTAATTGAAATAATTTTTCATACAACAAAGAATTAACTTGCTTTTTATTCTTTGAAAATAAAACAATATACCAATCAGCATTAATAAAATCACTATCATCATCTAAAAGAAACATATTATTATAATAAGAAAAAATAACTTTTATTCTAGGCAAATCCTCCTGTCCCAAGCCAGAATATAACTTATCAAAGTAATTAATAAATTCTTTTAAAAATATAAAAGAAACCATATTATAACTTCCATTATTAACTTCTTGCTCAGCTAAAATCATATAATTTTTTATAATAGTCGCATTATAATCAAACAAATCTTTATAATCACTAATTGGTACAGGTATATCTAAATCATTATATATATTAATGTTTTGTACTAAAGTATCTAAATTGTATATATCATCTTCGTCTAAATCCTTTTGTTTCAAACAATTAATATTTTCAATTGAATAAGATAATACACCATTATCAACCATAAAAATATCACCAAATTCAACTTCTATATTATCTATTTCTTCTAAAAAAACCAAATCAGAAGTAATATCATAATTATTGCATACTAATTCTTGAAGAGTATAAAAAGCCTTTTCTAATTTATCATATTCAATACTTAAACTTCCTGTACAATCATAATATAACTTAATAAGTTCATAAATCATAACTCCACTTTTCAACATCTCAATCACCTATAAAAACATATTATAGCAGTGCCCTAACAAAAAGTCCAGCCTAAGCTGGACAAATAATGCCATAGTTTCTAGTACCAGAAAAGAAACGTCATTATCATATGTTTAGATAAATCAAGGAATTAAACCGTTAAGAGTGGTGAGGAGACTTCTTATTAGTGTGAAAATATCTAATCCCTACTATAAATAGTATAACACATAAAAATAATCTTGCATATCTATACTAATGCATTTTTACTATAAAAATCAAATAGATAAACTATTGTTTTATCTATTAAAATATGCTATATTTAAAACCTAGGAGTGTAGAAAAATGAATGAAGTAATTATTAAAAATATATGTCAAGAATTAAATATTAAAGAATACCAAGTAAAAAATACATTAGAATTATTAAGTGAAGGAGCAACTATACCTTTTATTGCTAGATACCGTAAAGAAAGAACTGGTGCCTTAGATGAAAATGAAATTAATAAAATAAACGAAGTATATACTTATGGCATAAACTTATTAAAAAGAAAAGAAGATGTTATCAGGTTAATAGATGAAAAAGGCTTACTTACTGACGAATTAAAAGAAAGTATAATGAATGCCCAAAAACTAATAGATGTAGAAGATTTATATCGACCATTTAAGGAAAAGAAAAAAACAAAAGCAACGGAAGCTATAAAATTGGGTTTAGAGCCATTAGCTAAAGAAATATTTAGAGAAAATGCTAATATTTTAGAAGTTGCTAAAAAATATTTAAACGAAAAAGTAACAAGCCTAGATTTTGCCTTAGAGCAAGCCTGTTACATAGTAGCAGAAAATATTTCAGATAATGCTTATTTTCGTAAATATATAAGAAATAATATGTATAAAAATAGTATTTTAAAATCAAGTATAAAAAAGAATGCTAGTGATGAAACTAAAACTTATGAAATATACTACAATTATGAAATGAAATTCAAATGGATAAAACCACATCAATTATTAGCTATAAATCGTGGTGAAAAAGAAGGAATATTAAAAGTAAATTTAGAAAATCCAACTGATGAAATACCAAAGTATTTAGAAACAAAACTTATTCATAAAAATAATATAGAAACAACTAAACTATTAAAAGCTAGTATCAATGATGCTTTAAAAAGATTAATATTACCAAGTATTGAAAGAGAACTTAGAAGTGAAGCTACAGAAAAAGCTGAAGAACAAGCAATTCACAATTTTGGCATTAATCTAAGAAATTTATTAATGCAACCTCCAATTAAAAGCAAAACAGTTCTAGGTTTTGACCCAGCATTTAGAACAGGTTGCAAACTAGCTGTAATATCACCTACTGGAGAGCTATTACATATTGATGTTATATATCCCCATGAACCTAAAAATGATTATGTAGGTTCCAAAAATAAAATATTAGACTTAATAACTAAATATAATATTGATATCATAGCCATAGGTAATGGAACAGCATCAAGAGAAAGTGAAGCATTTATAGCTAAAGTAATTAAGGAGGCAAATAAGTCCGTATCATATATAATAGTAAATGAAGCAGGTGCTAGTGTATATTCAGCCTCAAAACTTGCTCAAGAAGAATTTCCAAGCTTACATGTTGAAGAACGTAGTGCTGTATCTATTGCAAGACGTTTAATCGACCCATTAAGTGAGTTAGTAAAAATTGATCCCAAAAGTATAGGGGTAGGTATGTATCAACATGATGTAACGCCAAAAAAACTTGATAGTGAACTAGAATTTGTTGTTTCAACTGCCGTAAACCAAGTAGGAGTAAATGTTAATACGGCCTCACGAGAGTTATTATCATATATTTCTGGCTTAAATAAAAAAATGATAGATAAATTAATAGAGTACAAAGAAAAAGCTGGCAAAATTCTTACTAGAAGTGAATTAGCTAAAGTATTTAGTGAGAAAGTATACGAGCAATCAATAGGCTTTTTAAGAATACCTGATGCTAAAAATAATCTTGATAAAACAAGTATTCACCCCGAAAGTTATAATATAGCTAAAGAATTACTAAAAAAATATAATTTAGAAGAAACTGACATAGGAACAGCCAAAATAAAAGAAATTCTTGAACCAATAAATGTTGAGGAAACATCAAAAGAACTAAACACTGACATATACACCTTAGAAGATATCATAAAATCTTTAATAGCTCCATTAAGAGACCCAAGAGATGAATTAAATGCCCCAATACTTAAAAGTGATATCTTAACACTTGATGATTTACGTATTGGTATGGAACTTGAAGGAACAGTTAGAAATGTTATTGACTTTGGAGCATTTATTGATATAGGACTAAAAAATGATGCTTTAGTTCACATATCTGAGATAACAAACCAATTTATTAAACACCCTAGTGAAGTATTAAGTGTAGGGGATATTGTAAAATGTTATGTTTTAGGTATTGACAAAGACAAAAAAAGAGTATCCTTGACACTAAAAAATAATTAAAATAATTTTTTTCACAAAAAACACAAAAAAGTATTGAAATAATAAAATTTTTTTGATATTATTTTTACAGTAAAGGAGGTAAGACAATAGTTATGGAAAAGAAGAACACAATTCTTTTGACAGTTATCGCTGTAGCAACATTATTAGTAGCAGTAGTAGGTGCAACATTTGCATACTTCACAGCAACAAGTGCTCCTAATGATCCAAGCAATGCTAGTGCCGATGCTACGACTGCAAATATAGCATCAGTTAATGTAACTTCATCTGCTAATCAAAAGGCTTACTTAGAATATCCGGGTGGTATTGCTGTATTAGGCGCTGGCGTACAAATTAAAAAAGACGCTGCATCAGCAGGAAGCACATCTACAGTAGCTTATAATGTAAATTTAACTTACACAAATGAGACTGCAACTAATTTGCAATACACAATTTATAGAGCTGAAAAAAATAATGAAGATTCAATAGCATTAGCTGATTTGGATGCATTATGCAGTTTAAGTGTATCTAATGTTGGAGGAGAAGACCAATATTCTTATACATGTACAAAAAATGCTGCCGCATTAGCCGCAAACTATGGTACTAAAGTAGGAGAAACTGGTACACTAACAGCAGGTCAAACATCTCAAGAAATTTCAGTAAAAGCAGAAAGCTTTGATCTTGACAGTGAAGCTGCTATAAATAATTCATACTATTATTATGTAGTTGTAGAGTATCCTAATTCTGGTGACCAAAACGCAGATATGGGCGATGCAATAACATTAGATTTAGATGTAACACAAGCAACTGTTAGTACTGCAAAAGACTAAAACTAATAATAGAAAAACTATTGAAAACCTAAAATCTATCATAAGATAGATTTTTTTTGCAATAAAATACTTTACAACCAAAAAGCTAGATATTTATAATTAAATGAATGAGGAGAAGAAGAAAAAATGATATTTAACGATTATAATAATGCGTATGACGAATTTATTGGTTCTTATCCACTAAATAATTGTAATAAAATAAGTGGTAACATTTTTGCACAAACATTAAGAAAATACATAAAAAATATTATAAATAATACCTATGAAGTAAGTGAACTTAATGTCTATATTAAAGGAAGTAATATAGAATGGGATATGTTAATACTAAAGAAAAATATAAGCAATAAAGAAAAAGCATATAATATTTTTAATCCTGAAAATGTAGTATGTGCTATAGAATTTAAAACTAGTGGATTAATGACTAGTAATATTACCTTTGTTCAAAATTATTTTAAAACGCGAATAGAAGAGTTGGAAAATTTAAACAAAGAAATAAAATTTGCTTATATATCTCTATGTGAAATACCAAAAATAATTGAATATTTAAAACTTAATTATAAGGATAATTGTTTTTGGTTAATAGAAGGATATTATAGAAGTAGGAATAAATCAGATACTAAATTAAATGATTATATGGAATTAGAAATATATTTAAAAAATCTACTATTAAATGTTGTTAAAATATAACATATAATTTTTTTATAAAAGAATTAAAAAGATATTGAAAATAAGCTAATAATTTGATATGATTAAAACATAATATGGAGGTCTTATTAATGAGCGTAACAAAGAAGAATATAATTTTATCAACCGTATTATGCTTTAGTATAGCTTTAATAGGTGTATCTTTTGCTTATTTTGCAAGTAGTGTTAACATTACAGGTAATGGTGCCTCAGTATCAGGCTCAACTGCCGATTTGATTAAAGTATCTTATGATGCTGGAAGTAGTATTCTAAGTTTAAATAATGCAATTCCTGGGGATTTAGCATCTAAAGAGTTTAGTGTTAAAATCACCCCAACGGCTAACGAAAACAGTGCAACATATGCTATAGTATTAGATATTAGTAATAATACTTTTGAAAAATGTACAAATGCCACAAATGGTTGTATATTAAATGCAAACGAATTAACTTATACTTTAAAAGGTTCAGATGGTAGTACTTTAGCTAGTGGTGATTTAACTACTGCAAACGGAAAAATTACCCTTTTAAAAGAGACTAAAACTACTAGTGTTGAAACAACTTATAATTATACATTAGAAATTAATTATGTAGATACAAATGCTAATCAAAATCATAATGCAAACAAAACTTTTAATGGTAATGTAAAGGTAGAATTTGCTGATTAAAACAATTAAATACAAAAGTAGGGAGTGTTCCAAATGAACGATAGTAATTTACAAGAACAATATGCTTTATTAGAAGAAGAGGAAAGAGAGAATAAAAAGAAAACCATCATAATTATTATATTATGCTTATTAATTATATTGACAACTCTTTTAGGAATTTTCTTCTCTATTTCCGGTAATAAAAAATGCAATTTAAACTGCGATACCGATGGCGATGGTGTATGCGATTTGAATTGTGATACTAACGGTGATGGTATATGTGATGTTAATTGTGATACCGATGGTGATGGCAAACCTGATATTAATATTGATTATAATGGTGATTTAATACCTCACTTTAATATTCAAGTAGATGGTGAAATTATAAATCAATTAAATAAGGATATTGATGGCGATGGCAAATGCGATTTGAATTGTGATATTGATGGTGATGGCTGGCCTGATATTAATATAGACTTCGATAATACTAACACTTGTGATATAAATTGTGATTCAAACGGTGATAATAAGCCTGATTACAATATAGATACTGATGGCGATGGCAAACCAGATATTAATATAGACATTGATGGTGATAATAAACCGGATATAAACATCGACATTGATGGTGATAATAAACCTGATATAAACATTGACACTGATGGTGATAATAAACCGGATATAAACATCGACACTGATGGTGATAATAAACCTGATATAAACATCGACACTGATGGCGATGGCAAACCTGATGTTAACATTGATTATGATGGCGATGGCAAACCTGACTATAATATAGATACTGATAGTGATGGCAAACCAGATGATAACCTAATAAATCAAGATACAAATAACGATGGTAAATGCGATATAAATTGTGATACAAATAACGATGGTGTGCCTGATATAAACATCGACATTGATGGTGATGGCAAACCTGATATTAATATAGACACTGATGGCGATGGCAAACCAGATATTAACTTAGATATTGACAAAGATAAAGAGCCTGATATTAATATAGATACCGATGGTGATGGCAAACCTGATGAAAACCTTATGAATCAAGATACAAATAACGATGGCAAATGTGACATAAACTGCGATACTGATGGTGATGGCTGGCCTGACATAAACATTGATATAGATAATGATGGCAAACCAGATATTAATATAGATACTGATGGTGATGGCAAATGTGATGTCAATTGTGATACAGATAATGATGGCAAACCAGATATCAATATTGATATAAATAAAGATGGCAAACCAGATGTCAATATAGATACTGATGACGATGGCAAACCAGATGACAATTTAATAAATCAAGATACCGATGGTGATGGTGTTTGCAACATAAATTGTGATACAAACGGTGATGGCGTGCCTGATACCAATATAGATATTGATGGCGATGGTAAACCTGATATTAATATTGATGAAGATAATGATGGAGCGTGTGACTACAATTGTTATGATGATTTATATTATGATGCTAATTTAAGTGGAATTAAAGTTGGTAATTATAATTTAAAACCTAATTTTAATAATAAAATCACTAATTATACTGTAAATGTAGAAAAGAATTTAAATAGTATTGTTGTTGAAGCAACTGCTTTAAATCCTAAAGCGAAAATTACAGGAACAGGAGTAATTAATTTAACCGAAGAAAGTACACGGGTAGCAATTACTGTAACTGCTGAAAATGGAAGTACAAAGACTTACTATGTAACTATTATAAAATCAGTTGAACCTTCAACTTCTGACGAAGGAGAAGGAAGTTACGAAATTAGCAATGATTCATTAATGGTAAGTTTTACGAAGGCCATGAACGCAACAAATATTATTCCTGGATGGGAAGGAACACATGCTTTTACAGTTACTAACAAATCTGATCAAACTTTAGTTTACAATATTAATTTAGTAAAAGTATCAAACACATTTAAAAATAACGAATTTGTCTTTAATTTAGTAAAAGATGGTAAAGTTTTAATTGAAGAAACACCAGCTTTAACTAGTGACAAAACAGTATATAGCAACCTCGTAATTGCTCCTGGCGAAACTGCTACATTCCAGATGAATTACAAATTTATTTATCACGATTATAGCCAAGATTATAATCAAGGAGTAAGATATACAGGAACCGTTGAAATAACTTTTGATGCTATTCAATAAAAATAATTTTTACCTATCATATTGATAGGTTTTTTCATAATAATATTGTAATTTCAAAACAATTAGGCTATAATATATAGTAGAATAGGAAGGGTCAAAATGAAAGATAATAAAACTTTATGGCGTAAAATCATACACATTATATCAAAAATATTATCATGGACCCTATTTGTTATTTTACTTTTAATCGCAGCATTTCTAATATATTATTACATAGCTAACCAAAATTATATAAAAAAGGGTAGTGGTTATGAACCAAAATTTTCAATATACACCATAGCAACTGGTTCAATGGTTCCGAACATAAATGTTTTAGATGCAGTTATTAATAAAAAAGTTGAAAGTCCCAATGATTTAAAAGTTGGTGATGTAATTACGTTTAGATCAACAAGTGTATTAACAGCAAATATGACTATAACTCATCGTATAAAAGCGATAGAAACTGATGAAGAAGGAAATATTTGTTACATTACCAAAGGTGATGCTAATAATGTAGAAGATGATTCATGTACAAAACTAAATAATATTATAGGTAAAGTTATAATAAGAATACCAGGCCTAGGACACATTCAAAAATTCTTAGCATCTAAAGCAGGATGGTTATTATGTATTTTAATTCCCGCATTATTTATAATAGGAAAAGACATAATGAAATTAACAAGATTATCTAGTATAAACGAAAATGCAAGCAAGATGGGTGAAAAAAAGAAAAAAGACCCAAGAAAGGTAATGGCCGAAAAAAAACGTAAAGAACAAATAAAAAGAAATTTATTAAATGAAAGTAAAGAACCAAAAAGCTATTATAAAGATCCTAACATAAGAGTAATAGAAAAGAAAAAACCAAATAAAGTCAAAGAAAAACGAAAGAAAAAATAATTATTTATCTTTCGTTTTTTTATTAAATTCTTTAGCTAATAATCCCTTTTTAATTAAACTACGATAATTATGTTCGTTTATAATAAAATCAAATTCACCAATAAATTCATAAAAATGTGGCTTAAATCCTAACTTAAATTTATTTAAACCTTTATAAGGATTATTATCACTAAAATCTCCTGTTAAACCATTTAAATCCATAAACTTATAATCATTTTTATAATATTCTAACAATTGATAATGAAGAAAATAATTAGGGTTAAAATGTTTATATTTTTTATCAAATCCACTTATAACAATATGAACTCTATTTAAATATTTAATAACAAAAGCTCCACCAACATAAACATATTTATGTTCATTTAAACCTTTACTAGCAATTTCAATATCATTTTTATAAGATAACAAATTTTTATCCGAATTCATTTTTTCTTTTATAAATAATTCACTTGAACTTTCAATTAATTTTTTAGATATAATATTATTTTTAATTAATTCCTCATCATATAATTTTTTACTATTTATTAAATATTTTTCATAATCTAATTTTATTAAGAAAATATCTGCTGCCATATCTTTATCAAACACATTAAAATAATTCTTATAATAAACAGCATCATTATTTTTCTTTCTTTTTACAAAATCAAATAAAACATCAATATTTTCTCTACCCGACTTTTCGAAAACTAATCCTTTTTTTAAAGCTTTTCTAATCTTATTTTTTGTGTTCTTACTTAAGTTATCAAAATTATATTCCTTTAAATTAACAATCCCGTTATAACGCGGAAATAAACTTTCAAAGTATTTATTATCCCTAAGTTTTAAAAAGCCTAATTGCCTCAAATAATCTCTAACTACAATATTTTGATTATAATTAGTTATTTGTGATAGTGGATTAATTTCACCAATTGCTATTTCCGGATTAATTTTAATAAAAGTTAACTTTTTCTCATAATATTTTCTTAATAATTCCACAAAACTTTTTAACAAATCAAAATTCATATAATCAATTAAAAAACCTTTAGGGCAATAACCATATTTACAAGATAAACTTATTTTTTTTATTAAAATTAATGATGCAGCTTTAATTACCCCTAATTCATCAACTAAACCTACAAACTCATAGTCAAATCCCATTTCTGCCATAAAAAGTGCGTAATTAGAGCTTTGATAATAAGAGCTTATAGGAAAACTTTTAGCAAAGCCATCAAATTCAGCTATAGAAAGTTCTTTTAAGTGCATAAAATTTCCCCCTTTGAATATTGGTTATTATAGCACAATGTTTAAAGTATGTCCACGGGTGTAAATTTTTTTCGCAGGTAATTTTTGAAAATATGATATACTAATTATTAAGATAGGAGTGATAATTAGTATGAATAATAAA
>CASEOP010000049.1 GCA_949289505.1 uncultured Mycoplasmatota bacterium
TATTATAAATGTAAAATAAATTTTATTCAAGTTTTCATTACTATGTGTGCCTTGAACAAAGTGAAAGGAATGGATGGTTTTTATGAACGGTAATTTTTTTGGTAATCCAACTTTTCCAACTAATAATACAACTAATAATACTAATATGACTAGTCCACCAGGTAATTATAGCTATGCTGAAAGTTTGCCAATGGAACAAAGTTTTATTGAAAATATTTTAAGATTAAATAAAGGAAAAAAAGTTAAAGCTTATTTTACTTATCCTGATGCTAATGAATGGCGAGATAAAGTATACGATGGGATAGTTGAAGAAGCTGGAAGAGATCATTTAATTATGAGTGATCCTAAAACGGGAGATTGGTATTTACTCCGAATGATTTATTTAGATTATATTACTTTTGAAGAAAAAATAAGATATAATCATGATTATTCAGATAAAACGTTCTAATTGAGCGTTTTTTTATTTAAAAATAGTGCGAAAAAAACTTTTTTTCTTCCCCTAAAATAGTATTTTTGCCATGGCCTGGATATATTTTTATATCATCAGGATATTTACTAATTTGCTTTAAACTTTTTTGCATATCTTCAATATTTCCCGTTGGTAAATCACACCTACCAATAGTATGATAGAATAAAAAATCACCAGTAAACATAATTTTTTCATCTTTAAAATAAAAAGTTATAGAATCACTAGAATGGCCTGGAGTTTTAATTATTTCATAATTAAATATTTTAGGGAAAGTATTATGCTTTATATTATAAGTATTTTCTAATTCTTCTAAGGCTCCGACATGATCAAAATGGTGGTGAGTTACTAATATTTCCACTACTTTTAATCCTTTACATTTTTCTTTAATTAACTGTGCGTTACAAGATGGGTCAATTATCATACATATATCACCCTTTTTTATTATGTAACAATTGTTTTGTAAATTTCCTAATACTAAGACATCAATATTCATTATTATCACCAAAAAAATATTAACAAAAAAGAAAGTTTATTTCAACCTTCTTTTTTATTAATTAATTCTTTAATAATATTTACACAATTTTCTATGCCAATATTACTATTTAGACATATATCATAATGATTAGGGTTATTCCATTCTAAATTAGTATAATATTTATAGTGTTTGCTACGTGCTTTATTAATTTTATCTATTTCTTTTAAGGCATCTTTTTTCTTTAATCCATAATATTTTACAGCCCTATTAATTTTACTATTATCATCAGTGTATATAAATACTTTTAAAACATTATATTGCTTTATTATATTTTTTTATTTCCTCATTGTCAAAATCTGAAATATAGACAATTAATTTTCTATGTAACATTTCAATATAGTCTTTTTTAGAATCCAAAACTTTTCCTTTACTTAAAATATCATAAGCTTCATTAATTTCTTTAGCTTTTGCTTCAGCTATTTTTTGTTCTTCAACATTAGCGTTAACTAATAAATCCGGATGATATTGTTTCATTAATCTTCGATAATTTCTTTTTAATTCTTCCTTAGTAAAATTTTCTTTTAAATTTAATAAAGTTAAAGCATCAAAATAAGTCATAATAATCCCCCTTTTTTTGATAGATGCTATTATAACATAAATAAAACATGCAAATTTGCATTTATTTTAATTATGTGTTATTATATTCGACATTAGAAAGGAGAAAAATTATGAATTATGTTTTAATTTCTTTAGATGATGGAAGGAATTTAGTTTTTCCTATTAATGATGTTATGCCACAATTACCAAATGAGGCAATTGCTTTTACTATAGTTAATAATATTGATAAAAGCGAAGAAAGATATGTTATTGGTAAACCTTTTAAACACGTTAAATGGGATCAATTTGCTAATTTAAGCGAAAAAGAGTTTAATCAGTTATTAACAAGCGGTAATTTAGAAAATATATTAATTGCTATAAAAATAAATGGAAATAATATTTATTGGCAAATGAATCAAAGTACACATTTAGTTAAAAATTTTGAGGAATTAAATATTAAATATAATACACTTTTAAATCATGACTATGTTAAAGAAACTAATAATAATATTTTGCAAAGAGATTTAATGATGTTATATAATTTATATATGTCAGTTATTAATGAAAATTTAAAAGAGGAAATATTACAAATTTTGTTAAGCTATAGGGATCAATTAGGTAATGAAGATTTAACTGAACATGCTGTTTCTTATTTTTCATCTATTAAAAAGGAATTAGAGATTAAGGCTAATGAGTTACAAAATAGTTTATTAATGGCTAATATTATGGAAAGAAATGGACAACTTAATTTAGGTAAGGTTAGTGATTCACATAGTGCTGAGGCTACTAAAGTTATTTACGCTAATGCAATTAAGTTAATGCAAATACAAAAAAATATTGATGTAATTAATGAATTATTAAGTAACAAAAATAGAAATAAATAAAAATTTGCTATTTTAGGGGGAATGTTATGAAAGAAGAAAAAGTAGTTAAAAATTTATTAAAAGCTTATTTAACATTAAATTATTTATATTATAAAACTTATGGGTTAAATGAAAAAATTGTAATTGCTATTGCGATGGTAAATCATGTAAAACTTTTAAAATTAATGAATGTTTCATTTGAATATATACCTCAACTTAATGCTTTAAAGGTTGATTTACAGGATTCTATTAAATCTTTAAAGCAGTGGTTAGATAGTTGTAGTAATCTTATAGATGGAACATTTATGCCTGAAGTTAGTAATGAAGATTTAGCATTAAACGATTATAGTAATATGATAGATGATAATAAAGCAAATTTAAAGAATGCTTTAAGCTTAATAGAAGAAATTAACGCATTGTTAGATGTTCCAACTGTTAAAAGATAATCCTTTTTATAAGGATTTTTTCTTTTTAAAAAATAAATACTTTAAAAAAAAATAAAAAATTGATATAATTTTTATGGTGAAGAATATGTTAGGATTATCAATTTTTTTAATTTTATTAATAATATCTTGTTTAATAGGTATTTACTATGCTATTTCATTTAACGTTTTAAATGATTTAAAGACTAAAATTAATGAAGCTGAAGCCATAATTGATGAGACACTTAGAATAAAATATGATACTTTAATGCGGGTAAGTAATCATATTAGAACTAATATGGATAATAATAAAAATTATTTTAAAGAATATGAAAAATTAAAAGATATTAATTTGTCTAATTTTGAAATGGATAGAAAATTAAATGAAGGCTATACTTTAATATTGAAGATGATTGATGATTTAAATTTAAATAACGATGAGGAAATTGTAAAAGAAATAGAGAATATAAAAAGATTGGATGAAAAACTTACTGCGATTAAAAATTATTATAATAAAAACACTAGTGAAGAAAATGATATAATCAGAAAATTTCCGACTAATATAATTGCTAAAATTCATGGCTTTAAAGTTAAATTATTTTTTGACGGTAAAGACATGGATGATGAAATAATAGACGACTTTAAAATGTAAGTCGTCTATTTTTCTATCCGCCAATCAATTTCTTTTAAACCGTTTTGCTTTAAAAATTCATTTGTTTTACTAAATGGTTTAGAGCCAAAGAATCCATAACGAGCTGCAAATGGTGAGGGATGAGGACTAGTTATAATTAAATGTTTGGGATTGGTTATATATTTAGCTTTTTCTTTAGCAAAATTACCCCATAGTATAAATACCACCGGTTCTTTTTTATCATTTAAAAGTTTAATTATATAATCCGTAAGTCTTTCCCATCCCAATTTACGATGAGATGCAGGAGTGTCTTTAATAACAGTTAATACTGCATTAAGCATTAATACTCCCTCTTTAGCCCAATTAGTCAAATTGCCATGAGAAGCTGGAGGTATTTTTAAATCATCGTGAAGTTCTTTATAAATATTTTGAAGTGATGGAGGTATTTTAATACCTTTTTGTACAGAAAAAGAAAGACCATGGGCTTCATTAACTCCGTGATATGGATCTTGTCCAACGATAACTACCCTTGTATTTTGATAACTTGTTAGTTTTAAAGCCTCAAAAATATGATCTTTGGGCGGAAATACCGTATGATTTTCATATTCATTTTCGACAATATGATAAAATTTTTTGAATCCTGGGCTATCCCAAACTATTTTTAAATATTTATCCCAATCATTACCAATCATTTACACTACTTCTTTCTTGTAAATTTATATATTTTTTAATTGTTTACTTATGATAATTTTCATGATTATTTATTTTGAAAGCACGATATATTTGTTCTAATAATATACCTCTAAATAAGCCATGAGGAAAAGTAAAATTAGAAAAAGAAAGTTTAAAGTTACTTTTTTCTTTTATTTTACTGCTTAACCCTGTTGATGAACCTATTATAAAAGTTATAGTACTATAGTTAATAAATGTTTTATCTATTAATTTAGCAAAGTTTTTACTATCAACCATTTTGCCTTCTATTTCTAGAGTAATAACATATTCATTAGCCCCAATATACTTTAAAATATTTAAAGCTTCACTCTCTAAATTTTCTTCATCTTTTAACTCAATGATTTCTAATTTATGATATTTATTAATTCTATTGGTATAATCTTTTACTAAATCTTTTAAATATTGTTCTTTTAATTTTCCCATGCAAATAATTTTTATCATACTTCAATCACTTCACTAACTTCATTAGGTTTAGCACATTTTATATCTCTAAAAGCTATATTATAAGTATCAAAAATATTATTTATTTCATTTAAGGCCAATTCTTCAGTATTATTTTTTTCTGATAAGTGCATTAAATATATTTTTTTAGTATTATTCCCAATTAACTTTGTTAAGTAAACACTGCAAGCATTATTAGATAAATGACCATAATCAGATAATACTCTTTGTTTTAGCCAATCAGGATAAGGTCCGTGTTGAAGGCGCTCAATATCATGATTACTTTCAAATAAATATATTTCTTTATTTTGGAGATATTTAAAATTTTTGTGATTTACATAACCTGTATCAGTTACATAAACTACTGAGTGGCCATTAGATTCAAAAAGAAAATTACGGGAATCAGTAGCATCATGCGAAGAGTGAAAGCATTTTACTTCTAAATTATTTAATGTTACTTCATCTTCATAGATTAAAACATGTTCATAATTATGAATATCATCTAATTCTTTAAACATTGCATGAGATATAACTATGGTAGGATGATATTTTTTTAAAAAGATTTTTAAAGCAGATATGTGGTCATCATGTAAATGACTTATAAATATGTAATCAATCTCATCAGGATTTACCCCAATACTTTCTAATTTTTCTACTATATATTTACGGTTTTTACCAATGTCAATTAATATTTTATGTTCGTTTGTTTCAATATAAGTGGAATTGCCCCCTGAACCACTAGCTAATACACATACTTTCATTAGTATAACCCCATTGGATTAATAAAGTAAGAACCTACTTTATATGGGTAACCATAAGATATAGCAAAATGTAAGTGAGTACCTGTTGCTCTACCACTGCTACCCATAGTGCCAATTACTTGGCCACGATTAACCGTTTGACCTACTGATACACTATTACTTGCATTGTGAGCGTATAGCGCATACATATTATTTCCATGATCAATTACAATATAATTTCCAAGGGAACCTCCACAAGTATCGCCAAGACCATAACCTTTAGCTGGACATCCACTATAAACGTATACAACTGTACCGCTACCTATCGCATATATTGGTGAACCATGACCTGTACCAGATATATCTATTCCGTCATGATGAGTACCCCAACGGCTAGCAAAATAACTAGTAATAACGTATGGTCTTGCTGTTGGCCAGCCCCATATACCGGTTGATACTGGAGGATATATCGGAATATAGGTATTAGTTGGTTTCTTAGTACCTACTATTACAACCTGATTTATTGGCTCTTTAATAGTTTCAGAACTAACAATTTCCGAACCTTGAGCTTGAATACCATTCGTAACAGTAAATTTTTCAGTTACTAATTCTTCTCCTTTTTGACCTGGAGTTTTAATCTCTTCATAAGAAGTATATTCAGTATTATCTTTTTCTTCGACAATTTCATAAGCTATTTCTTGAATAGAAACACGATGTAAGTCATAAACAAAATTTAGGATAGGATTAATATAGGTTACATTAAGATTACTACCAACTCTTAATACTACATCTTCACTTTTTAGACTAGGATTAATAGTTAATAAATCACTAGTTCCTAATTCGTATTCATCAGCAATGGATTCAATTGTATCTCCAAGTTTTACTGTGTAATATTCCATATCTGGATCTTCACCAAATAAAAGATATTGCGTTAACTCATTGACATCAGTGTATATTTTTTCATTGACACTAATATAAGCTTCTTTAATCGTTATAGTTTCTTCAAAATACATGTTTTCGATGATAGATCCTGTATCAACTATTTGTTCTTGGGAATTGTTGATATAATCTTCATATACTCCCTCGTCTAAAAATGAATTAACAAAATTAATTAATGCCTCTTTAAATAATTCTTTGTCTAAGACGTTTATTGTTATACTATCTTCTTCATTTTTTATTGTTATTGTGTAACCTTTGATTGTAAAATTATCTACTTCCTCGATTGTTTTATAAACTTCGTTAATATCATTTGTTGTGTTATTATAAGTGTTTAGGGCTATAACTTTTAAATCAGTGGGAGGATAAACATTGTTTACATTATATTTATCTTTAATTGTAGTTTGACTTTTGTCTATTAAATTATATAGTTCGTCTTTATCATTAATAATCCCAATCATTTCCCCATGTAAATATACTTGATATTTGTAATTTGCTGGTGTTAAAACTTTATCAGCCATATTACTTAAAAAAAGAATACTTGTGACGATTAAAGTAATTAATATTGTTATGATAATATTTTTTTTATGCATTATAACCTCCTATAGAATTATCAGCATGTAAATAATTTTTAAAATTACTCATATTTAGTTCAAATAATAAACGATATAATCCGGTAGAGCCTTTACGATGTTTTGCTATAATTATGTCGATGGGAACAATATTTTCCTTCTTATCTGTTTTGGCTTCATAATAATCCTTACGATTTAAAAATAATACTAAATCAGCATCTTGTTCAAGCGAGCCTGATTCTCTTAAATCTACTAGAGCCGGTTCTTTATTTTCTCTTTTATCAACACTACGAGATAATTGTGCTAAAGCAATTACGGGCACATCTAACTCTAAAGCCATGGTTTTTAAACTACGAGATATTTCTGATACTTCAACTTGCCTTGATTCAACTCGATTTGAACCGGTTGTAACTAATTGGAGATAATCAATTACTACTAATCCTAAACCACTTGGTTGAGATGCTAAACGACGGCATTTAGCTTTTATTTCAGGTGCAGTAATGCTCGCATTATCTTCTATATAAATGTTAGTTTCGGCAAGTTTACTTAAAGCTTCATTATATCTTTTCCAATCGTTGTGTTCTAATTTACCGGTATTAAGTTTGTATGAATCTATTCCCCCAACACTAGCAATCATTCTATTAACAAGCATTTCTGCTGACATTTCTAAGTTAAAAATGGCAATAGCTTTATCAGTTGAAAAAGCTGCATTAGTAGCAATATTTAGGGCAAAGGCTGTTTTACCCATACCAGGACGAGCTGCTAAAATGATAAGTTCGCCTCCATGGAGACCAGCTGTTGCTCGATCTAAATCATAAAAGCCTGTTCTAATACCGGTAATATCACTTTTATTTTTAGCAAGTTCCTCTAGCCTTTCTTGGGCTCTTCTTAGTACTTCATGGATTGGTACAAATTCCGTAGATGTTCTTGCTCTTACAACATTTAAAATGTTTCTTTCAGCATTATCAAGCATACTAGTAATATTTTCATCATTATAAGCACTAGTTACAATATCAGTAGCAGTATTTATAACATTTCTTCTAATCGTAGCATCTTTTAATATTTTTATGTAATGTTCTAAATTAGCTGATGTTACAACGGAATCAATAACTTCAGTTAAATAGTTAATACCGCCTATTTCATTAAAAGCTTTTTTCTTGTCTAGTTCTGCTTTAATAGTCATTATGTCAACTGGTGTTCCGGCTTTATATAAACTAATTATTGCATCAAAAATAATTCTATTTTTTTCATTAAAAAACATTTCAGGTGTTACTTCATCATTAATTTTTTCTAAAGCATTACTGTTTAAAAAAGCAACACCTAAAACACTCATTTCTGCTTCTATATCACAAGGTAGTGCCCTTTGTGCCATAATTTCACCTACTTACTTTTTTAGTTCTACTCTTATTTTAAATGTTACTAGTTTGTGAAGAACGATTAAAACTTCATGAATGCCTAAAACATCAAGTTCACTATCTAATTTAACACATTTTTTATCAATGTTGTATCCCATTTCTTTTAATTTATCCGCTATTTGTTTAGTAGAAATTTTACCAAATACTTTATCTTCTTTTCCTGTTTTTACTTGAAAAGAAATAATTTTGTCCTTTAAAGCATTTTTAATTTTGGTTAAAGATTCAACTTTTTCTTCTTCATCTTTGGCTAACTTTTCTAATTTTATGTCTAATACTTCTTTACTTCTTTTCGTTAGAGGAACTGCTAACTTATTTTTTATTAAATAATTATTGGCATAGCCATCACTAACTTCAAGTATTTCATCTTTTTTGCCAACTTTTTTTACGTCTTGTAATAAAATAATTTTCATAGGTTCACCCTTTCTTAGTAAAAATATTATATCAAAAAAAAGAAACTAATTAAAGTCATTTATTTTCTAGAAAAAACAATCATAGCTATAAAGCCTAAAACAATAATGCCAAATACACTGTAAACTATTATGGTAACTACTTTACTTGGCTCTTTATATAAATCATTTAAAGTTTTGGTATCAACTTCTAACTTTTCTTCTTTAATAACTTGGGCTACAACATCTTCATAATTATTCTCTTCTTGATATTTATTTGCAATGGTAAATAGTTCTTGCCATTCCCCAGAGCGATATCCTTTATTATAACTATCACCGACTACAAAAAATGGTGTTCCATAATTATCATTTTTATCAACTTCAAGTATATCAGCAACTTTATCCATTAATTTAGCGTTTTCTTCATTTTCCCATACTTCATAAGTTACGATTTCAACATTATCAGGTATTAAATCTCTATTTTCATTTATGTAATCTAATGCTTGTTCACAATGACTGCATGTGTCCCCTCTAAATAAATAAATGGTTATTTTGTCAGCTGCTAAAGCTTTTTGAGGCAAAAAAAACAAGCTTGTAAACATTAATAATA
>CASEOP010000050.1 GCA_949289505.1 uncultured Mycoplasmatota bacterium
GTCATTTTAGATATTAGCATAGATAAATTCTTTGAATAATATATACTTATTTGATATATTTCATAAAAATTTATAAAGTGAGTATATTTTATTAGGAAGTGAAAAAATGTTTTTAAGTTTACTTAATATTGTTAAAGACATGCTTATGTTTACTGGAAGTTATTCAAACGGGGTATTTCCTGAGCCATTAAAACCTGATGAAGAAGAACAAATGATTACTAAAATGTTAAAAGGGGATAAAGAGGCAAGAAATATTTTAATTGAACATAATTTGCGTTTAGTAGCGCACATCGTTAAAAAGTTTGATAATAAAACTTATGATACTGATGATTTAATAAGTATAGGAACAATAGGTTTAATAAAAGGGATTGATTCATATCAACGAAGTAAAGCAACCAAGATTACTACTTATGCTGCTAGATGTATTGAAAATGAAATATTAATGCACTTTAGAAGTAATAAGAAAGTCGCTAATACTGTGAGTTTAAATGATTCCATTGGCTATGATAAAGATGGCAATGAAGTAAGTTTAATTGAGATTATCAAAGATGATTCTAAAGATATAGCTGATACTATTCATCTAAAAGATAATATTTCAATGTTAAAAAAATACTTTCATGTTTTAACCCCAAGAGAGCAAGAAATTATAATAAAAAGATATGGTCTATTAAATGAAGAAGAACACACCCAAAAACAAATAGCCAAAAATCTTAAAATATCTCGTAGCTATGTATCTAGAATAGAAAAAAGAGCTTTATCTAAAGTCTTAAAAGAATTTATGAAATCTTATCAAGACCTATAACATATAAAAAAGTGCAAGGCAAACTTGCTTTTTTTAATCTAATAAAGTAAAATAATATTAGCGAAAAGAGGTTTAATATGACAAACAAAGAATTAGCAGACTTAATATTTCCAAATATAACTAAAACACCTGCGGATTATGAAACTATATATCCCAAACGTGATTTAAAAGAGGGGGCTAAAGTAGTAAGATTTGCTCCTTCTCCCACAGGATTCATGCATATAGGTAACATGATGAGTGCTATTATAAATTATGTATTAGCCAAATCAAGTGATGGCATTTTTTATTTGCGCAATGAAGATACAGACCAAAAAAGAAGTGTTGAAGGAGCAGTACCTTTTATTCATCACATTTTAAAACATTATAATATTATGCCTGATGAATATGAATTTAATGGTGAAACTATCGGCAATTATGGTCCATATATTCAAAGTGAACGCTTAGAAATATACCATGCTTTTATAAAATATTTAATTACCATTGGTAGGGCATATCCATGCTTTTTAACAAGTGAAGAACAAAATGAAATAAGGGAATATCAAAGTAAATCCAAAAAAAGAATTGGTATTTATGGTAGATATGCTAAATTTAGAGATATATCTAATGATGAATTAGCAAGAAGAATAAAAAATGGTGAAAAATTTACTATTCGCTTGCGTTCAGAAGGAGATTTTAATAAAAAGTTTGTTTTTGAAGATTTAACTAAAGGCAAAATTGAAATGCCTGAAAATGATATAGATGTACCTATCATGAAAAGTGAAAATTTACTTCCAACTTACCATTTTGCCCATGTTGTAGATGATCATTTAATGCGTACAACTCACGTAGTGCGTGGTGAAGAATGGATGAGTAGTATTCCCCTTCATTATGAATTATTTAAAGCTTTTGACTATAAGATGCCCAAATACATTCACACATCTTTAATTTTAAAAAAAGATGGTGATACAATAAGAAAAATATCTAAAAGAAAAGATCCAGAAGCACTAATGTTTTATTACGAAGAAAAAGGCTATCCCACTCTAGCTGTTATAGATGCAGTTCTTACTATAGCCAATTCTAACTTTGAAGAATGGCGCACTAATAATCCTGATAAACCATTTTATGAATTTCCATTTAGCCCTAAAAAGATGAGTTCAAGTGGAGCTTTATTTGATTTAGATAAGCTTGATAATATATCTAAGAATTATATATCTAAAATGAGTGCTCAAGAATTATATGAAAATTATTTAAATTGGGCTCAAAAATATGATGAACATACATATAATTTAATAAGCAAATATAAAAATGAAACTATAACTTTTCTAAACATTGAAAGGGAATCTAAAAAACCTCGTAAAGACTACGAAAACTATTTAAGCATTTTCCCTAAAACATGGTATATATATGATGAAGAGTGGTCTAAAAAATTAAATTATGAATTTACCAAAATAACGGATAAGGAAGAAATTATAAAAATTATGACTACCTATTTAAATGAGTATTACAATGATTTAGATACGGAAGAAGAATGGTTTAATAAAATAAAGGAATTATGTGAAAAAATGTCTTATGCTGTTAACATGAAAGAATATAAAAATAATCCTTCAAACTACAAAGGAAATATTGCTGATTTTACTACGGTTATGCGTGTTGTAATAACTACTTCTAGTATGACTCCTAATTTATATGATATCATGAAACTTTTAGGTAAAACTAAAATGTTAGAGCGTTTAAACATTTTTATAAAGCAATACTAAAAAGTGTGAAAGCACTTTTTTAATATGATTGAAGAATTAAACCAATCAATTTTAAACGCTCTAAAAAATAATATTAGAACTCCAAACCCTTATAGTGTTTATGCCTTTACCAATGAATGTATTAGCAAGTATTTAAAAGGTATAACAGGATTTAGTGCTTTAAGCATATGTAGCAGTGGTGATCAATACTTAAACTTAATTTATCAAGATTTTAAAAGAATAAATTTAATTGACATAAATCCTTTAGCTAACTATTATGCTTTAGGAATTAAAGAAGCATTAATATTAGCTTTTTCTTATGAAGATTTTAAAAAAGTTATAACTTTTTTATTTAAAAGTAACAAAAATAATTTTAAGTTAGAAGAACAAATATTTAATTTAATTTTAAAACATATGTTACCACCATATCAAGCCTTTTGGAAACCAATATTTAAATATTATACAACTCTTCAAAGTGTATATAAAAAAGACATAACATTATTTCAAATCATAACTAAAGATAGCTATTTTTCCTTAGAAGAAATAACTTATTACAATTACTATTTACAAACTGAATCTATTTACAATTATATAAAACAAAACCTTTTAAAAATAAATAAATCCTTTGTTTTAACCGACCTTTTAGAATATAAAACAAATGAAAAATATGATTTAATTTTATGCTCTAACATCCTAGAATATCAATATTTACCCGATATAAATATAATAGGACTAAAAAAACTTTTTGAACCGCTAAAAAGTAATTTAACTGCTAAAGGGCAAATATATGCTGCCTACATGTATAATTTATATCAAGATGGTGAAATAAGAAATTTCCCTATAGGTGGCTTAAATATAACTAGTAGAGAATTATTAAGAGAAAAACTTTTATTAGTGCCTAGTTATAAAAAAAGAAGTGAAAATGGTATCTTAATATTATAACCAATAATGCTTGAAAAAGCCTTATTAATATGATATTATTAAATAGCTTTACAAGTAGTTATTGGCCTGTTGGTGAAGCGGTTAACACATTGCCCTCTCAAGGCAACATTCACGAGTTCAAATCTCGTACAGGTCACCATTTTACAAATTAAGTCTTGATTAAAGGCTTTTTTATATGGAATAAAGTAAAAGTTATCTTCAATTTGAAAAAACAGCCAAAATATGTTATGATAACACTCATAAAAGGGGGATTTAGTTATGAATAATGCTTTAGAAGCAACCAAAACAATAATAAACACACAAGTAGAGGCTGGTAAAATTTTCTTTTTTGGTATTCCATTTAGTGAATATCAAAAAGTTTACAGATATACAAATGAAAATATTCATGGCTATATGTCAAAAATAGATTTTACTAACAAAGAAAGAGCTCTAAGTGTTTTAGCAAGTGGAGATCACGTTTTAAATTTAATTTATCAAGGTATTATAAATATTGATACATTTGATACAAATAAACTAACCTATTACTATAATTTTGGTATTAAAGTACCAGCAATGATGGCATTTTGCTATCAAGATTATTTAAAGTGGATGAAAAAGATAATAGAAAAAAATTTAAGTCTTGAAGAATTAAATGAATTAATGAAACCATTATTTCCATTTATGGATAGCCAAAGTAAGTATTATTGGACTCATCTTTTAAATTATAATTACCAAATCCAAAAAGATAAACCTAAAAAATTAAATTTATTTCACATGTTATTAATTAATATAAATAATGAATTTTTAAATATTACTAAAAACACTTATTTACAAAGTGAAGAAAATTACAATCAAACTAGAGAAAATTTAAAAAAAGCTTATATCACTTTTCATTATTGCGATTGCTTATCTTTAGGAGAAGAAATGAAAATGCAATATGATTTAATTTTCTTATCGAATATTGCAGATTACTTTTCAAAAAGTTTTAATGATTTTTGGGAGTATGAAAAATTAAGAAGATTCGAAGAAAGTTTAAAGCCAATTACAAGACAAGATAGCTTAATTGCTTTAGCTTATTTATTCAAATATCACACCTTATCTAATAATCAATATCGAACATATCCAATCATGTCTAGTAAAGTAAAAAAAGAAGATTTAGAAGATGAATTTATTATAACATTTCCTCATATTGATTTAAATTTTCCAAGTGGAAAAGTAGAAGATGGTCTAATTTTGCAAAGAATATACTAAATAAATGTAAATACCAAAATAAAAATGTAGTTTTCTTTCTCATTTTCTATTAAAATAATATTAGAGTGATAAGTATGAAAACAAAAATAATAAATTATGACCATATCAAAGAAAAAGATATAAATGACAAAATTATAAGAGTAAAAGGCTTAATTATAAATAGTGCTAAAGAAATATTACTAGCTGAGGCTTATACAACAATCCAATTTCCTGGAGGTCACCTAGAAGAAGGGGAAACTCTGCAAATTGGCTTAAAAAGAGAAATTTTAGAAGAAACTGGCATAATTTTAAACCAAGATTACGAACCATTTTATTGTCTTAAATATTTTTTAAAAGATTATCCCGTTAAAGGAAATAATCGTAGCCTAGAAATATATTACTTTTATATATTTACTGATGAAACTTATAATTTAGCTAATGTGTTTTTAGATGATCAAGAAAGAAATGGCAATTTTAATTTAACATACGTTAAATTAAAAGAATTAAAAAAGTATTTACTAAAAAATCCTGGCAATTTAGCTATTAATAAAATAGTGACTAACGAAATATTAGAAGCCGTAAAAGAGTTAAAGAAAAGTGGTGTTTATAAATGAAACTAATTACTTTTGTTATTCCTTGCTATAATTCAAGTGCTTACATGCAAAAAGCCATAGACTCTATTTTAGTAGCTAAAAAAGATGTTGAAATAATTATAGTCAATGATGGCTCTAAAGATGATACTTTAAAAATAGCTAAAGCTTACGAAAAAAAACATAAAGACACGATTAAAGTAATTGATAAAGAAAATGGTGGCCATGGCAGTGGGGTAAATGCTGGCTTAAAATATGCTACTGGTAAATATTTTAAAGTTGTAGATAGTGATGATTGGGTAGATAAACAATCTTTAAATCAAGTTATTAAAACCTTAAAAAAAATAGAAGTAGATATGTTTATTGTGAATTATGTTTATGAAAAAGAAAATAAGCCTAAAGAGATGAATTATCATCATGTATTTCCTGAAAATAAAATATTTACTTGGGAAGAAACACATAAATTTAAAGTTAGTGAATATATTTTAATGCACAGTGCTATATATAAAACAAGTATATTAAAAGAAATTAATTTAACTTTACCTGAACATACTTTTTATGTTGATAATATTTTTGTTTATTGTCCTCTTCCTCATATTAAAACTATGTATTATTTAAACGTTCCATTTTACCGCTATTATATAGGTAGAACCGACCAATCAGTTAATGAAAAAGTAATGATTAGTCGCCTAGATCAACAAATAAAAGTAACTAAAATAATGATAGATGCTTTTAACCCCTTATCAATTAAATCCCAAAATTTACAAAACTATTTAATTCATTATTTAGATATTATGATGACTGTCTCAACCATTTTATGTAAGTTAGCAAATACAAAAGAAGCAACCAATAAACAAAAAGAATTATGGCACTATTTAAATGCCCAAAACCAATTAGTTGCTAAAAAACTAAAACTAGCTAAACTAACTAAATTACCTCGTCTAATAACTATTCCTATCTATCGTTTAGCCAGGAAAATATTTAAATTTAATTAGGTGTAAATATGGATACTAAAAAATTTAAAATGATTGATGAAGCTTTTACTTGTTTAGTCTGCAATTATGAGGTAAAACCACTATCCTATACAGCTAGAGACCATTGTCCCAATTGTTTATGTAGTCTTCATATTGATGAATATCCAGGTGATAGATTATGTTCTTGCCATGGTATATTAAAACCAATAGGGGTAGAAAAAGGTAAAAAAGATACTTTAAAAATTATTTATCGTTGTGATAAATGTCATTTAATTAAAAAAAATAAAATGGCTCAAGATGATAATTATGATTTAATTTTAAAAATAATGAGTAATAAAGTGTAAAGTTAAAAAGAAAATAAAAATATTTTAATTATTATTTTGATATAATATAATGTCCAAAGAAAGAGGTGCCTAATGGCTATATATTTAAAAAAAGATATACCCATAAAAAATACATTAACAAATAAAGTAACATTTATTTCTAATCTAAATAAATCATTACCCCATGTTAAAGTAGGTATATTAAATCTAATGCCAACGCTAGAAGATACGGAAAGACAATTAATAGAAGTATTAGATACTAAACTTTTACAAGTAGAACTAGATTTTATTTACTTAAATACCAAAAAAGCTGATGAAGATAAACAATCTTATTATGAAAAATATTATACTTCATTTAGTGAAATAAAAAATACTTATTATGATGGTATAATTATAACTGGAGCTCCTCTAGAACATATAGCCTATCATGATATTGATTATTTTGAGGAATTAAAAGAATTTTTTAAATATACAAAAACCAATGTTAAATCAACTTTATTCTTATGTTGGGCATCTCAATTTGGTTTACAATATTTTTATGGTATTAATAGATATTATTTAAAAGAAAAACTATCAGGCCTATATGAACACTACATTGTAAAAGAAACAAATTTAACTAAAGGATTTAACGACTATTTTTTAATTCCCCAATCAAGATATTGTAGTATTATTGAAAGTGAAATATCTAAAAGAAGTGATTTAATATTAACAAGTAAATCTAATGAATCAGGTGTTTATATAGTTGAGTCTAAAGACAAAAAAAGAGTATTTTTAACTGGTCATGCTGAATATGATTTATATACTCTTGATAAAGAATATAAAAGGGATATTAATAAAGGGTTAAATATAAAACCTCCATGTAACTATTATAAAAATAATGACCCTAATAAAGGACCACTATATTCATGGCATTCTACTGCTACTTTGCTCTATCATAATTGGTTATATTACTATGTTTATTCATAAGAATCTACATGAATAATTTGTTTCCAATAAATCTTTTTCCCACATCCAAGTTCAATAACTTTTGAACTTGGATTTATTTTTTTAATAAAACTTTTAATCTTTTTAATTTTATTTTCTTCATAATAAACAATATTAATCATATTCTTAGCATAATAAGCCTCCATTATAGCATCATTAATTACTTTTATTTCTTCAGGAAATAAAGTAGGCTTAACCCAAGTTTCTTTTTCTCTAATACTTTTAATTGTATCTTTAAGCGGGGTAATAGAATTAAATGGTTGCCATTTAATAAAACCTCTATCAATCATGCACTGTGACCTCCAATCTTCTTATTACGCTCATAAATAGTTGAATCATCAAGTAAACTAGAAGCTTTTAATAAAGCATTTTTTCCATACTTATCCTTAATTTCTAATATAGCTTTATCAATTTGCTCTTGTTCTTTAATTTCCTTAATATTATCAAAAATATTTAACTGCACTCCATCCTTATTTTGAATATTACCACAAGAAATACTAACTTTTCTAATAGGTAAATCTTCATAATATTTATCAAAAATCATTAAACAA
>CASEOP010000051.1 GCA_949289505.1 uncultured Mycoplasmatota bacterium
TATTGATATTAAAATTAATTTTTTGAACTATTTTGTTCGAATCATATAAAATTCATAAATATTTTTCGTAAAAAACCGAAACTCAAAATAAGTTAATATGGTTTTTTTGTTTGTTATTTGTTATAATAAATATTAGGGTAGTGTGATAATATGAAAAGAACATTAAATGCTTTAGAGTTAGAAAAAATGGATGCTTATTTTAGGGCGGCTAATTATTTGGCAGCAGGAGAACTTTATTTAAGGGACAATCCTTTATTAAAAGAGCCACTAAAGTTAGAACATATTAAAAATAAACTTGTTGGTCATTGGGGGACGACTCCTGGGCAAAATTTTTGTTACATTCATTTAAATAGAATTATTAAAAAGAATAATATAGATATGATATTTATTTCAGGACCTGGTCATGGTGGTGGTGCTGCTTATACAAATGTTTATTTGGAAGGTACGTATAGTGAGATTTATCCGGAAGTTACTTATGACGGGGAAGGGTTAAAAAAATTAATGAAAAGATTTAGCTTTCCTGGGGGGACTTCTAGCCATGTTGCACCGGAAATACCTGGAAGTATAAATGAAGGTGGGGAGCTAGGTTATAGTTTGGCACATGCTTTTGGAGCTGTTTTAGATAATCCTAATTTGTGGGCAGCATGTATTATTGGCGATGGCGAAGCAGAAACCGGCCCTTTAGCAACAAGTTGGCAATTAAATAAATTTTTAAATCCTTTGACTGATGGGGTAGTGCTTCCAATAATACATTTAAATGGTTATAAAATTGCTAATCCTAGTATATTGGGAAGAAGAACTCAAGATGAACTAGAAATGTATTTTGAGGGAATGGGTTGGAAACCTTATTTTGTTACTTATATTAATGAAACGCAAATACATGAAGATATGGCAACAGCTTTAGATGATATTGTAAAAGAGATAAAATTTATTAAAGAAAAGGCTTTTAAAGAAAAAGAATTTATAGTTCCTTTATGGCCAATGATTGTTTTAAAAAACCCTAAAGGTTGGACAGGGCCTAAGATTGTTGAAAATAATAAGATTGAGGGCAGTTTTAGGGCTCATCAAATACCTTTTATTATTGACGCTAAAAATGAAGTTAATTTGGAATTACTAAATAGTTGGTTAAAAAGTTATCGTCCTTGGGAATTGTTTGATGAATTTGGAACTTTAAAAAAAGGTTTGCAAGAATTAATTCCGATTAAAGAAAAGAGAATGGGAGCTAGTGTTTATGCAAATGGAGGATTAGTACTAAAAGAATTAAATATTCCTGATTTTCAAAATTATTGTTTAAATATAAGCATGCCTGGATCATTGAAAGCTAGTGATATGACAGTTTTATCTACTTTTATAAAAGATATTATTAAATTAAATCCTAATAATTATCGAATATTTGGACCTGATGAAGCACTTAGTAATAGACTTAATTATGTTTTTGAAGCTACGAAGCGTAAATGGGTAGGACCTATATTTAAAGATGATGAATTTTTAAGTTATGATGGAGCAGTAATTGATACTATTTTATCTGAACATGCTTGTGAGGGAATGTTAGAAGGTTATTTGTTAACCGGTAGACATGGTTTCATACATACATATGAAGCATTTAGTAGAGTAATAGATTCTATGGTTTCACAACATGCTAAATGGTTAAAGATAAGTAAAGAACTTTCATGGAGAAGTCCTATTTCAAGTTTAAATATAATCTTAACAAGCCATGTATGGCAACAAGATCATAATGGCTATACTCATCAGGATCCAGGCTTTTTAAATCATATTGTTACTAAAAAAGCTGATATAGTACGAATTTATTTACCAATTGATGCTAATACACTTTTATCAGTGTATGATCATGTTGCTAGAACAAAAAACTATGTCAATGTTATAGTTGCAAGTAAACATGTTACTAATCAGTGGCTTACTAAAGAGGCCGCTATAGAACATTGTCGTAAAGGGTTAGGAATTTTAGATTTTGCAAGTAATGATGATGGCAACCCAGATATAATTTTAGCTAGTGCTGGTGATACGCCTAACCTAGAAATAATAGCAGCTTCTGTTTTATTAAGAAAATATATACCAAATATTAAAGTTAGAGTAGTTAATGTTGTAGATTTAATGCGTTTAATATCAAAGGAAGATCATCCTCATGGTTTAAGTGATTTTGAATATGATAAAATATTTACGAAAGATAAGCCAATTATATTTGCTTTTCATGGATATCCTAATTTAATTCATGAATTAACTTATAAACGAACTAATAATAATTTACATGTAAGAGGTTATATAGAAGAGGGAGCTATTACTACACCGTTTGATATGCGAGTTTTAAATAAAATAGATAGGTATAATTTGGTAAAATTAGCAATTAAACATTTAAAATTAAATTCGATTGAAGTAATTAAATTGAATGATTATTGCGATATAATGCTTGCTAAACATAAGAAATATATAAAAGAAAATGGTATTGATATGGACGAAGTAACTAATTTTGAATTTAACTTTAAAGGAAGGGATTACTATGAATTATGATTATATTATTGTAGGTGCTGGTATTGGGGGATTAAGTGCAGGATTAAATTTAGCCTTTAATAATAAAAAAGTTTTAATATTAGAGAAAAATAGTTTGCCAGGAGGGGTAGTAACTACTTTTAAAAGAGGAAGATTTGAATTTGATGTAGCATTGTATGATTTGCTTAATTATGGAAATGATAAGCATATTGGATCATTAAAAAGATTGTTTAAAAAATTTGATTTGCAAATTGATACATTACCAATTAATTATAATATTAGAATAAATAGTATTGATGAAAAATATGATGATGTTATTAAGGGAGAAATTGATGATTGGGTATTAAAATTGGAAGAACTTCATAGCGGTTCTATGGCGGCGTTTAGAGGTATGCTTCCTATTTTAAAAGAAATTCATGAAGGGTTAAAGGCTTTAAAAAAGGGAAGAACTGATATTGAAAAGAATTTTCCTAATTTAATTAAATATTTAGATGTTTCGACGGTTGATGCTTTAAAAGATTTAGGGATACCATTTGATACAATAAATATATTAGGCCATTGTTGGGTTGATATTGGTAGTCCTTTAAATAAGCTTAATTTTATAGATTTTGCTGAATATATGTATAAGTTTATTTTTAAAAGACCAGTAGCATTATATGAAAAAAATATATCTTTAGTCTTAAAATTGGCAAAAAGATATCAAGAATTGGGTGGAAAAATATATTATCGTGCTTGTGTTAAAGAAATTAATGATGTTGATAATAAAAAAGAAATAGTTTTAACTGATGGAACTAAATATTATACAAAAGAAGTAATATGTAATTTATCAGAGCGTTTTGCTTATAAAAATTTAATAAGTACTTCTAATTTAAACGCTTATCAAAAAGAAAATGCTAGAACATTATCTATGAATGGTGTAGTAGTTTATTTAGGTTTGAATAAAAGTTATCAAGATTTAAAATTGTATAATTATAGATATTATAAATTTCAAACTTTGAATAGTAAAAATAATATAAAGTATATGAGTAACCTTAATCATCATACGTGGCAAGCTATAGTGCCTAATATTGTTAATAATGATGCTAGTCCTAAGAATACGACAATTTTGATTTTAAAAACTTTGTATACGAAGGATGCTTGGAATGAAGTAAATAAATTTAATTATTATGAAATGAAAGAAAAAATTGCAAATAATTTGATTGAAGAATTTGAAGAAACTTTTGGCATTGATATTAAAGAGTATATAGAAGAAATGGAAATAGCAACACCAATTACTTTTAGTAAATATGTTAATAGTATAAATGGTTCATTGTTTGGGCCGATGCGTTTAGGTTATGATAATAGTATAAATCGTTTATTGTCATATGATGAAGAGAAAATGCCTTCTATAAGTTTTGTTGGTGGGGCATCTATTTTTGGTAATGGAGTTGATAATGCTTTTTACAGTGGATATTTTGTTACGGAAAAACTGCTTGAGGAAGAAAGAAGGGATTATAATGGATAAAATAGATAAAATGAAAAAAGAAAGAGAAGATATTATTAAAAGTTATAGTAAGAAAAGAATAGATGATACATATATTGATAAACAAGTTTCTAATATATTTAATATTTATCATACTATTGTTGTTGATATAAAAGAAGAAACATCTGATGTAAAAACTTTTACTTTAGAATCAATAAAAGATTCTTCTACGCCCCATTTAGTTCCATTTAAAGCTGGACAATATATTACAATATATTTAAATATAAATGATATGCTTGTTACGAGAGCTTATTCTTTGTCTTCTGCTCCTAGTTTAGCTAATAAGGATATTTATAAAATTACTATTAAAAGAGTTGAAAATGGATTAGTAAGTAATTATATGTTAGATGAGATAAAAGTTGGAGATAAAATTGATATTAGTAGACCAGCTGGTGATTTTGGTTATAATCCTATTATTGATGAAGAAAATGTTATTGCGGTTGCTGGTGGTAGTGGAATAACTCCATTTATGTCTTTAGCTTATGCTATATTAGATGGGATATATAATTGTAATTTAACTGTTTTTTATAGCGTTAGAAAATATGAAGATATTATTTTTAAAAAAGAGATTGAAGAAATAAATAAAAAAAAGAAAAATGTTAAATTTATTATAACTTTAACGAGAGAAGAAAAAGATGGGTATTTAAATGGACATATATCTAAAGAAATGATAGAACCATATATTAAAGAATTTAATACAGTTTTAATGTGTGGCCCTAAAGAGTTGTATCGTTCTATGAATGAAATATTAAATGAGTTTAATATTCCAAGAAAAGCTGTACGTTATGAAAATTTTTTTGTTGAGTATATGCCAGATAATAAAAAAAATTATAAGTTAAAAGTTGTAATAAAAGATAATGTTATTGAAACTACTTGTAGAAATGATGAAACTTTATTAGTAGCGATGGAAAAGGCTTTTATAAAAGTGCCTACGTTATGTCGAGTTGGAGAATGTGGTTTTTGCAGAAGTATTCTTCTAGATGGTAAGGTGAAGATGATTGGAGCTAGTTTAAAAAAGGCAGAAACTGAAAATGATTATATTCATCCATGTGTATCTTTTCCTGATAGTGATGTTGTTTTAAGATTAGATATATAAACTCTCAAAAAATATTTGAGAGTTTTAGTTTGTTCTACCAAGTAAATAATCTGCAGAAATTTGATATTTGTGGCAAATTTGATACAAAAAAGGAGTAGCAATTAAATATCTTCCTTTTTCATAATTACAAATTACTGATTTAGTGGTATTCAGTTCTTTAGCTAGCTTTTCTTGAGTTAATTTATTTTCTTTTCTAAATTCTTTAAGATGTAAACCAACAATTTGTGAATCAATGAAGTTATTAAAATAAGTAATGTTATTTTGGCTTGTTAATCCAAATATATAATCAATAGAAACATTAAAAAAATCACAAAATTTTATTAAATGTTTAATAGGGATTAATTCATAGCCATTTTCATACTTAGTATAAACAGATCTATCAATGTTAAGAACATCAGCAATATCTTTTTGGTTGCAGTTCTTTTTTTTTCTAATAGATTTTAAATTTAATTTGTATTCCATATGTAAATCACCAAACAAATTTTCTCATTTCTATTTTGTAAATATAACTATTTGTGCAAAATACAAAACTTTTTCTTGACTTTTAATATACCCGGAATTATAATTTATATGTAAGCTAGGTAACCTCATCTATCATAGCTTATATTTAATAGATAATAAATGAAGTAGGACTTCATGGAGGTAAGTATTAATATGAGATTTGAAAGGGTAAAAAGAAGTCATTTAAAAAGGAATATTATAATAGGAGTATTTGTAGTATTTGTATTTAGTGCAATAATCATAAACTTTACAAGAGCAAAATACCGGGTAACACAAAGTATACCACTGGTGTCAGGAACAATTAATTATTCAAAGGCTGACTTAAATTTAGTTGCTATGTATCAAGCAAA
>CASEOP010000052.1 GCA_949289505.1 uncultured Mycoplasmatota bacterium
ATTTGATAATAATTATTTTTCCAAGAAACAACATTACCATCAAGCATTTTTCTCTCTTCTCTAACACACAGTATATTTGATAAATCACTATTATCTAATGGGACAAAACATGATTCTTCTTCTTTAGGCTCGTAAGCATATTTTTGGTTTAGATAATTACAATAAAAATCATTAAAAAATTTGTTTAGTTCATCAACTGATTTGATATTAAATCTTTTAATATCATTTACTAATCTGTTCTGGATTGTATTGTTCCATTTTTCTACTTTACCTTTAGCTTGTGGTGTATTTGCAGCGATAATATTAATACCTAGATCCTCGCACATCTGCCCAAATTGCGTTAAATTACCGTCTATTGGGCTAATAAGTATGGTATGTTTATCACTGTAAAGATTTTCAGGAATACCATGTTTAGTAACTAATATTTCAAGCATATGAACATATCCTTCTAAACATTCTGTGGGCATAAACCAACCACATAAAAGTTCTCCAGTAGCATCATCAATAGCAATATGTAAAGATGATTTTCTACCATTATCAAACCAATCATGAGGGGTACCGTCAATCATGATTAAAATACCACGTCTTGGAGAAGGCTCTCTTAAAGGGTGACGTTCATATTCTTTATTAAAGCATTTGTGTTTTATTGTTGATTTCCATCCTTCCTTACGATATAAATTTTCAAAGAAAGAATAACTTCTTTTTTGAAGATTATTTTCTTTGACTATTTTAATCCTTTTAGGATTAAATACAATATCTTCGTGGAAAATATCCATAAATTGTTGTATACTAATACACGGATATTGATTTTTAAAGTTTCTAATAAATTCAATTTCTTGGGTAGATGGTGAATTATTAGATGGCTTATTAATAAGTCCATGAACTAAAATAGAATCAATATCTTTTTCTTTTAATTGATTTAAAAATCGTATTATTTGCATTTTAGAATAACCGGTAAGAGAACTTATTTGAGAATAAGAATAATTGTTTAAACCATTAATTTTATCTTGAACAAGTTTTAATGCATATACTTTATTATGCATATATAAAAATACATCTCCTTTCAGAGATATATTATACTACATATGTTTGGTAACATTTTAACTAATGATATGGTAACATTTTAAAAAAGGATTAACATGAAATTATCACATTGACTAACATTTGTTCGCATGCTATAATATATCCACCAAAGTTATAAAAAAAAGCAAGAAAAACCAAAATAAATATAAAGGAGTGTTAAACATGGATAAAATAATAGTTAAAGGAGCTAGAGAAAACAATCTAAAAAATGTAAATATCGAATTACCCAAAAACAAACTAATAGTAATGACAGGTGTATCAGGAAGTGGTAAATCATCACTTGCTTTTGATACCATTTTTGCTGAAGGCCAAAGAAGATATGTTGAATCTCTTAGTGCCTATGCTAGACAATTTATTGGTATAAGTGAAAAACCTGATGTTGATTCCATTGAAGGATTAAGTCCAAGTATATCTATTGATCAAAAAACAACCAACAAGAACCCTCGAAGTACCGTTGGAACCATAACTGAAATTTACGATTATTTAAGATTATTATATGCAAGAATTGGTATCCCCTACTGTCCAAAGCATCAAATTCCTATAACCAGGCAATCTATAGAAGAAATGACTAATCGCATCATGGACCTACCAGAAGGTGAAAAACTAGAAATAATGGCTCCAATTGTTCATGGTGAAAAAGGAACACACAAAGACTTATTCGCTGATTTAAGAAAAAATGGTTTTATGCGCGTTAGAGTAAATGGTACTATGCGTTTATTAGACGAAGACATAATTTTAGAAAAAAACATTAAAGACAATATTGAAGTTATTGTTGATCGCATCGTTTTATCTAAAGAAGAACGTGGGCGTATTTTTGAAGCCATTGAAACTAGTTGTAAACTTGCCGAAGGTAAAGTGCTTATAAAGGTAATTGGCAAAGAAGAAATATTAATGAGTGAATCGTATGCTTGCCCTCACTGTAATTTTTCTCTCCCAGAACTTGAGCCAAGACTATTTTCCTTTAATGCCCCCTATGGTGCTTGCCCTTCATGTAAAGGACTAGGTACAAAACTAAAAATAGGTGAAGCTCTTTTAATGCCTGATAAAACGAAAAGTATATTAGATGGCGGAATTAAAACTATCAAAATTGATCAAGGAATTGAAAGTACCCAACTACTAACTGTTTGTAAGTACTATAATATTGATATAAATAAACCCTTAAAGGATTTTACTCGCAAAGAATTAGATATTATTTTATACGGTTCTAAAGACAAAATAAATTACACATACACATCAAAAAGTGGCAATGTAAGATACGTATCTGATTATTATGAAGGTATAATAAATAAACTTGAAAGACTACATTTAGAGACAACTAGTAACTGGCGCCGTGAATGGATTGAAATGTATATGGTTGAATCCCCTTGTCCAAAGTGTCATGGAGCAAGATTAGATGATATGGTTTTAGCCGTTAAAATAAATAAAAAAAACATTTACGAAGTTACCAATTTAAGTATTATCGAACTAAGAGATTTTATTGCTAGTCTAAAGCTAACTAATGAGCAACTTGAAATAAGTGGATTAGTAACCAAAGAAATATTAAACCGTTTAAACTTTTTAGTTAATGTTGGTCTAAGTTATTTAACTTTATCTAGAAGTGCTGGAACCCTATCTGGTGGTGAAGCCCAACGTATTCGCTTAGCTACTCAAATAGGCTCTAAACTATCAGGAGTATTATATGTATTAGATGAGCCAAGCATAGGATTACACCAAAAAGATAATGAAAAATTAATCAAAGCTATGCAAGAAATGCGTAATTTAGGTAATACCTTAATAGTCGTTGAACATGATACTGACACCATGCTAGCAGCTGATTATCTAGTTGACATTGGTCCAGGTGCTGGTGAATTTGGTGGCAACATTATAGCTGCCGGTACTCCTAAAGAAGTAATGGCTAATAAAAATTCCTTAACAGGCCGTTACTTAACAGGATTAGAAAAAATAGAAATACCTAAAAAACGTCGTAAAGGAAATGGTCAAAGTCTAAAAATAATTAAAGCCAGTGAACATAATTTGAAAAACATTAATGTTGAAGTTCCTTTAAATAAATTTGTATGTGTAACAGGTGTTTCAGGAAGTGGCAAATCATCATTAGTAAATGAAATACTATATAAAACCCTTGCTGTTCAAATAAATGGTTCTAAACAAATACCAGGAGCATGTAAAGAAATAAAAGGATTAGAAAATATAGACAAAGTCGTTCATATAACTCAAGATGCCATAGGTAGAACCCCAAGAAGTAATCCTGCAACTTATGTAGGTGTATTTGATGATATAAGAGATGTATTTACAAATACTAAAGAAGCAAAAGTACATGGGTATGATAAAGGTCGATTCTCATTTAATGTTAAAGGTGGTAGATGTGAAGCATGCTTAGGCGATGGTGTAAAGAAAATAGAAATGCACTTTTTACCCGACGTATATGTTCCTTGTGATGTATGTAAAGGCAAAAGATATAATAAAGAAACTCTAGAAATTAAATTCAAAGGTAAAAATATAGCCGATGTCCTAGACATGCGTGTTTCTGAAGCTCTTCCCTTTTTTGAAAATATTCCCAAAGTTTATAATAAATTAAAAGTTATGGACGAAGTAGGACTATCATACATAAAATTAGGCCAAAGTGCTCCTACACTATCTGGTGGTGAAGCAGGACGAGTAAAACTTGCCAAAGAACTCCAAAAAAAGCCTACTGGCAAAAGTATTTTTATCTTAGATGAACCAACCACAGGTCTACATAGTGAAGACATAAAAAAACTACTTTACATCTTAAATCGTATTGTTGATAATGGTGATACGGTAATTGTAATAGAACATAATTTAGACGTTATAAAAGTAGCAGATTACATTATTGATTTAGGTCCTGAAGGTGGTAATTTAGGAGGAAAAGTTATTGCAACCGGTACCCCAGAGCAAGTAGCTAAAATAAAAGAATCATATACAGGAATATTTTTAAATAAAATTCTAAAAAACAAATAATATATAGGGCCTAAGCCCTTTTTTTATAATTTTTTATTAACCTTCTTTAAATATCTAATTAAATAGTTTATAATTAAATTGGTGATAGCATGAATAAAAAAGGATTTACACTAATTGAACTTTTATCAACCCTTGCTATTATGAGTGTTATAACAACTTTTGTTACCTTTAATATTATAAACATATTTGAAAACAAAAAAAAGATACAAGAAGAAAGTATAAATAACATAATAATTAAAGCCGCCGACGTATATATAAATTTAAAAGAAAACAAACAATTAAAAAATATTTGTATCACTAATGGCTGTACCATAAAAATAGATACATTAATAAAAGAAGGCTTATTAAATGAAGAAGATGTGGATAACACTAAAGTTATAAACATTTACTACGAAAATAAAAAGCAAAAATATAAAATTAGTTAGGAGTTAAAATATGGCAAAATTATATTTTAGATATAGTGCAATGAATGCAGGAAAATCAACTATGGCCATGCAAGTAGCACACAACTATGAAGAACAAAAAGGAACTGTCCAAGTATGGAAACCTCTTATAGATACAAAGGGCAACAATAAATTAGTTAGTAGAATTGGTATTGAAAGAAAAGTTGATTACTTACTTTCTAAAGAATCATCACCTATAAAAATAATAAAAGAAGAATTAAAAGTAGTAGAAAGCCTAGATGCTATCATAGTTGATGAAGCACAATTTTTAAGTGAAGAACAAATAAATGAACTTTATTATATAAGTAAAAAATTTAATATATCAGTGCTATGTTTTGGCTTACGTTGTGATTTCACAATGAAACCATTTCCTGGTTCCGCAAGACTACTTGCTATCGCTGACTCTATCGAAGAATTAAAGACATTGTGTGAATGTAAAAAAAGGAAAGCTACTCAAAATTTAAGGTTAATTAATGGTATTCCCACTTTCGAAGGAGATCAAGTTGCCATTGATGGTAAAGAAAATATTACTTATAAATCAGTATGTGGCAATTGTTATATAAATTATTATGAAAAATGGTTGAATGAAAAAAAGTCACTTAAAAGAGAAAGGAAACTATAATGAAAGAAAAAATATTAAATGTTTTAAAAAATATTCATGAAGCTAAAACTCTAATAGAAATAAATGATTTGTTGAATTTAACCACCGTTAAAGAATACCAAGAATTACAAACAAATATTGAAGAATTAGTTAATGAATATTTAATTTTTAAAACCAAAAAAGATAAATACTTATTAATAGATAATTGTCCGGGATTAAAAATAGGTAAATTATCAATTAATAAAAAAGGATTTGGCTTTTTATTGCTTGATAAAGAAGAAGATATTTACATTCCCAAAGATGAGATAAATGGTGCAATAAATGATGACACTGTTCTTGTTGAAGTAACTGAAAAAGGTTTAGAACCTGCCGGAAAAGTATTAAAAATTGTTAAAAGAAATTTAAAAAATCTTGTAGGAGAAGTAAAAATACAAGGTAAGAAAAAAATACTTGAACCTGATGATGATAAAATAAATTTAAAAATTTACTTAAGTCCTGAAACAAGCCAAAATTGTGTTGAAGGCCATAAAGTTTTAGCAAAATTAAACAAAAAAATTGATAATCATACTTACATAGGTGACTGTCTAAAAATATTAGGTCACAAAGATGATGCTGGTATAGACATATTAAGTATAGCCTATAAATATGGCATATATGAAGAGTTTAGTCCTGAAACAATTAAAGAACTAGACAATATTCCTGAGGAAGTATCAGAAAAAGAATTAGAAAATAGAACAAACTTAACAAATGAACTTATATTCACCATAGATGGCGCTGATACCAAAGATATAGATGATGCCATAAGTTTAACTAAACATGAGGATTATTATACCTTAGGAGTTCATATAGCAGATGTTTCTCATTATGTGAAAGAAAATACCGCATTAGGTGATGATGCTTATGAAAGAGGTACATCTTCTTATCTTGCCGACACCGTAATACCCATGATTCCACATAAACTCTCAAATGGCATTTGTTCCCTTAATGAAGGAGTAATAAGATTAACCATGAGTTGTGTAATGGATATAGATAAAAATGGTAAAGTAATAAATTATGATATATTTCCAAGTTTCATTAAATCTAGAAAAAAAATGACATATGACAATGTTAATGAAATTTTAGAAAATAACCATATTCCTAAGGGTTATGAAGAATATGCTGAAAAATTAAAAGAAATGCATGAACTAGCAAAAATTTTAAGAAAAGAAAAAGTATCGCGTGGATATATTGAATTTGATATTCCAGAAGCCAAAATTATTCAAGACAAAACAGGCAAAGCAATTGCCATAAAAAAAAGAGAACAACATGCTGGTGAATCATTAATTGAAGACTTTATGATTGCTGCTAACGAAACAGTGGCAACCCATATAAGTAATATGGAACTTCCATTTATTTATCGTGTCCATGATTTACCAAACGCAGAAAAAATTGAAGACTTTCTTAATTTAGTAAAAGCACTAGGCTATCAAATTAAAACCAATATTAAAGAAATTACCCCCAAAACCATGCAAAAACTAATAAATGAATTAAAAGATAAACCTGAATTTCTAATTCTTTCTACACTCATGTTAAGAAGTATGAAAAAAGCCGAATACTCTAAAAACAATATTGGCCACTTTGGTCTTGCAAGTAAAAACTATACCCACTTTACTTCCCCAATTAGAAGATTTCCTGATTTAACTGTCCATAGACTATTAAAAAAATATTTAATTGAAAAAGATTTTAATATGTCTACCATTAATTATTTAGAAAAATCATTAGCAGAAATTGCGGACCATTCTAGTGAAAGAGAAGTTGCTAGCACTAATGCCGAAAGAGATGTTAATGATATGAAGATGGCTGAATACATGGAAAGTCATATTGGCGAAGAATATGATGGAATAATTAGTAGTGTAACTTCTTTTGGATTATTTGTTGAACTTCCAAACCTTATTGAAGGCTTAATTCATATTAGTAATATTCCAGGTGATTATTTTGAATATGTTCCTGAATTACTTTCACTAATTGGTAAAAGTACTAAAAAAACATATCGTATTGGTGACAAATTAAAAATACGCGTCATAAGTGCTTCTAAAGAAACAGCCCAAATAGATTTTGAAATAGTGAGTGATAAATATGATAGAAATTAAAAATAAAAAAGCCTACTTTGATTATACAATTAAGGAAGAAATAGAAGCTGGCATTTCGTTAGTAGGAACTGAAATTAAAGCTATACGTAAGGGAAGTGCTGATTTAAAAGACTCTTTTATTACTATAAAAAAGAATGAAGCATTTTTAATTAATATGTATATTGCAAAATATGAAGAAGGAAATATTTTCAATCATGAAGAACGTCGAACAAGAAAACTTTTATTACACAAAAAAGAAATTAAAAAATTAAAAGAAAAAGTAAGCACAGAAGGTCTCACATTAATACCTTTAAAACTTTATTTAAAAAGAAATTATGTTAAAGTTTTAGTAGGTTTATGTAAAGGGAAAAAATTATACGACAAAAGGTCCACTATTAAAGAAAGAGATTTAAAAAGAGAATCTCGTAATTATTAAACTAACTTAATAAGCAGTTAGTTTTTTAATAAAATTTTAAAAAAATTAATTTATATAAATTATATTTATTTGTATAGCAAAAATATATAATTTATCGACTGATTACCATCAATTTATATAGCAAATTCTATCAATTTAGGCTTTTGACTTTCTTTTTAGTTTTCGGTATATTACTAGCAAGGGAGGAAAATATATGATAAAAAATAATTTGACACTAATGCATGA
>CASEOP010000053.1 GCA_949289505.1 uncultured Mycoplasmatota bacterium
ACTTTTTTATAAATAAAAAAACTCTCTAAACCCGCATAAATAGGAACTTAGGGAGTTTTTATTTTCTAAAAAGTGTTAAATTTGGGAATATACATTATTATTGAGTAATAGTCAATAATTTTGTGAATATAAACAGCACTTTTTGTTAATTGGTAATATTCAAAAATATATTTTTTTGATATACTTAAAAAGGTGATAATTAATGGAAGCTGTAGGTATAATTTGTGAATATAATCCCCTTCATAATGGGCATATTTATCATATAGAACAAGTTAAAAAGTTATATCCTAATAAAGTTATTATTTTGATTTTAAATGGTTATTTTTTACAAAGAGGAGAACTTAGTATATTATCTAAAGAAAATAAAACTAAATTAGCTCTTTTATATGGGGTTGATTTAGTTGTAGAATTACCTTTTATATTTGGTTCACAAAGTGCAGATATTTTTGCTGATGCGGCAATAAAAATATTGGGTTATTTGGGTTGCTCTTATTTAGTGTTTGGAAGTGAATCTAATGATATAGAGGCTTTAAATAGTGTGGCTTTAAAACAAAATAGTGAAGAATATAATATAAGAGTTAAAGAATTACTGGCTGAAGGTATAAATTATCCTACGGCTTTAGCTAAAGCATTAAATATTAAAGATAATATTTTTAATCCTAATGATTTACTTGGAATATCTTATATAAAAGCTATAAATAAAAATAAACTTAATATTATTCCTATAACTATTAAAAGAACTAATTCTTATCATGATTTAGAAAGTAATAGTAATATTATAAGCGCTAGTAATATTAGAAATAAGTTAAAAAATAAAGAAAGTATAATTAATTATGTTCCTAGAAGAACTATAAGATTAATTGAGAATATATCTTTAAATGATTTATTTATGTTTATTAAATATAAAATATTGATTGATAATAATTTAAATAAATATTTAACGGTTGATGAAGGTATTGAAAATAGATTAAAAGAAAAAATTATAGAAGCTAATTCTTTAGATGAATTTATAGCTAAAGTTAAAACAAAAAGGTATACTTATAATAAAATTATGAGAATGCTTGTTCATATATTAATTAGTGTACCTAAAGAAATAAATAAATTAGCTAGTATAGAATATATTAAAGTATTAGGTTTTAATAAAAAAGGAAGAGAATATTTACATAATTTGAGAGATAATATGGATATATCATTAATTCCTATTCCTAATTCTTTACAATATAAATATGAATTAATGGCTGCTGAAGTTTATAATTTAGTTAGTAATAATAAAATATTAGCTTATGAAAAAAGCAATAAACCAATCTTTTTTGAATAGTTTATTGCTTTTTTTGGAATATTTTATTTATTTTTTTCATAAATTAAGTTTAGAATAGTAGTTTTATTTGAATTTTAACGCTTTTTTTGTTATAATTTTTATGAAGGAGGTTAATATGAAATTATTAAATGTTAAAATAAATAATTATAAATTATGTGAAGAAGGCTTTAATATTTTTTTAACTCCTATTGGAAATAAGAGTCAAGAGGATAAAGAATATGAATTAAGTGAAATTGATGATAATTTATTTATTGCTAATACTTTGGGAATAGTTGGAAAAAATGCTTCTGGAAAAACAACTAGTATTGAAGTATTATTAATTGCTTATGATATTTTATCTAACTTTAAAATTAAAAATACTTTAAAATATTTGGATAATTCAAATAATGTAGAAATAGAGTTTTTCTTTTATTATGAAGGATATTTATACTTTTACAAAACAATATTAAATTACCAAAAAGAAAATGATTATGTCTTATTTCAAAATGAAGAATTATATAAAACAAAGTATTATAAAAGTTATGCTAATGATATATATAATTTAGGTAAATATGAAAAATTAGAAATCAAAAAGGAACTGCCTAATGATACATCTATTCTTTATTATATTTTAAAAGAAATAAAAACTAGATATCTTTTTTATAATAATATCATAGAAAATATTATAATTTTAGATGAAATAATAGAGTTATATAATTCTTATAATGCTAGTATTTTAAATAATATAATTGAATTATTAGATAGTAATATTAAAAATATTAAAAT
>CASEOP010000054.1 GCA_949289505.1 uncultured Mycoplasmatota bacterium
ATACGAATAAATGGTGATGGAAGTATAAGAATGATATATCAGGGAACAAGTGCAAATGCAACAGGGGATGGAACACAATTATCAAGTACAAGTGTATTTAATAGCAGTAGTGATCGAAGTGAATATGTAGGGTTAAAATACAAAACAGAAAGTCAAAGAGGAACAAGTAGTAATAGTACAATATTAACAGCATTAAATAATTGGTATACATCAAGTGGACTTTCAGGTTCGAATTATGCAGATGATATAGATAGTAATGTCGGCTTTTGTGGGGATAGAAATATGGCAAGTGGTTATTCGTGGAGTAGCCAACCAAGTAGTACTATATATTATGCGGCATATGGTAGATTAGCCCAAAACAGCATTAATGTAAATCCAACATTTAAATGTAGTAATAGTGGCGATTTATATAAAATACCAGTAGGATTAATAACAGCAGACGAAGTAAAAATGGCAGGATTATCTAGGAGTGGTAGTGCAACTAGTAATTACTTATATACAGAACAAACTTATTGGACAATGTCTCCGTATCACTATTACAACAGTGGCATTGCTCGTATGTTTGCTGTGCATTCGTCTAGCATCGGCAATGCTACTGTGAGCACTGCGTATGGTGTTCGTCCCGTAATAAATCTAAAGGCTAGTGTAACAATAACTGGAGGCACTGGCACTAGTACAAATCCGTATTTAATAGAGGGAGGAAATCCATCTGGTGATAATGCATCAGAAAGCGATTAAATTTAATCAAAAAATAGACAAACGTCACAGGAGCAAATGCTCCTTTTTAGTTTGCCTGTTTATTTATATAGCCGTCACTTCAGTGGCGGCTATACCTGCACTCAAAATTTATTAATTGCAAATTACATTGCCAGTAGGACGAAGTCCTGTAGGCAATGGGACCCAAATATTGTTTATTAGCGCTTAATCTTGACAAGTGCTAATAAGTGTGTTATAACATATATTGGAAAGGGTGTGATATTATGTATCCAAATATGAATGATGAAAATGAAAATGTTTTAGAGAAATATGGACGTGATATAACTGAGGCTGTAAGAAATAACAAGATTGATCCTGTTATTGGCAGAGATGAAGAAATACGTAGTATTATTCGTATTTTATCAAGAAAGACTAAGAACAATCCTGTATTAATAGGTGAGGCTGGTGTTGGAAAAACAGCTATTGTAGAAGGTCTTGCTATTCGTATTGTAAAGGGGGATGTTCCTAGTACTTTAAAGGGTAAAAAGATTTGGTCTTTGGATTTAGGCTCTTTAATCGCAGGTGCTAAATATCGGGGTGAATTTGAAGAAAGATTAAAGAAAGTATTAAAAGAGATAAGTGATTCAAATGGTGATATTATTTTATTCATTGATGAAATACACATGATAGTTGGCGCTGGAGCCGAAGGGGCAATGGATGCAGGTAATATGTTAAAACCGATGCTTGCTCGGGGTGAAATACGTTTAATTGGGGCTACTACTTTAAATGAATATCGTAAGTATATTGAAAAAGATGGGGCGCTTGAACGTAGGTTACAAAAAATACATGTGGCGGCTCCAAGTGTAGAAGATACTATTACTATTCTTCGAGGATTAAAAGAAAAGTTTGAATTGTTTCATAGTGTAAATATTAAAGATAATGCTTTAATCGCGGCAGCTACTTTAAGTGATAGATATATAACTGATAGATTTTTGCCGGATAAAGCAATTGATTTGGTTGATGAAGCTTGTGCAACAATAAAGATGCAAATGGCATCAGTTCCAACTTCTCTTGATACTTTAACTCGTAAAATTATGAGTTTAGAAATTGAAAGAGAAGCTATTAAGAAAGAAAAAGATGAATTATCTAAAAAAAGAAAAGATGAATTAGATAAAGAAATTGCGAGTTTAAAAGATGAAGAAAGTAATATGCGCTCTAAATGGGAACAAGAGAAAAATTTGAATGATGAAATTAATAAAAAGAAAGAAGAATTAGACCAAGCTCGTTTTAAACTGGAAACAGCTGAAAATAATTATGATTTAGAGATGGCTGCTAGACTTCGTCATGGCGAAATACCAAAATTAGAAAATGAACTTGAGGCTTTGAGAAATAAAATAAATGGGGAAATGTTAAGTGATACAGTAACTGATGAAGATATAGCAAGAATTGTAGGTAAATGGACTAATATACCGGTGCAAAAATTAGTTAGTGGGGAAAAAGAAAAACTGCTTAATTTAGAGGATAATTTAAAGGAAAGAGTAATTGGTCAAGATATGGCCGTAAAAGCTGTAAGTGAGGCAGTTATTAGAGCTAGAAGTGGGATTAAAGATCCTAATAGACCAATTGGTTCATTTATCTTTATGGGACCTACTGGTGTTGGTAAAACAGAATTAGCTAAAGCGCTAGCTTATGAACTTTTTGATGATGAACGTCATATGGTAAGAATAGATTGTTCTGAGTATATGGAAGCTTTTAATGTGTCAAGACTTTTAGGTGCTCCCCCAGGATATGTTGGCTATGATGAAGGGGGCGAACTTACTGAGGCAGTAAGACGTAATCCATATAGTATTGTTTTATTTGATGAAATAGAAAAAGCACATCCTGATGTATTTAATATTTTGCTACAAATACTTGATGATGGACGTATTACGGATAGTACAGGGAAACTTATTGATTTTAAAAATACAATTATTATTATGACTTCTAATTTAGGTAGTGATTATATTTTAGAAAATGAAAAAGATAGTGAAACTAAAGTAATGGATGCTTTAAAAAGAACTTTTAGACCTGAATTTATTAATCGAATTGATGAAATAGTTATTTTTAAAGCTTTGGGTAGAGAAGTTATAAATGGTATTTTGGATAAAATTATTAAAGAAACGGAAAGTAGACTTAAAAATCTTAATTTACATCTTCTATTAACTGATAAAGCTAAGGATTATATAATTTTAAATGCTTATGAAGAAGCATATGGGGCTAGACCTATTAAAAGGTTTGTTACACATAATGTAGAAACACTTTTAGCGGATAAAATTATTAAAGATGAAGTAAATTATGGTGATACAATAAAAATAGATGTAATAGATGATAAGCTTGTTTTAAAATAGTCATAATCCATGACTATTTTTTGGTAAAAGAAATATAAGCATTTATCCTTTACAAATATAATATATTTTACTATAATGTATATAGTCGCAAATAAATTGGGAGTGATTAAATGACAAAACATTTAAAAAGTGAGTTTGAAGGTTTTGTGAGTGATATATTAGAAAATGATTATTTTTTAGAAACTAAAAAAGATTTGCATCATGGTACAAGTAAGTATGAACATTCTTTACGAGTAGCTAAATTAAGTTATAGATTAGGAAAAATATTTAGGGCTGATTTAAGAAGTGTTTCAAGAGCAGGACTTTTGCATGATTTCTTTTTGGGAACAAGGAAAGAAAGCCCTTTAAATTCATATCTTAGACATCCGGTTACGGCTTCTAATAATGCTAAAAAGTATTTTAAAGTAAGTGATTTAGAAAGTGAAGCTATAAAAACGCATATGTTTCATCAAGTTCTTTTAAAAAAAGTATTTCCTTTTATTAATTATAAAGAAAAAGCTTCTATTAAAGAGTTTAAACCTAAAAGTAAAGAAGGATGGCTTATTTGTTTTGCTGATTTACTTGTTTCTATAATGGAATGTGAAAGATTTCAGTTTACTTATGCTTTTAATGTAGCTTTATTACTTGTTTTTAATATTATAATGTTTAAAAATTAAAACTTCACTCGATGTGAAGTTTTTTTAACGAAAATAAATAAAAATAAATATAGCTAAACAAATACAATATATGCTAAATTTCCATAGCTTTCCTTTTTTAACAATCTCACTTAACCAACGATATGAAAAATAAGTAACTATACAGGCTGATATTAAACCTAATAAATATGGTATAGCAACATTATTAAGATTACCTGCTTCTATAATATCATTAACGCCTAAAATCATTGTGCCTAAACTTATGGGAAAATATAATATAAAGGTATATTTTAAAGCTGTAGTTTTTTTCATACCTACTAATAAACATAATACTAAGGTTGTGCCACTTCTACTAATGCCAGGGAATAGGGCTATTATTTGAAATAAACCAATAAAAAGTGCATTTTTAAAAGTTATATCATAATCATCTTTATTACCATTTTTGTTTTTGATTAGAATAAGCATTAAAGCTGTTATTAAGAAAGCAAAACCTAAAATATTGATATTTTGTAATTTACTTTCAATAATATCTTTTAATAAAATACCTGCTATACCTATGGGAATAGTTGATGCAATTATGTAGGTGCAGTATTTAAATTTTTTTTCGTATAAGTCTCTTTTTTTAGAAGTAAAAATATAACCAAAAAAGGCTTGTAGTAAATCATAAACATCTTTTCTAAATATAAATAAGATAGCTAAAAAAGAACCGAAATTAGCAATGATTTCAAAGTTTAAATCATTAAACATTTGCGTATTAAAAATATTTTTAAAAAGAAAAATATGGCCGCTTGAAGATACAGGTATTGGTTCAGTAAATCCTTGAATAATACCTAAAATAATATATATTAAATAATTCATTTGTATCACCTATATAATTATATAATATTTTTTGAAATTAAGAAATAAAATTATAGGGGAGTGTCTATGTTTAAGTTTTTTCTTTACATTATAGGGGTAATTTTAATTAGTATTGGTTTGTTTTTTGTAATTATTTATTTAAATTTGTTAACTATTGGGTATAGTTTTTTTGACTTTGTTAAATTTATAAGTAGAAGGGTTGAAGTTTGGCTTGGCTTATTAGGTTTATTATGTATTGGTATTTCTTTGGAAAGGTGGATAAAAAATGAATTATTATTACGACATTATTCTAAATTGGAATGAATTAGATGCTTACTCTTTTTATGAATGGAATGATTTTGATGGTTTGGAATTAATTAAAAAAATTCCGCTTATAAAAGTTAAACATAAAGTTTTGCTAGATTTGATTTGTAATAAAGTGAAGGTTGAAAAGGAGTTTTTAGATTATATTTTGGATAAAACTTTGGTGGGAGTAAAAAAGGGATTTAAAAAAATAGCTTATGCTGCTTTATTTACGGATTCTAAAAATGTAGTGGCTTTAGAGTTTAATGCTGATGGTGTAAGTGTTAGCAAAAGTAACCTTTTAGTAGATGATGAATTAAATGTAATTGAAGCAACTTATGGGCTTAAAGAAGTAGTATTTAACTATGAAATAATAAGTAAGATAAATAATAATAAAGGATTAAGACAAGTAAGAGAAGCTAAAAAAGTTATACTTGTAGAAATAAATAATTTATATAAGAAGAAAGATTTTGATAAGTTAAAATATTTGTTTTATGAGTATATGAGGGAATATGCTAATGATATTGATTATATTTATAAGAAGTTAATTGATGATTTAAATAAAGAATTTAATGATGATGTTTTGAAACTTTATTATATTATTAAATTATCATATCATAAAGTATAGAAATTTGTTATAATAGTCCATGGGACGGTGTATTATAATGAATTTACCAAATATTAATGAGGCCAAAATTAGAACAAATAATAAAGTTGAATATTTAGAAGCTAAAAATATTAAAAGTACTAAATTTATAAATAAATATTATTATATTAGAACTTATGGTTGTCAAATGAATGTTCATGATTCAGAAGAAATTAAAGGTATATTAGAAAATTTAGGTTTTAGAGAAACTAACGATTTAGAGCAAGCACATATAGTTGTATTAAATACTTGTGCTATAAGAGAAAATGCACATGATAAAGTGTTTGGCTTTTTAGGGAGATTAAAGCATTTAAAAAGGGAAAAACCTGATTTAATGATATGTATTGGGGGCTGTATGCCGCAAGAAGAAAGTGTAGCCAATACGCTTAAAGAAAAATATCCGTTTGTTAATATTGTTTTTGGAACCCATAATATAAATGATTTAGGAGAAATGATTTTAGATGAAAGGGCACAACAACAAATAGATGTTTACTCAATTGAAGGTAATGTTTATGAACATATGGATTATGTTAGAGATTCTAAAATTACTGCTTGGGTTAATATTATGTATGGTTGTGATAAGTTTTGTACTTATTGTATAGTTCCCTTTACAAGAGGTAAACAAAGAAGTAGAAAAAAAGAAGATATTTTAAGAGAAATATTAGACTTAAAAGAACAGGGATATTTAGAAGTAACACTTTTGGGTCAAAATGTAAATGCTTATGGTAAAGATTTAGATTGTAATTATGATTTTGCTAGTCTTTTAGAAGATGTGGCTAAAACAGGGATACCTAGAGTTCGTTTTGTTACTAGTCACCCTTGGGATTTTACAAATGATATGATAGAGGTTATTGCTAAATATGAAAATGTTATGCCTTATATTCATTTACCACTACAAAGTGGTAGTACTAAGATTTTAAAATTAATGGGAAGAAGATATACGAAAGAAGAATATATTGACTTATATACGAAAATAAAAAATAAAGTACCAAATGTAAGTATTACGACGGATATTATTGTGGGATTCCCAAATGAAACTAATGAAGATTTTTTAGAAACTATTGATGTTGTAAATAAGTGTAAATTTGATGGAGCTTATACATTTATTTATTCTAAAAGGGAAGGAACACCAGCGGCTAAAATACAAGATACTATTTCGTTAGAAGAAAAAGAACAAAGATTATATAAACTTAATGAATTAATTAATGCTTATAGTTTAGAACATAATAAAGAGTATATTGGAAAAATAGAGGAAGTTTTAGTATTGGGAGTTAGTGAAAAGGATAATAATAAAGTTTATGGTTATACGAAAACTATGAAATTAGTTAATATTTTAGGTAGTAAAAGTGATATTGGAAAAATAATTTCAGTTAAAATAACTGATGCTAAAAGCTTTAGTTTAGATGGGGAAAAACAATAGTTGGAAAAATTGAAGAAAAATGCTTGTTATATTTGTAAAAATACTTTATAATTATTATAGTAAAAATAGGTGATAATATGAGAAGTGGTTATAAAGTAACTTTAAGTGTTTTAACGATTATGATTTTATTAACAATAACGATTGGAACTAGTTATTCTTATTATTCAGTTGCAAGTACGCAAGAAAATCCAAATGAACTAGCGACTACTTGTTTTGATGTTTCTTTTAGTGATAGTAATTCTATAAGTTTAAATGCGGATGGAAAATATGCTTATCCGATGAGTGAAGCTAATGCTTTAAGCAAACTTACTCCTTATACTTTTACAATTACTAATACTTGTACAACACAAAATGCTAAGGATCCAATTAATTACGTTGTTACGCTTAATACTTTATCTACTGCACCATCAACACTTGCTTTATCTAATGTTAGATATAAGCTTAATAAGACTAGTCCAACTGCAGTTGATGGAACTAGTGCATTATTAAGTGCGGCTAGTGTGTATGATTTGGGAAGTGCTAGTAATGATAGTAACGCATCGGGAGTAGATACAAGTTATAGTTTGATTACTGGTGTGCTTGCACCAGGTGAGACAGCTACTTATAATTTGTATTTGTGGATTGATGAGGCTGCTAGTAAAGATGTTATGGGGCAAACTTTTAATGGTAGGGTGCTTGTTTATAGTTATATGTAATGACTTCTATTTTAGAAGTTTTTTTAATTTAATACTTTTCAAAAACTTAAAAATACTATATAATGTAGTATAGTGAGATAGTGGTGATAAAATTGAACAACAAAAAATATATCGCATTACTAATTTGTTCTATAATTGTTGTTATTGTTGCAACCTTAAGTGTAACTTTTGCTTATTTATCTTTTAATAGTACGCAAGAAGGAACAAATGAAATAAATACTGGTTGTTTTAATATTGCTTTTCAAGACGGTGCTTCTATAAATTCAATTGGCTATCCAATGAATGACGATTTAGGTTTATCCTCTACTCCTTATACTTTTAATCTTACTAATACTTGTAATACTAATGCATATTTTGCTGTAATATTAAATATTAAAAATACGACAAATAGTAATATTTTGCCATATATTTATTATTCTTTTGATGATACTAATGTTTTTATGTTAAGTGATGCTTCGAAGATGACTTTACCATCTAATCTTATTGATTCTAGTGTAATAGATTCTTATGTTATTAATTTTGGGACTTTAAGTGGTTTACAAAATAAATCTTTTAATTTAAAAATGTGGATTGGAAATGAAGCTGGGTATAGTATAATGAATAATAAATTTGTGGCGGAAGTAATGATTTATTCTATGCCAAATGATGAATTAAACTTTAATACGGTTACTTTAAAAAATTTGCTTCCTGATGGCAGTTTTGAGGATAAGAGTAAGTCTTCATTATCAGGGGCTACTTTTGATTACAATGAATATTTATATGGTAATGCTTCAGTTAAATTAGCAGCAGGTGGAACAAGAATGATTAATCAAACCATTGCTACAAGTCCTATTGTTGGTCATGTTTATTATGGAAGGCATAGCATTAAAACAAATGGTAATGCAACTCCGGCTGATTGCCGTTTTGAGTGGTTTAATGGTGATGGTTTAGGTAAGAACTTTGTTTTTGGGTTAAATAATGGGAACCATTCTACTTGGTATACACAATCTGCAGTACTTACCGTAACAGCCGTTAGTGGTACAGGGCATATGCTTCGTTCTTTTACAGTAAATTCGAATGTCGATGTTTGGACTGATGGATTAATGATTATTGATTTAACGGAAGCTTTTGGAAGTGGTAATGAACCATCTAAAGAGTGGTGTGATGCTAATATTCCTTACTTTAGTGGTAGTAAAAGTATTGTTATAAATGGAGATTAAATAACGATTTATTTGACAAAAAAATGATATTATTATGTAGGATATCATTTTTTTAATGTAAGATATATGATAAAATAGGTATTGATGGAGGATTTATGAAAAAAAATATAGAAGAATTTAAGAAATTTATTGCTCGAGGAAATGTGATGGATTTAGCGGTTGGAGTAATTATTGGGGGTGCTTTTTCATCTATTGTTACTAGTTTAGTTAATAATATATTAACACCAATATTGGGTTTGGTATTGGGGGGAGTAGATTTTTCTAATTTGGCTATTGTATTTAGAGATACGAAAATAGAATATGGGGCTTTTATACAAAGTATTATTGATTTTTTAATTGTTGCGGTTTGTATCTTTGTAGTTATTAAATTTATTAATAAGTTTACTCATTTAAAAAAGAAAGAAGAACCACCTAAACCAAAAAAGAGTGAAGAAGTTGTTTTATTAGAAGAAATAAGAGATTTATTAAAAGGAAAGATGAAATAATGATTATTTGTGTAGTAGGTCCAACAGGGGTTGGAAAAACCAAATTAAGTGTTCTATTAGCAAAAAAATATGATGCAATTATAATTAATTGCGATGCAATGCAAGTTTATAGGGGAATGGATATAGGAACAGCAAAAATAAAGGAAAGTGAAAAAGAGGGGGTAGCTCATTATTTATTTGATATAAAAGATGTTGATGAAAATTATACGGTTTTTGATTATCAGAAAGACGCTAGAGAACTTTTGAGTAAATATAAAGATAGAAATATTATTTTTGTTGGGGGAACTGGATTATATTTAAAAGCTGCTTTATATAGTTATGAATTTGATGAAGAAGATCGTGAATCATATGATTATGATGAATATTCTAATAAAGAGTTATATGATTTAGCTTTAAAAAAAGATAAAAATATGAATATTCATCAAAATAATCGCAAAAGATTAATTAGATTTTTAAATAAAGATAATATTAAAATAAATAAGGCTAAACCAATATATGATGCTATGTATATAGGACTTACTTGTGATAGAGATCTTTTATATGAAAGAATTAATAAACGCGTTGATATAATGGTAGATGAAGGACTTATTTCGGAAGTTAAATCTTTTTATGATAAATTTTTGGATTCTAAAGCACTTAAAACTGCAATAGGATATAAAGAGCTCTATGAATATTTTAATGGTAATATGAAGTTAGAAGAATCTTTAGAGTTAATAAAAAAGAATAGTAGACATTATGCTAAAAGACAGTATACGTGGTTTAATAATCAAATGAATGTTAAATGGTTTAATGTTGATTTTGATAATTTTAATAATACAGTTAGAGAAGTTGAAAATTATATTGAAAGAGTGTAAATAATAAAATTAAATAGGTGATGATTGTTGAATAAAATAATAAAAAATATTTTAAATAAAATAGAAAAAGCTGGGTATGAAGCATATGTTATTGGAGGTTATGTTAGAGATTTATTAGTGGGTATTTCATCTTATGATATTGATATTTGTACTAATGCTACTCCTAAAGAATTATTGCAAATATTTCCTAAGGCTTCTTCTAAAAATTTAGGGGGAATAGATTTTAAAATAAAAGAATATCATTTTGAAATTACAACTTATAGAGAAGAAATTGGTTATAAAAATAGAAAGCCTATTGAATTTAATTATATTAATAATTTAGTTAGGGATTTACAAAGAAGAGATTTTACGATAAATGCTATATGTATGAATAGTAAAGGGGAAATTATTGATTTAGTTGGGGGTATTGATGATTTAAGTGCTTTAAAGATAAGAATGCTTGGGAATGTGGAAGATAAAATTAAAGAAGATCCTTTAAGAATTTTAAGAGCTGTAAGAATAGCTATTATGTTGAATTTTAATTTGGATAAAACATTATATAAGGGAATAAAAGATAATAAAGAATTAATTTTAACACTGTCAAATACTAGAATAAAAGAAGAATTAGATAAAATATTATTGACTAATAATGTTATAAAAGGTTTTAGTTTATTAAATGATTTAGGAATATTAAATTTATTAAAAATTACTAATTGGGAGAATATTATACCTATTAAAAATATAGAGGGTATGTATGCGCAAATAAAAGTGGCTTATGATTTACCTTATACTAGAGAAGAAAAAAATAATATTATAGCTATTAGAAGAATTATTAATAATAAAAATATAGATAAGTTGGTAGTTTATAAATATGGGCTATATTTAAGTTTAGTAGCAGGAGAAATACTTAGGATAGATAAAAAAACGATTAATAAAATTTATAAAGATTTGCCTATTTATGATAAAAAAGAAATTAATATAAAAGCTAGTGATGTTATAAAAGTATTAAATATTGATTATTCAAAAAAAGTGGGTATAATATTGAGAGATGTTGAAAATTTAATTGTATCTGGTAAATTAAAAAATAAATATGGAGATATAATTAAATATTTAAAAACATTAAAAGTGAGTGATTAAATGAAAGATATTTTTAAATGGCAAAAATATGTTACTAATGAACTTTTTATTAAGAAAGCTTTATCTTTAAAGTTGTCTTTAGAAGAGTTTTTGATGTTGACTTATTTTGATAATGATTATAATAAATATTTAAATATTGATGATTTAAGTAAAAATTTGGGAATATCAACTGATAAAGCATATGAAACTTTTACTAATTTGTTGTCTAAAAAAATTATTGATATTAAAACGGAAAAAGATATTGAAGGTAGAATGATTGAAAAGGTAAGTTTAGATAATTTTTATCAAGAGGTTTTAGAGCAAGAAAAAGAAATAGAAAAGACTGAAATTAAAAGTGATATATATACTGAATTTGAAAATGAATTTGCTAGACCTATTACTAGTATGGAATATGAAATAATTAATGCTTGGTTAGATAATAATTATTCTGAAGAATTAATTAAAGGAGCTTTAAAAGAAGCTGTTTATAATGGGGCAAAAACTTTGAGATATATTGATAAAATATTATATGAATGGGATAAATTAGGATTTAAAACTATGAATGATGTTAATAATCATATGGTTAAGAAGACTAGTGGTAAAAAGGAGGATAGTGAGTTATTTGATTATAACTGGTTAGATGATGAAGAGTCTTGATATTATTAATAATTTAGATTATTATTATCCAGTAGCTAAATGTGAGCTTAATTATACTAAAGATTATGAACTTCTAATTGCTACTATTTTAAGTGCTCAGTGTACTGATAAAAGGGTAAATATGGTTACTAAAGAATTGTTTTTAAAATATGATTTAGTTGGTTTAAAAAATGCTTGTTTAAAAGATATAGAAAAAATTATTAGACCGTGTGGATCTTATACTAAGAAAGCTTTTTATATTAAAAATGTAGCTTTAAGATTATTAGAAGATTATAATGGAGTAGTTCCTAATGATAGAAAATATTTAGAAAGTTTACCAGGAGTGGGGAGAAAAACTTGTAATGTAGTTTTAGCAAATATTTATAATGTACCTACGATAGCAGTTGATACACATGTAGCTAGAGTTTCTAAACGGCTTGGCTTAGCAGTAGATACTGATTCAGTACTAGTTATTGAACAAAAATTGATGAATAAGTTTCCGAAAGATAAATGGAGTAGATTGCATCATCAATTAGTCTTGTTTGGAAGATATAATTGTTTGGCTAGAAAGCCAAAATGTGAGGGGTGTCTTTTTAATAATTCATGTGAATATTATAAAAAAATTACTCGTTAAGAGTAATTTTATTGTGATTTAATATCTTGAGTTAATAATGTGTCTTCAAATTCTTTTGCTGTAAACATACCTTTAGAAATTGCTAATTCACCATCTTTAAAATATAAAATAATAGGAACTTTTGATATGATATTTTTATTAATATTTAGAGTATTAGCTATGTCTTCTTTATAATTTTTATTTTCCTTTTTAATATCAGTTACATTTAAGAAATAAAAATTATTTTGTAATTGATATTCATCAATTAATGGTTTTAGTTTAGTTTCTAAGTTATAAACATCTTCATCATTTGTGTAACTTATATAAAGAAAATAATAATTAGGAGTTTCTGATAAAACAGAATTAATTTCGTTTATATCATTCATTTCTAAACTAATCGTATTAGTACTAATCAAATAGCTATTATAATATTTTTCTTGTTCTTTTATAGTGTTCCATTTATTAAAGTATAAAGCAAGAAAAATTATGGCTAAAATAATGCAAAGCATAGCAAGATATTTTTTTGCTGTTTGATTCCTATACTTTATTTTGCTAACCGCCATAATATCCCTCCATTAATATTATTTTATCATATAATAAGCTTATTTGTAAATCCATTTTTTATTCAGTTTTGTCTTCTAATTTTATTAAAACTTCTCTTGGTTTAGAACCATTTGGCGGACCAATTATTCCTCTTTCTTCAAGTAAATCTACAACTCTTGCTGCTCTATTATAACCTAGTCTAAATCTCCTTTGAAGTAAGCTTGTACTTACTTTTCCAGTTTCAATAGCAAATTTTACAATTTCATTATATAGGGGGTCATCATATTCTTCATTTTCATCAGGTAGACCATGAATACCTTTACCTGTTGCATCTAAATTTTGCATATCTTCGTTATAATGGGCTACTTGTTCTTTGCATACGTGGTCAATAATCCTTTTAATTTCATCATCACTAATAAAGCAACCTTGAATACGTATAGGAACATTTTCTCCCATCGGTAAATATAACATGTCACCTTTACCTAATAATTTTTCAGCTCCACTCATATCAAGGATTGTTCTTGAATCAATGTTTGAGGCAACAGCAAAGGCAATACGTGATGGAATGTTAGCTTTAACAACACCGGTGATGACATCAGTTGATGGTCTTTGAGTTGCTACGATTAAGTGGATACCTGCTGCTCTAGCCATTTGCGTAATACGCATAATAGAGTCTTCAACTTCTTTAGATGCTACTAGCATTAAGTCTGCAAGTTCGTCTATGATTGCAACTATAAAAGGCATTTTAGGAATATTAGTATTATTGTTTTTATTTTCTTTTGTGATTAAATCATTATAACCTGCTATATTTTTAACATTTTTATCACTAAACATATCATAACGTTTATCCATTTCACTTACTAGTTTTTGTAAAGCTATACTAGCTTTTTTAGGGTCACTTACAACAGGGCATAGTAAGTGTGGTACACCATTATAATTAGATAATTCAACTTTTTTAGGGTCTACTAACATGAGTTTTACTTCATCAGGTTTATAGCGCATTAAAATAGAACAAATTATAGTATTAGTACAAACTGATTTACCAGAACCAGTTGAACCAGCGATTAATAGGTGAGGCATTTTAGATAAATCAGCAAGTTGCGGTCTACCCATAATATCTTTACCTAAAGCTACAACTATTTTAGCATCACTCATAGCTTTTGATTCATGGGCTAGGACTTCTTTAAATTTAACAGCGCTGATACTTGGATTAGGTATTTCAATACCAATTGTGCTTTTGCCTGGAATAGGAGCTTGTATTCTAACATCTTTAGCAGCTAGAGCTAAAGCTATTTCTTTATTTATACCAACAATTCTTGAAACTTTTGTTCCGCTTGGTACTTTTACTTCAAATTGAGTAACAGCAGGGCCTATGTGTATTTCGACGACTTGACCATTAATTTGGAAATCTTTTAAAACTCTTTCTAAACTTTCTTTATTACTTCTAATGTAATTATTTGAAGCAGCATTTTTCTTGGGGGGAGTAACATTATCTAGTAGTGATAGAGGTGGTAAAGTATAATTGTTATTAGCTTCATATATACTTTCTTTATTTGTTTCAAGATTTTCTTTTTGGGGTTCTTTAATATTTTTTAATTCTTCCATACTAGTAATAATTATTTTATCATTTTTCTTTTCTTCAAATTCTTGATCTTCTTCATATTGATATTCTTCTTTTATTTCTTTAACAGGTTTTTCTTTAGGTTCAGTATTTTTAAGTTTATTTAAGAAAGATTTTAATTTATTTATAGTGTCTAAGAGAGTAATATTAAATAGTAAAATACAACTAAAAATAAGGAGAATTATACAAACTATTTTTGTGCCAGAAAGGCCAAATAAACTACTAAAGCCAATAGAAAGTAGGGCACCAATTACACCACCACCAATTTCAATTGAAGTATCACCACTAGTAAATAGGGCAGTGTTCGTTCCTATTGTAGAAATTCGTTCCATGTATTTGTCAATTGTTGTTTGAAATAAATCACCAGGGCCTGGACATTTTTCTATAAAACCAAAATGACTTGCGGTTAAAACGATAGCAATTAATATGTATAAACCAACTAATTTTTGACTGAAAAATTTAGGTAAACTTCTTTTAATAAGCATATAAAAGCCTAAAAATAAAATAAAAATTAAAAGGAATATCCAAGCCCAGCCACCAACTAAAAACATTGCAAACTTTTTAATCAATGAACCTACTGGTCCAAAGCCAAAACCTATAATTCCAATAAGAATTAAAATTAGTCCTGTAAATTCAGCACTAATACCAACTTTTTCTACATCATCTTTTTTAGCTTTTTTCTTCTTTGCCATTTTACTTCACCATATTAATTATAACTTAGTTAAAATGGTAATGCAAATACTTTATTGTAAATAGACGTATTTTATGCTAAAATACTATTTAATTTATTAATTAAAAGAAAGGGGCGCATTTGTTTATGCGAAATGTAGACGTATTTTTTAGAGTTTTAGAAAGATTTAATGATTTTGAAAGTAAAAAGTATGGGTATATTAAAAATGTAGAAATAATTGTTTTTAAAAATGAGAAGGGATATAATATATATTTCGGACTAAGAAATAATGATTGTTTATTTTTTGGTGAACAAGTTGTAAGGGGTGAACAAAACTTTGTTCATAATGGGATTAATAAAGCTTTTTTGCCTAATACAGGAGTATATTTAGAAAATGTTAGTGAAGAAGAATTAGATACTATATTATTTGTTTTTAATAAAAAGTATAGTGCTACTTTAGGCTTTTTTGATTCTTTAAAAAAAATTTATAATAAATCAAAAATTGATACTTTTTCTACATCACCTGAATTGGAACTTTATACAACTATTTGGATTGATAAAAATAATTCACCTTTAAATATTAATAAACATTTATTAGGTTCAAAAGATGCTTATTCTAAAATTATGTTAAAAACTGCAGCGATTAGAAAAAGTGAAATATGGTATAATGCGAAAGTGGATTATAATGAATATGTAGAAATGTTGAAAACTTTAAAAAACTTGGATGCAACTGATTATTTAGCTTTAGCTTATAAATTGCCTTATTACGCATATTTTGCTTATTTAAATGA
>CASEOP010000055.1 GCA_949289505.1 uncultured Mycoplasmatota bacterium
TTACCTGTATTTTTTCCTTGCCCTTAACTAATAAACTAAGTTTATTACCATCAATATTATATGCCAAAATTTTAGCTTCCAAAACTTTAGCCATATTACCTAACTTTGATTCATATTTAACTATTTTAGTAAATGTTATTATATATATTAAAATAAATATTAAGCTAATAATTATAAATTTTTTAGACTGTAATAAAATCTTTAATTTTAGCAAATATTGCATCACCTATCCCACTAACATTTAAAATGTCTTCAATACTATTAAATTTACCAAAATTATTCCGATATTCAATTATTGCTTTAGCTTTAGCATCTCCTATCCCTGACAATGTCATAAGTTCATCTTTAGTTGCTATATTAATATTTATAACAGCAGTTTCTTCACTTTCTACACCATCATTATTATTTGTATCATTCCCATTCTTACTAGCAATAATAATACTTTCTTTTTTAGTAACACACTCTTCGATATTATAGTTCTCACTTAAACAAATATTATTATTATAATTTAAAATTGCATTAGTGTTCGTCTTATCATTCTTATTATAAACAAAAATAACCATCTCATCACTTACTCTTTGACTTAAATTTATATAGTCAACATTAGCATTATCTTTAAAACCACCCGCTAAAGATATAACTTCATTTATAATTGTTCCTTCGCTAACTTGATAAACCCCAGGATTATTAACTTGACCCTTAACATCAACATTAAATACCTTAGGTATATTATCATCATCTATTTTTGTTTCCACACTTTCAATATCGTTTAACATATTATTATCTACATCTACTTCTTCTTCAATATTTTCTTTAAAAAATATACTATAAATAGATAAAGTTAAACAAATTATTATAAGAATGCTTAAAATCAAATCTTTTAAATGTTGTTTCATCCAAAACAAAAATTCTTCCATGATATCCTCCTTTCATTTTGATTGTAACAAAGAATAAATAAAATTGCAAAAAGCCATTTTACTATAATTAAACTATGAAAACATTATAATTATCTAACAAAAAAGAAGTAAACCTAACTACAATTTACTTCTATTAACACTTTTATTTTTTTTAAACAAAAATGTAAATAAAAAAAGAATTATTAAAAAACAACTACAAGCTAGTAAAGGAGCAACATAATCTGGTACTTCTTGTTTTGTATTAACTTCTAATGATGCAAAATAATCTTCTGATTCAAAAACCCTTTCTTCGCGCTTTTTATAAATTTCCAAATAATAACTAATCATTTCCTCATCATTATAAACAGTAACAACCACTACCGAATTATTAACTAAATTATTATTGTTAAAAATAGAAATCTCGCAATCATCTCTAACCTTTAAATTTAAATCTAACTTACTAACTGTCGAATCAACCATAACTGTATACTTTGTATTTAAATAATCAAATTTTAAAGATAATTCACCATTTAAAATTTCCATTTCCTCTAACATATACTTCACCATTATTAACATTAACAAAAAAAGAAAGAATATTCTTTCTAAATTAATTTAATTAATATTTCATTCATAACATACAACTTTTTAGGATTAATATACACATATCCATTTTTATAAATTAAATCACCACTTTTAATTAATGGTTTAATTGGAAATATATTTTGCATATTTTCTTCATACTTAGCAAAAAAATCATTTAAATTAACTCCTTCTAATTTTCTCAACCCCAAAATTAATTCATTTTCCATATTATCAACTTTACTCATTAAAGATTTACTACTAACAAAATTACCTTTCAAATATTCGGTTAAACTTTTTGTGTTTTCATATCTTATTGCTTCTATAAAACCACTAGCTCCCAGTCCAAACCCATAATATTCTAAATTATTCCAATAAGTTAAATTATGTCTAGATTCATAACCCTTTTTAGCAAAATTAGAAACTTCATAATGAATATAACCTTTTTTCTTTAACTTTTTACATATAACATTATAAAGTTTAAAATCTCTTTCCTCCTCAATTGGCTTGATCTTATTTAACCCAACCAAAGTATTTTTTTCTATAATCAAACTATATGTACTAATATGTTCTACTCTTAATTTCAAAAATTTTTTTAAATCATTTTTTAATACTTTTATCGTCTCATTAGGTATAGCATACATTAAATCTAAATTAATATTTTTAAAGCCTATTTTTCTTAATAAAGTCATTTTATTTTTAACTTCTTTATAATTTGCAACTCTATTCATAAATTCTAATTTATCTTTATTAAAAGATTCTATTCCAATACTTAATCTATTAACTCCCATATTATATAAATATTTAAATTTTTCTTCACTAATATCATTAATATTACATTCAAATGTAAATTCAGTTGTAGAAGTTTTATTAAATTTTGCTAAAATAGAAAACAATTTTTTTAATTCATCTAAAGATAAACTACTAGGAGTCCCTCCACCAATATATAATGTATTAAGTTCTTCTCCCATATAAGAATTCTCAATTTCGCTATTTAATTTATCTAAATATGGATTTATCCAATCACTATTATATATTAATTTACAAAAATCACAATAAGAACATATATTATTACAAAAAGGAATATGGATATATACTGATTTTATCTTTTCCATTGTTCCTTCTTAATACCATCAGTTTCAACAATAGGTCTGCTTGAAATGTAATTATCAATTTTTCTTTGTAACTCTTCATCATCAATTCCTCTTATCATATCATGAAGTGAAGAAACTGGAATCATGCTTAATAGAGATAATTCTTCTAAAGTAAGTCCCGATAAATATGCTTCTGCATACATTCTAGCCGTAAATTCATCGTAAGTTTTTGTTCTTTTGCCAACACTTCCACCTAATTTAGTCCTTTCTAACCTTATTTTAGCTTGTGCTAAAGATAACTTTTCAACTAAAACCGGATTATAAAATTCACTATCCTTATTACGAAATTTAGCTAAATATTTTTTTATGCTACTTGTTGACTTATTAAAATATAATGCTGTTTCCTCAATAGTATGGCCTTCTATAATATAATTTACAACTTCCAAAATATTTTCTTTATTCATTTTATTCCTCCCCACTTAATACAGCTAAAAATGCTTCCTGAGGAACTTCAACAGATCCTACCATTTTCATTCTTTTTTTACCTTCTTTTTGTTTTTCTAACAATTTTCTCTTTCGTGAAACATCTCCACCATAACATTTTGCTAAAACATTTTTTCGCATTGCACTAACCGTTTCTCTTGCAATTACCTTTGAACCAACACTAGCTTGAATAGGTAATTCAAACATTTGTCTTGGAATTAATTCCCGTAATTTTTTTACTATTTTTCTTCCTCTATCATAAGCAAAATCTTTATGAACAATTACACTTAAAGCATCAACTACTTGACCATTTAGCAAAATATCCATTTTTACCAAATTAGATTCCTCGTATCCACATATTTCATAATCAAAAGAAGCATAACCTTTAGTATAACTTTTTAACTTATCAAAAAAATCATAAACAATTTCTGATAAAGGAATATTGTAATGAATATTTACTCGCGCCTCATCTATATATTCCATGCTTTTATATACTCCCCTTTTATCTTGACACAATTCCATTATTGAACCAATATATTCACTAGGAACAATAATATTAGTATATATAAATGGTTCCTTAACGCTTACAATATTTACTTTATCCGGCATTTTATTAGGTGAATCAACCATCAAAATCTCACCACTAGTTAATTTAACCTCATAAATGACACTCGGACTCGTAGCAATAATATCAATTCCAAATTCTCTTTCAATTCGACTCATGATAACATCCATATGTAATAAGCCTAAAAAGCCTGTTCTAAAACCAAAACCTAACGCATCTGACGTCTCAGCCTCAAAGCTTAAAGCTGCATCATTTAATTTTAATTTATATAAAGCATCTTTTAAATCTAAAAAACGATTTGGTTCTACGGGAAATAGTCCTGAATAAACCATAGGTTTCATAGGCTTATATCCCCTTATTGCTATTTTTGCCGGATTATCATAAAGAGTTATTGTATCACCTACTTGAACTTTAGAAATATCTTTTATACTCGCACAAACAAAACCAACTTCTCCTTCTTTTAACTCATCTTTTTTTAATTCTTTTGGTGTCGATACACCTAATTCTACAATTTCAAAATCAGAATTACTTTGTAAAAGTTTAATATGATCTTTAACATGCAAAGCCCCACTTACTACTTTAACTAGCGCTATAACTCCCCGGTAAGCATCATATCTACTATCAAATATTAATGCTTGAGTTTCGCTAATTTCTGACTTAGATGGTGCAGGGATTCTTTTAATTATTTCTTCAATTAATAACTGTATTCCCTCACCCGTTTTTCCACTACAAAGAATTACTTCTTCTTCTTTAAAGCCAAAAACATTTTTTAACTCCTCCATTACCTTAGGAATATTGGCATTAGGCAAATCTATTTTATTAATAACCGGAATAATTGTTAAATTTTGTTCAAGAACTAAATACAAATTAGCAATCGTTTGAGCTTCTATTCCTTGTGCCGCATCAACAACTAATATTGCCCCTTCACAAGCAGCTAAACTTCTTGACACTTCATAAGAAAAATCTACATGGCCTGGAGTATCAATTAAATTTAGGATATAATCTTCATTATTAAACTTAGTTTTCAACATAACTGCATTTAACTTAATAGTAATGCCTCTTTCACGTTCTAAATCCATACTATCAAGCATTTGCTCTTTCATTTCCCTTTTATCTATAGCCCCTGTATATTCTAATATTCGATCAGCAAGCGTACTTTTACCATGATCAATATGAGCTATAATTGAAAAGTTACGAATATTTTCTTTTTTCATTTAAAACACCATCATTATTATAACTTAAATCATAAAAAGTTAAAAGTAAAATTTAAGCATTAACAAAACTATAATTTCTTTTTTAAGTCCCGTTTTTTCTTTATATTTTTTAATTGTTCCCGATAATTTTTCATTATTTCGAATGACTTATGATTTTGTAATTCTATATTTGGAAACGCTTTTAACAATCGACTTGGAAATGCTTTAAACCCTTCTATACTCTCCTTTAATCTTTTTTCAAATATAATAGGAATCATAGCAATTTTTTCATTTTTAAGTTCTTCTACGATTATTATTCTATTACGTAAATTATAAGCTATTATAATAGAATAAATAACATCTAAAATAAATATAAAGGTAAATATTACAGATAAAATTAACCATATCTTAAAATTTAATAAACTAAACAAAAGATAAAATGCTGGAGTAACTACATATATTATTAATAAAGACAAAAGTCCAAAAGCTAAAGAATTTTGTAAACAAATTCTCCCATTAATATTATATTTTCTATTACTATAGTCCCACCATTTATTATGAAATATTTTTTCTAATAAAAATGAAGTAAAATACTCTAAAGCACTAGTTATAATTATCCCAAAAACAAATACAACAACTGGATCTTCATAATATCTTAATAAACAAAATAAAATAAGAATTGCTCCAAGTCCATATATTGGTATAGCTGGGCCACATAAAAAACCTCTATTAACAAATTTCTTAGAGCCAATGTAACACCAAAAAACTTCTATTAAATAGCCAAAAAAAGAACTTAAATAAAATATTAAACTTGTATATACTAGTATTTCTTTCATAATTACCTCTAATTAATTATATCATTTATTCCTTAATAATGCCATCATTTATTCATAATAAAAATATAAAAGCATATAATCTAGTAAATACAGAAAGGATAAATTTATGATAAATAAACAAAATTTATGGTTTTTAACCCTTTTTTCTTTAATAATGGTTTTAAGCATTTACTATTTAACCATGTCAGATGATACATTATCTTCGCTAAGTGTTAACAGTGAAATAACAGAAAAAACAGACGTTGTTATATCGGAAGAAAATGACACTTTAGTAGCATTAAAAGTAGCAGATGAAGAAGAATTATTAACTAAAATGAATGAGCTTCAAGATATTTTATTAAGTGATGTAGCAACATTACAAGAAAAAAATGATGCTTACGAAAAACTACAAGCCTTAAATAAAGTAGAAAGTGAAAAAGAAAATATTATTAATTTAATTAAAGAACAATTTAAGTTAGATAGTGTTGTGCAAATTGAAAATACAAATATTACAATAACTATTGCTAGTACCAAACATGATGCAAAATTAGCAAATGATATTATTAAATCAGTTCAAAGTTTATATGACCAAGTTATGTATATCACCATTAAATTTAGCTAATTAGGCTTAATATATAACCAAATACGTGGAAAACTCATAAAATACACTAGAAAATAATAGAAATGAGTGATTATTCCATGAAAAGAAGTATATTAACAAATAGAGAAAAAGAAATCTTTAAACTACTAGTCCAAAATAAATCAACTAAAGATATAGCAAACATTCTAAAAATAAGTGAAAAAACAGTTAGAAATCACATATCTAATACCATTCAAAAATTAGGAGTAACTGGAAGAACTGGCGCCATCATTGAATTAGTACGTTTAAATGAAATAATAATATAAATTAATCTCCTAAGGGAGATTTTTAAGTGCTAAAAAAATAAATAATTCATATATTTTTAATGGTGATATTATGCTAAAAAAAGCTGCTTTAAGAAGAATAATGATTTCAACTTTAGCTCTTATAATTGTAAGTATATTATATTTTTTTCCAAATAATAATTTTAATGAAATAACCCAAAGTATAGAGTATGTCCAAGTTGATAAAAGTCCTATTTATCTTTTAAATAATGATATGTATATTATAAGGACTAGTATAGCTAGTAAAAGTACTGATCAATTAAGCTTAATCAAAGAAATGATAGAAGCTCTAACTATTGGAAGTAATAAAAAGGAATATATTCCTAAAAATTTTTCTCAAATTATCCCTAAAAATACTACCGTATTAAACTTATCATTGAATGAAGGCTTATTAAAAATAGATTTTTCTAAAGATATACTTAAAATTGATAAAAACCTAGAAGAAAAAATGATTGAAGCTATTGTATATACCTTAACAGAAATAGAAGGAGTAGAAGAAATTATGCTATTTGTTGAAGGAAATAAATTAGAAACATTACCAGAAACCAATATAAAATTACCTAACACTTTAAATAGAACTTATGGTATAAACAAAATTTATGACATTACAAACTTAAAAGATTTAACCAAAACAACTATATATTATATTGGCAAAAATGATAATCTAACCTACTATGTTCCTATAACTAAAATTGAAAATAACTCTAATAACAATAAAATTGAAATTATTATTGATGAATTAAAAAGTAGCCCCATTTATGAAACAAATTTAATGAGTTATTTAGCAAGCGGCGTAGAACTAGAAAACTACGAAGAATTAGAAAATCAAATTACTTTAAGTTTTAATAACGCCATTTTTGATGACTTATTAAATAATAAAATTTTAGAAGAAGTAAAATACTCAATTTCTCTATCACTCAAAGATAGTTTAAATGTTGAAGAAATAATATTTAAAGTAGATGGTAAAGTTGTAGAAACATTTAAAGCCTATACTTAATTACTTTTATTGCATACCATATAATACCTTGTCTTAGTTTTTTGTAAAATATTAAATCCTAAACTCTTATACAATTTTACTGCTAACTTGTTATCTTTATAAACCCATAGATAAATATCTTTTTTGTTACTCAGAATAATATCATTTAATAAATATGATCCAATCCCTTTATTTCGATAATTATCTTCTATATATATTTCTTCAATTAATAAACCCCTTTTTATCTTACTAATTAAAATACTACCAATAATCACATCTTTATAAATGATATTTTTATATTTATCTAATTTATTAGAAATTTCATTATTCACGTATAAATTTATTTTTTTTACTTCATCATTAGTTAAATCTTTACTAAATTTTAAAATATTTGCTAGCATATACTTTTTTAATCTTTCAAAATCTTTAGAAGTAGCTTTTATTAATTTATAATTAATAACCCTTTTTTGTTTAAAAATATAATTATAAAAGTTTTGACTTGAAATATTAAATTTTGGACGTTCATATTTAAAAATATATTCATCAAATGATTTATCAATTTCCTTTTTATGACTTTTTAAAAATTTTAATTCAACAATCCTTAATAAATCATATAAACATTCAAATTCATGAATTCCTACTTCATCATACCATGCGTGTTCAAACCAATAAAACTTTTGGTTTAATTCATAAACAAGGAATGTATGAGAAATTATACAATCATTATTTTTAAAGCATAAGAAATACGAAGATGTTTTAATACCTATTTTGGAAAATAATTTTCTTTCTAACTCAACCTGATCAAAACAAGTACCAACTTTTTTATTAAGCGTCTCTTGCGGAGGCATTAAATAATAATTTTCATTAAAACTTTGTTCCACATTATTTAAAGCAAATATATTTATACCCTCTTTATCTAAAAAGCCATAATTAATTGTTCCCATTAAATTTATAATATTTATTATTTTAGATTTAAATCTCCTTTTAGTTTTCACAATTACTTGATAGTCATTTTCATCAACTATATCTTTTGAACTTACTTTAATTGTTTTAACATTTATTACCTTAGAATTAATATACTTTAAAACTAATGGATAAATTATTTCCATAAATTTATCAAATCCCCTTTTTTTAAATAAAGAATAATAATTATAATTACTACTAGTATGCACTATTTGTTTCTTTAACCCCATAACTTCCTTATATACCTTAAATTCTTCCCATATCTTTTCATAATCATGGCTAGATAAATAAAGTTTTAAATATTCATATATGTCAATACTATTACACGTAACAAAATAATATAATTTTTTCATTTTCCTACACCAGCAAAATTATATCATAAAAAAAAAGAACATCAAACTATTCTTTTAAAATCTCCAATATATAAATGGTGACTCCGGCGTGATTCGAACACGCGACCGATCGCTTAGAAGGCGATTGCTCTATCCAGCTGAGCTACGGAGCCATAACTACCAACTGTAAATGATTATAAACCATTTTTAATCATTTTGCAAGCAAAACTTTATCTGCTGGGTGTAAAAAATTTTTGTAGGTAAATTGTCATTATATGGTATACTTATTAATATAGGAGAATAGATAAGTATGAATAATAAAAAA
>CASEOP010000056.1 GCA_949289505.1 uncultured Mycoplasmatota bacterium
AAAATGTTAAGAAAAAAAAGCAAACCTGTAACTTTTCCTTTATCTAAGAAAGATAAAGATTTAATAAATGATGCGATCAAATATTTAGAATTAACTCAAGATGAAGAATATGCAACTAAACATGGCTTAAGAGCTGGTATGGGATTGGCCTTTGTGCAACTTGGTATCTTAAAAAGAATATTTGTTATATCACTGTTAGAAGATGATGGCAGTTATACCGAACATACAATTATAAATCCAGAAATAATAAGTCATTCTGAAGAAAAAGTATATGTTGAAGAAGGCGAAGGATGCTTAAGCGTTAATCGTGAAGTAGAAGGAATCGTTCCAAGATATGCCAGAATAACTGTTAATTTTAATGATATTGAAGGAAATGAAAAAACAATTAGAGTAAGAGAAGATATGGCAGTTGCTTTTCAACATGAAATGGATCATTTAGATGGAATATTATTTGTAGATAAAATTAATAAAAATAATCCATTTAAAGATAAAGATAAATATAGAGCAATTTAATGTACAATTGTACATTTTTTCTTTTGTTATTTTATAATTATTTGATATAATAATTATAGGAAAGTGAAGAATATGAAGTGGATAAGAAAAAATGAAAAAAAAATATGTTTAATTATAGCTATATTATTAATATTGGATTTACTTATTATTAGTTTAATCGGTTATACAAAGAATAAAGACAATAGCTTTTCTAAAAAAACTAAAGGAAATACATGGAAAGAAGTTAATTTAAATGATAAACAATATTTAAATAATATAGCAATAGGTTTATTTAATGATGCATTTAAATATATTACATTTGAAAGCGATAATAAAGTTAGAATATCTGATGATGGAAAAATTATTACCGCAGCTAAAGCTTTATATCTAAATAATGAATTAAATACCAAAAGTAAAATAAATAATGACACTAAAAAACAAATTGAAAACAAAGCTAAAGAAATATTTGGAACAAATGTAAGTTACACAGATTTCAAAATTAATCTATCTGATGATTATTGTGGAACTGGAGGATATAATAGTAAAAGTGGATTAGAAAAAGAACAGTCTACTACATCTTCTGGTAAATGTACACTTCCTTTAGCAATATTTAAAACATCTGAGGCACAAAAATCTGGAGATGATTTTGTATTAAAAGTATATATAGCATTTATAGATCAAGAAGCGGTTACAAGTGCTAATAGTTGTAAAGAAAATGAAGAAAGTTTTGGTAATATAATTAGTGCATATACTGATCCAGAAAAAACTCAAAGTATATATGCAACTAAAGCTATAGGATGCTGTCCTAAAGGTAGCTGTGTTAGTGCAGGTATTAAAAATGAAAGTGAAAAAATCAAAAAATTAGCTGAAGATAACGATTCATATTATAATCTATATTTTGAAAAAAAAGCTGAAAAGAATTTTAGATTAAAAAGTATAAAAAGAGATTAGAATATTTGTTCTAATCTCTTTTATTATTTAACATCTTCTAATTTAACACTAACAACTTTACTTACTCCACTTTCTTGCATAGTTATTCCATATAGTAAATCAACATATTCCATTGTTTTCTTTTTATGTGTAATTATTAATAATTGTGTCTTATTTCTATAATTGTCTAAATATTCACCAAATCTATCAACATTAGCTTCATCTAAAGCAGCTTCTACTTCATCTAATATAGCAAAAGGAACATCTTTGATATTCATAATTGCAAACAATAATGAAATAGCTGTTAAAGTCTTCTCTCCTCCACTCAATAATGAAATATTAGTTAATTTTTTACCTGGAGGTAAAGCTTTAATTTCAATACCAGTTTCTAAAATATTATCAGGTTCAGTTAATATCAATGTGGCTTCACCACCACCAAATAATTTATTAAATACATTTTTAAATTCTTTATTAACTTTATGGAAAGTTTCAATAAAATTAGTTTTCATTGTTTCATCCATCTCATTAATAACTTCTAATAAATTATTCTCACTTTTTAACAAATCTTCTTTTTGAATATTTAAAAATTCATATCTTTTACTTACTCTTTCATATTCTTCAATACTACCTAAATTTACTTCACCATAACTTTTTATTTCAACTTTTAATTCAGCCATTATTTTTCTTGCATCTTCTATATTCATATCTAGTTCATAATTTTCCATAGCTTTTTCAAAAGTTAAATTATAATTTTCATTTAATAATTTTAAAGCATTATCAATATTTAAACCTATTTTAACATTTTCAATTTCTAATGTCTTTAACTCATTACTTAATTTACTATAATTACTATTAGATTTTTTTATTGAATTTTCTAAATCATTAATATTCTCATT
>CASEOP010000057.1 GCA_949289505.1 uncultured Mycoplasmatota bacterium
GCTACTGGACCTACCGGACCTGAAGGTGCTACCGGACCTACCGGACCTGAAGGTGCTACCGGACCTACCGGACCTGAAGGGGCTACTGGACCTACCGGACCTGAAGGCGCTACCGGACCTACTGGACCTGAAGGTGCTACCGGACCAACTGGACCTGAAGGTGCTACCGGACCTACTGGACCTACTGGACCTACTGGACCATAAAAAAGTCAAGAGTAAAATCTTGACTTTTTAATTACTGTCTAATTTGTTATACAAGACAACAAATATCAGTAACAATTATTTGGGCAATCCCTAGATTAATCTTGTATCCTAATGCTTTTTTATTTAGCCTTAGCCAAATATTAAGTTTAAAAGGATATTGGGCGCACACCCCACGTGTTGTTCACGTTGTTGTTAGTAAGGTTGCCAGCCGAATTCACAACAAACACGTTTGCATTACCACTAGAGTTAACGTTATACGGAGACATGCAATCAACTATTAATGAGATTAACCATATTTATATTATAACATCTTATAAAATAAAATAAAATTATTAAGAGCAGAAAAAATTCTGCTCTCTTCTACATTGTATTAATTTTAAAGACTAGCTTTAAAACATCAATATAAAATATTTAGGAAAATCCAAAGACTAATCTTGTATCCTAATGCTTTCTTATTTAGCTTTAGCCAAATATTAAGTTTAAAAGGATATTGGGCGCACACCATACGTGTTGTTCACGTTAGTAGCGTTGAGGTTGCCAGCCGAATTCACATAAAACACGTTTGCATTTGGATAGTTATACGGAGACATTTATATTTTAGATTAGCCTACTATAATTATAACCCACCACCGGATCCAAATGAATCCAATTCTTCTTGCGTAGCAATAATAGAAATTCTCATTCTTCTATTCCCACAAATAAATAATGCTTCTCCCTGATTATAATATTTAATACTATCTTTTTCAGACTCATTTAAATCAACCAACTTCGATAAATCATCAACTGCTTGTTTACGTAATCCCATTATAACATAATATGAAGCATTATCAAATATAGCTTTACCATGAACAATCATATTTGGTGCAGCAAAATCAGTAGGTTGTTGCGTTATAATAATAGTACCAGTATTATACTTTCTTGAACGTCTTTGAATTTGAGCTAAAAATTCTGCCCCCAATTCATTACGACTAGAAAGTAAAACATGTGCTTCATCAACCATCATTACAGTGTTTATATTTTTATCTAAAGTTAACCCCCAAGCGTATTTTAATATATTAAAAAATAAAGTATTCTTAATATTTTCATCACTATTCATTAGTTCTCTAATATTAAAAACAATAAAATCACTATCAAACTTTAAAGTAGTATGACCAGTAAAATAGTATCTTAATTCTTTCGTTAATGGTCTAATTTTTAATTCTAATCGTTCTATAACATCTTTTTCCCTAGTTGCATCAGGCATCGAAAGTAATTTACCCTTAATTGTCGCATAAACATCATCGAATGTTGGATAATCATTACTGGTAATTTTAGTAAAATCAGTATCAAAATCAATTCTATATCTTTTATAAGTATCTTGAACTATTTCACTAAACATAGTTAAAACATCTTCCTCTATATCAGGATATAAATATTTCATAAAAGCTTTTAATTGTTGTAATGTTCTTGTAAGAATAGTATATCCAAGCCCTTGTGCTATTTCTTCATCATCAGCATCTACAACTACTTCTAAAGGATTAATCATTCCAAAGTCTCCACCCTTACCTAAGTCAAGGAAATCTCCACCTAAAGTTTGAGCCATTTCCTCTAACTCGCCTTCAGGGTCAATACATACAACTTTACAACCATTACGAAGATGAGTTCTTAAAAGAAGTTTTGCTGCCGTTGATTTACCAGAACCACTTGTACCAAGTAAAATTACATTGGCATTATTTCTATTATTTTCTTTTTTTATTTGATACAAAAATTGGTTAAATAAAACAACACCACCTGAAAAATCTACTCCTAAAAGAGTTGCATTCCCTGGATCTTTTATACTATCAAAAACAAAAGGATACATAGCCGCTACAGTAACTGAAGGAATTGGTGTACCAATCCTATTTTCAATATCTTGTTTTGGAAATATTGGTATAATAGATTTTAATACTTTTTCTTGCTCAAACATTAAAGAAATCCCTCGCATACCTAAAGCATCTAAGTATGTTCTAACTTGCATTTTCTTTAATTCTAAATCTTCTTTATTATCAGCGCTAATCATAATATGCATTTGAAAATCAAATATTCTTGCTTGCGTAGCAGCAAGCATAGTAATAAATTGTTCAAGCGATTCATAATCTTGGCGAATACGTTCTTGAATAGTTTTATCTTTCTCATTTTGATAACGCATTTTTAAATCAGCTATTTCTTTATTTAACATTCTTTGCAACGTACTAAATTCAATAGGAATATGTTTTATAGCAACTTTTACTCCACTTATACTAGTTATATCTGATAAATATCCTACATAAACACTTTTAGGATAAGATATTACTGTCATGATAGTACAAAATTTCCCACCCAAGGTAAATTCCGTTGGTTTAAATTCCATCCCTTTTGGAGCAATTTCACTTTTTATTTTACTCATTAATTCATCACCGTCCCAAACGTTGTATGAACCCCGCCATTTAAGAAATTATCCAATACCATTCTTAAATCATCATTAGAAACTTGATTAGAATTTAATCCTGAATTAGCAAGACCACTTATTAAAGTATGCAATTTTTTTTGAATTAATTCCATTCTTTTTTCTTTAAATAAGATATAATATTCCGTATCAACTACATTATACTCCGCACTCATAAACATATTAGCTTTATTAATATCTTCCATAATTAATTTTTTTCCTATTGGACTATCAGTATTATTATAAAGAATTTGTAAATTAGATAAATACAGTCCTATATCAACAGGTCTATCTGCTATAATTAACCAAAATTCAAAACTAATAGAATTATAAAAATTTCTTAAATTACCTATTATCGCATTTTGTAATCCCTGATCAACTATAAAAATATTACGAGGATGTACTTTTATTCCTGTAACATATTCTCCATTATCTAATTGAATCATTCCATTTAAAATTTGTTTAATTGGCAACCAATCTTCAGTAAAAGGTGAACTAGTAATCTTTGCCATCATAACACCAACCTTTCCAATAAAATCTTTTTCTCTCACTAAAATAAGTATATATATTAACAATAAATTGTAAAACATTATGATAATATGGAATAGGCATAACTAAGAAACTTGTTATTAAAGCTGGTGATAAAATTAACAACATAACACCTAAATTTGCGCTTTGAATAGTTAAAAGTAATATTAAAGTTAAACCAACTCCCGAACTAAACAAAATTAAATCAATCCCTGTAAAAAAGCCTAAAATTAATTGTGACTTTTTAGAGTTAGCTGGAATCAAATAATTATTCACACTACTTACCTCCTAATTTTACTTAAATATTATAACATATTTATTTTTAAAGAGATAGTAGTAAATAAAAAGAAAGCATAAATTTGCTTCCAATTATCGCTTAATATTTACAGTAGCTAAACGTCTATTTATTTCTGATTCTCTTATATCTATTTGTTCTTTTAAAAGAACAAGTTTTTGTCCAGCATTCAAATTACCACTATTATTTATTGATGATATATTTGCCCTTTGAATAGCCAATAAATAATTATATTTTTTCAATAAACCATTTATTACTTCTATACAACTATTAATATAAACTAAATATATATTATCAGTACACATAATAGCTAAAGAAACTATTTTTTCTCTTAGCTTTTTTAACTCTTCAATATAACATCTATTTATATAATCACTTTTATTAGCTCTTTGCTCAACACTCAGAGATTTATCTTTTAATACTGAATTTTTAAGAACGTTCAAAAAACTAATTCCAATCAATTTGCCATCATACAAAATAAGTAATCTAGAATCGCTGGTTCCAAATTCATTAATATATTCATCTATTTTTGAATTTATTGATAGAATTTGATCATTGAGAGATTGATAAACAGTTAATTCTTTTTTATCATCATTAACACTACTACAAGACCAGTCTTTTAACCTTTTTAAACTAAACATTATTTTTTATCACCGCTAGATTTTGATTTTCTATTTTCTTGTTCTATTTTTATATTTTTAGAAATTCTAGAAGATTGTTTTTCTAATTCATCTGCCAATTTAGATACATTATCCTGTAAATTTAACTTATTGCCATTATCATCAGTAAGATTTTTGAAAATTTGAACTGCTTCTAAAGATGAATTGTCGTCATATTTTTGTTGAACAATATCATAAGCTGTATTTATCTTAGTTATACTAGGAGATATTTCACTTATTAATCCTTTTGAGCTTGAACTCATATATTTTTTTGTAAATTCATCTGAAACATCCTCTTTATCTTGTACGTTTGTAGCATTTTCAATTTGAATTGAAGCCTTTGTTAATTCCTTACCTAATGTTTTTATACGTATTTGCATCAAATTATTTAAAGAATCAGCTATTTTTGCATCCTCAACATCTCCTGAAGCTTTAAGTGATTCAATAATTGCTTCAACCTCACTAAGAGAAGTATTTTCCTTTATTTGAACTCTAGGTACTTTAACTTTTTTCATAATTGGCCTATTATTTGCATCCCTCATACCTGAATCTACTTCTACTTCTTTTTCACCAAAGATACCATCTTTTTTTCCATTTTCTCCAATTTCACCTATAGTAAATAAATACTTTTTATCACGAACAATCCCTTCAGATTCAGATTTAACCGCTTTGGCATCTTTTAAAAACTCATTAACTGTATCCAATATTTTTTGCTGAGCTTCAAAACTACCTCCAGCCCACTCTTTTATATCACCAATTTTATCAGTAACAGATTGTAAATGATATTTAATGAAACCACCATCAGCTTTTACTTGAGATTGATGGCTTAAAGTATTTGATGCAGTTTTCCCAGCCATTTTAGGAATATCACTAAACTTTTCCACTTTAGACCCATGCCATAATCCTCTTCGCATTCCACCACCTAATGCACTTAAAGTGTTGGCAACTCTTTTTCCCTTACTATACTCAGGATGTTCTTTTAAATCAGTAACAGTTTTTCTTATTGCAGCAGTAGCACCACCTCCTAATGTAGAAGTCATCATACCAATACCCCTCATTAATGATTTACCATATTTTCCACTATCTAAACCAGTAAGATCTTTAATTATTTGGGGAGCTTGTTTTATAAATAAAATTATTCCTATTATCACAAACAATTGAGCAAATAAAATCACAGTCCAAGAATCACTTCCAGAAAAGAAAGGAGAAAAAATAGTTATAAAATTTTGAACCACAATTTTTATAATTAAAATAGAAAAAAATAATATACCTAGCCGTATAAATACTTCAACATAAGTTGAAATAGTTGCTTTAAGCCAATTCTCAAAAATTTTATTAGCTTGATCATTTGGAACAATTCTTGAAAGTATTGGTAGAGGAGCAATCAATTGATAAATTGCTAATTTTACTAATCTTAAAGCAACATCAAAACAATAAGACAATAAAACAAATAATACAAATATTCCAGCAGCAGTAGAAATAAAATAATAGTATATTACCTCACCATCTACTATATTACTAGACAAATCAGTAATAGAAGTAATTAGGCCTTTTTCTACTGTATTATTCCAAAATTCATCAAAAGGAATAGATCCAACTACTCCATATGCAGATTGCGTAATTATAACATTCGAACAATCATAACCTGTAACAGACGTTTCATCCTCTGTACAGCTTGAATAATTTGGATGTAAAAAAGCACGTAACACGTTAGATGCGATTGAAATACCACCACTTTTAATCAAATCAGAAGAACTTTGTTCTTCTACTACATCGCCATTTTCATTTCTTTGTATAACTGATGTAGAACCTAAAATTATTTTACCAATAGTATTTTCTTGTAACAAAGCAGTCTGAAACCGCATAGCAAAAGAAAATATTGTTGGTATTATGGCAATTAAAACTATGGAAATTATTAAATCTTTTATGAGAGTTACAGGTGACTTTTTGCCTTTCAATGCATCATCAGGATTTACTAAAGATTTTAACAAGCCATATGCTAGCAAAAATAAAACAATAACCCCAACTATGACATAAATTCTTCTTATTAGCGCGTCTATTTCAAAAGAATTATTTAAAATATCTATTTGACATAATACTAAAATTATTTGATATATCCAGCTTATCAACGAATATATTATGGAATCCAAAAATAACAAAATACCTATAAAAAAACTTAAAATTGCTTTCCCTATAGCAGCAAAGGGATTCCAAAAAGCTAAAAACATAAAATACCTCCTATTATATTATTTTATACCACAGGTTGGATCAGTAGAAATTATACCTAAAACGTCTAAAAGAAACTCTATTAATACTGGCAAGAAAAATATTATTACAGCTATGATAAACCTTTTTATTACAGCTTGAACAGCTTTTTTTAAATCATCATGCTTATTAGCTACAACAGCTTTAAAGAAATCTATTAGTGTAAAAACAAATAAAATCACTATAGCTGCGTACTTTATTAACTTAAATGCAAAGTCTAAATAATACGCTGGATCATTTTTATCAGTAACCACTCCCAAATAGCTTTGGCAATTACTATTTGAAAAAATAAGCCCATCTAAATTAACGTCTAGTGCACCATCGCCTTCCTGAAAATTAGTCGTATGATCATATTTATCTGCTTCATCTTTATTGGTACTAATTCTATATCTTGCATCTTGAATACCAGATTCTTCAATAAAATAGATTTGGCTAGAATCTATACAAGTAAACTGATTGTTGTTAATTTGCTGAAAATTTTGCTTAAAAACATTAGGAATTTCATCAGCTGGCAAAGTAATAGTATAAGTCTTATTATAACTATCAACTGGGCGCACAACAACATCTTCTTTACCCACTTTTACAGTTTGAGCAGATTTCTCGCCTCTAAGATTAAAATAAACTTTTAAATATTTTTCTCCATTATCGTACATTTGAAATTCTATAGTAAAACCTGGAATGTTTGGAATATCACCGTCATCAGTATGTATTTTACAAGAATCATTTAATTGAGGAACAACAGGTGCTTCCGGCTCTTCATTTTCATTAAACAAAGTAGCAACTCCTTCTACTGCAACATAATCAACACCATTATTTAAACTTGAGTCCTCTGCAGGAAAAAAACTATAATTAATATTATTAAAGACAAAATAAGGGCAACTTTTTTGTGATTTTTCATAATAGCTTTTCATAACATCTGACGTAAAACTAGATTGACTTAGTGGAAGTGAATTAAAAACTGTATCATCAGAAACTTTAAAAGTTGTTGGGTAAAAATTCTTACCATTCAAAGCTTCAGTATAATTTTCATCACCATTTTGAGGCATTGATTGAACTATAGAGCCATCATCTAAATAAAGAATACGATATTTTATATATATACTTTTATCAATAATAGGAACACTATAATCACATTGCATTAAATTATTAGCAGCCCCTACTTGCATTATCCCAATACTAAACATTAGCATAACAAATAATATATATTTCTTCATATTAATTTCCCCCTAAACTACTACAAACAGAGCCATCATTAAACACGTGTTTAGGATCAAGCATACACTGTGTACAATTTGTAAACGTTCCATTATAAATATTATCTTTATCAAAGATTGATACCACAAAACTTAAGATAGTAGGTACAAAGAAAATTATAACACCTGCTATTACACGCATAATTAATGCTTTCGCCGACTTTTTAATTTCATCATCTTTACTAGCAATTACAGCTTTACCAAAATCAATACTACCAAAAACAATTAAAGCAATTGGAACTAATATTTTCAAAAAGAAAAACACCCAACCTATAGTAGTAAATACACCTTGAACTGCCCCTACACAAAAGTTATCAGTATTAAAATTATTATTACTTGTTCCAACTCCTGTACCTGTTTCTTCTGAAGTAACAGTACTACTAGCCCCTTTTAAATTAAAAGTATAACAACGTGTATATAAATAATTACCTTTATTTTGATTATAAACACTATTAGCAACAGTACAACTTATATTATTTCCAACATTATAAACTTCCCAATTCATACTATTATCAACATTAAAATCAACTTTTATTGATTTAACATTATTGCAATTAACTTTACCAGCTGAATCTAAAAAATCACTTTTCTTAAGTTTTATAACCTCAGTAGAAGAAGCATTTACTAAATTATTATTACTATCCACTTTTTTATAAACACTAGATAACCCAACAAAATTACAACTAAAAGTATTATTATTTACAGTACATTTAAAACTATAATTATTTGCTCCTTCACTATACGTATATTCACACACTTCTGCCAGTACAGTGTTTAAAGCCATAAAACATATAACAAAAGAAAAAATTATATACTTTAAACCTTTCATAAACTCCTCCTACATATATAAAAAAATACTATTTAAAATTAACCAATCTAATTATAACATTGTTTGACATAAAAAAAAAGAATTTTTATTGCTTAAAACATATTTTAAAGTATATAATATAGTAAAACAAGAGGAGGAACATATGAATAAAAACATCAAAGAATATAAAAAAATACATCTAATTGGTATAGGTGGAGCAAGCATGTATGCTATCGCCGCTATGTTAAAAAATGATGGATATGAAGTTACAGGTAGTGATATGCAAGAATCTACAAATACTAAATACTTAGAATCTTTAGGGATATTAGTAACTATCGGTCACAATAACGAAATTATAAAAAATGCCGATTTAGTAATTTATACTGCTGCTATAAAAGATGATGATATCGAATTATCATTTGCTAAAAAAATGGGTATTGAATGTGTTGAAAGAGCTCTTTTTCTTGGCGAATACACAAAACAATATGATAATCTAATATGTATAAGTGGTACCCATGGCAAAAGTACTACTACTAGTATGGTTGCAACTATTTTTCTAAATGCTAACTTGAATCCCACTATAAATATTGGGGCATTTCTAAAAAAAATCAATGGTAATTATTACATTGGCGAAAAAAAATATTTTATTTTAGAAGCTTGCGAATATGTTGATTCATTTCTCCATTTTCATCCCACAAGTGAAATTATTCTAAACATTGATAATGATCACTTAGATTATTTCAAAAATATTGATAACACCAAAAAATCATTTCAAAAATACATAAATTTACTACCAAATAATGGCTATTTAATTATAAATGCTGATGACAAAAATATCAAAGATTTAAATTTGCCTCTAGATAAAACCAAAACTTATGGTATCACTAATAAAGCTGATTTAATGGCTAAAAATATAAGTTATGGAAACTTAGGATTCCCTACTTTTGATATATACTATAATGATGAATATTATGATACATTTACTTTAAATGTCCTAGGTACCCATAACATATTAAATGCCCTAGCAGCTACATTAATGTGTATCAATTATAATATTGATAAAAAGGTTATTAAAGAATCACTAAAAGAATTTAGTGGTGTAGGAAGAAGATTTGAATATTTAGGTGAATACAATAAAGCTCATATATTTGATGATTTTGCCCACCATCCAACGGAAATAGAATCAACTTATAATTCAAGTAAAGCAATAAAACATAATGAAACATGGGCAATATTTCAATCTCATACTTATAGTAGAACTTATGAACATTTAAAAGATTTTGCTAAAATATTAAGCAAATTTGACCATATTATTATTTGTGATATTTACCCTGCTAGAGAAACAAACATTTGGAACATTAAAGAAGAAGATTTAGTAAATTTAATAAAAAAAAATAATACAAATGTTATCCATATACCAACTTATGACGAAATTGCCACATATTTAAAAGCACATGTTAAACCTAATGATTTAATTTTAACTATTGGTGCAGGTCCCATAAATAATGTTGCTAATATTTTATTAAAAAAATAATTTATCTCATTTTAAAAATGAGATTTTTTCTTGCCAAACTATTGTACCAGTTAAAAATACTAAATAAAATTTGCTTTGCTTTAAATATTAAAAAAATTTTATTTAAGTTACTATTGAGAAGAAAATTAAATACGGATTAAACTTAAAAATCATAAGCTTTTAGCTTTGACACTTTCTTAAGTTTTAATATTAACCCATTTTCTAAAATATTATCTTTCGTTTCCTTTACAGGCAAATTATTTACACCAAAAAAGTAGAGAACAAGTCTCTACCAATATTGTACTAATTTTAAACACAAGATTTAAAATATCAATATTATATATTTAGGTTTCCCACAGGTTAATCTTGTATCCTAATGCTTTCTTATTTAGCCTTAACCAAACATTAAGTTTAAAAGGATATTGGGCGCACACCAATCGTGTTGTTCACGTTCCAATTGTCGAGGTTGCCAGTCGAATTCACAGCAAACACGTTAGCATTAATTACATTATACAAAGACAAACTCATTTCCACATAATAGACTAACCTAATTTTTTTAAATACTTTTTATATTCATTTAAAATACTAAATAATTCTTTTTCGCTTTTAGCTTGACAAATTAAATTTTTATATTGTTTAGCCTCAGGCAAACCTTTTAAATAACCTAAAGCATGAGTTCTTATTTCTAGTAAAGCAAGCTTTTCACATTTATCTTCCTTTAATAATTTATAATGATATATTATCATATTTATTTTTTCTTCATATTTAGGTTTAGGTATTAAGTTTCTTTTTTCAATATATTCTAAACATTCTTTAAATATCCAAGGATTACCTATACAAGCTCTACCTATCATTACCGCATCACAACCAGTTGTTTCCAACATTTCTAAAGCTTTTTCTGGACTAATCACATCACCATTACCTATAACCGGTATATTAACACTTTCTTTAACCTTTTTAATAATTTTCCAATTAGCTTCGCCACTATATCCCTGTTTTCTGGTTCTTGCATGTATTGCAATGGCACTAGCTCCTGCTTCTTCACAAACCTTAGCAACTTCAACCGCATTAATATGTTCCTCATCCCAACCACTTCTAATTTTTACCGTAACAGGAACATTTACAGCATTTACAACTGCCCTAACAATTTCTCTTATCTTCTCAGGATTTTTTAATAATGCACTCCCAGCTTGAGCCCTTAATGCAACTTTAGGCACTGGACACCCCATATTAATATCAATTATATCAGGATGCATTTTTTCATTAATAAGTTTAGCCGCTTTAACAAATGATTCAACATCACTTCCAAATATTTGTTGAGCTATAGGCCTCTCCTCATCACTCATTTTTAATAGTTCAAAAGTTTTTTCATTACCATAAGACAAAGCATTAGAACTAACCATTTCGGCATATATTAAACCAGCACCCATCTTTTTCACTATTTTCCGATAAGTTGTATTAGATATTCCCGCCATAGGTGCCAAAACTAAAGGATTACTTATTAAAACATTTCCAATATAAAAACTATTTTTCAATTATTACCTCATCTCCTGTTTTTAAAAGGAAACAATTAGCATCATCTTTATCAATATGTATCTCAAAAAAGCCATTGTCACTTACTTTTACAAACGCATCCATAACTCCACCCTTATCATTATCAACTATTAAATGAACCATATCTTCATTTTTTAATCCCAACTCTTTAGCTTTATTCTCATTCATATGAATATGTCTTTCTGCTTGAATACAAGCATTATCTAAAGTTACTTCACCTTTAGGACCAATTATTGTAATTATCTCACTATCTTCTAAATCACCACTTTGTCTGACAGGAGGATTTAGTCCTAACAAATATGCATCGGTTCTTGATATTTCCACTTGATTATAACTTCTTAATGGTCCAATAAGCCTCACATTCTCTATTAAAGCTTTAGGAGTTTTTAAAGTTACCGTTTGAAAAGATGCAAATTCACCAATTTGATTAAGCGGTCTTTTTATAGATAAAGCCTCATCAAACAACCTATCATATATTTCTTTCGTTAAATGAACATGTCTATTACTAACTGCTACTTTTCCTATTATTTTATCTTGCATTTTATCACTCTTTTCCATTAAATATTTTAACATTTTTTATTAAAAAAAAGAAGATTATTTTAAATTCTTCTTAATTTCATCAATAACTTCTATTTCACTAAAGTGATACTTAACTCCCTTTATATCCTGATATTCTTCATGTCCTTTACCAACTAAAAGAATTAAATCACCATCTAAAGCATTATCACAAGCATATTTTATCGCATCTGCTCTATCCGTAATTTCAATATATTTAGCCCCTACTTTATCTAAACCAACTTTTATATCATTATTAATACTACTAATTTCTTCAAATCTTGGATTATCCATTGTAATTATTGATAAATCACTAGCTCCACCAATAATTTCACCTAAATTATATCTTCTTTCTTTCGGACGGTTTCCTCCTCCACCATATACACTTACTAGTCGTTTAGGGTTATAAGCTCTTAAAGTTTTTACTAACCCCTTCATTCCATCTTCAGTATGGGCATAATCAATTAATACTTTATATTTTGGTGTAACTAAAGCTATTTCCATTCTACCTCTTACTTTAACTTTTAATAAAGCGATTTTAGCCTTAGTTGTATCAACTCCTAATTTATGACATACAAGTAAAGCACATAATGAATTATAAATATTAAATTCACCTGGAATACTTGTTCTAAAAGTATCACTAATTAAACCTTCAGTACTAAATTCTGACCCAAAGAAATCTACATTATTAATTAACTTAACATTTGTAACTTTTAAATCAGCCTTATTATTTACTGCATAAGTTGTAATAGGTACTTCTACTCCTTTTAAAACTTCATCTAAATAAAGAGAATCATTATTACAAATAACTTCTTTACTATTTAAAAATAATTTATTTTTACATGCTACATATTCTTCTTGACTTTCATGCTCACCAGGTCCAATATGATCAGTAGATACATTAGTTAATACCCCAATATCAAAAGTAATTCCTGCTAAACGATTAAGTTTAAATGCTTGACTTGATGTTTCCATTGCAACATAAGTAACATCATTATCTAACATTTCTCTAAAATACTTATTAACTTCATATGATTCAGGTGTCGTATTATCAGTATGTATTACTTTATCATTATACTTAATACCAATGCTTCCTATTAATCCACATTTAATTCCTGATTCTTCTAATATTTCTCTAATCATATGAGTAGTAGTTGTTTTTCCTGTTGTACCAGTAACCCCAATAATTTTTAATTTACTTGCTGGATTATCAAAATAATTAGCTGATGCATATGATAAAGCAATTCTTGAATCATCAACTTTTATTACTGTTACATCACCAATAATATTTAATATTTTTGATACAACAATAACTTTAGCCCCTTTAGCTATAGCTTCTGGTATATAATCATGCCCATCAGTATTATAACCTTTCAAAGCAAAATATATATCATCTTTTTCTACTTTACGACTATCATATTTAATGTCATTAATTAAAACATCATCTGTACCTGATAATACATTATAACTAATTCCTTTTAAAACATCTTTTAAATTTTTCATTACTTTTCTCCTCCCATAATATGTGAAACATCTATTTCACTTTCAAAAACAAAATTACTTGGTCCTTTCATAAAAAGTTCGCCATTTAGGGCATATTCAATTTCTAATATACCACCAATTTGTTCAACTTGACATTTTCTTTTAGTAAGGCCTAACTCACTAGCAATAACAACGGCAGTTGAGCAACCTGTACCACAACCAATAGTTTCACCAGTTCCCCTTTCCCATTCTCTTATTTTTATGTAATTATCACTCACTATTTGAGCAAAAGTTACATTAGTTCTATTAGGGAAAACTTCTCTATTATTTTCAATTGCTGGACCATATTTTGCTACATCAAAATTATCTACATCATCTACAAATAAAACAGTATGAGGATTTCCCCAAGATAGACTACTTAATTTAAATGTTTTATCAAGTATTTTAACGTCTTCCATTATAAATTTATCTTTAGTAGTATTAACAGGTATTAATTTAGAATCAAATATTGGTTTTGATATATTAGCTCTAATATTTGTTACTACACCATTTGTCACTTCTAAATCTAAGGTTTTAATTCCCCCTAAAGTTTCAATTTTTAAAGTTGTTTTGTCTGTTAATTTATGGTCATATACGTATTTTCCAACACTTCTAATTGCATTACCACACATCTCAGCTTCAGTTCCATCAGGATTAAAAATACGCATTCTAAAGTCTGCTACATCACTTGAACAAATAAGTACCATGCCATCACTACCAATAGCAAAATGTCTATCAGTTACGAATTTTGCTAATTCATTTAAATTATCTAATTTTTGATTTATGGCATCAATATAAACATAATCATTGCCATAAGCTTGCATTTTTGTAAATCGCATAAACTATCATCCTATTCTAGGGCTTGACGGATGTCTTCAATTAAATCATCAACATTTTCTATTCCAACAGATAATCTTAATAAAGTATCAGTAATACCAAGTTTTTCTCTAACTTCTTTAGAAACTTCAGTATGTGTTCTTGTTGCTGGATGAGTAACTAAACTTTCAACTCCACCTAAACTTTCAGCAAATAAAATTAGATTTATTTTTTCTAAAAATTTATTAACTGTATCCATATCACCTAAATCAAAAGAAATCATACCTCCAAAGCCTTTACTTTGTTTTAGTGTAATATTATATTGTGGATGGTCTTCAAATCCTACATAATATACTTTTTTTACCTTTGGATGATTACGTAAAAACTCAGCTATTTTTTTAGCATTTTCATTATGTCTATCCATTCTAACTGCTAATGTTTTTAGACCTCTTAATGCTAACCATGAATCCATTGGCCCTAAACAAGCACCATAAATAGCCATTTGTAAATTTAAATACTCAGCTTGTTCTTTAGTCTTTACAACTACTACTCCAGCTAAAACGTCATTATGACCTGCAATATATTTCGTAGCACTATATACAACTATATCTGCTCCTAAAAGAAGTGGCTTTTGATAATAACTTGTTAAAAATGTATTATCCACAACAACTACTATACCCTTAGAATGAGCATATTTGCAAATTTCAGCAATGTCAGCTACTTTCATCATCGGATTAGTTGGTGTTTCAATAAACATCATTTTCGTATTTGGTTTAACATTTTTTTTAACTTCTTCTAAATTTGTAAAATCTACTTGATTATATTCTACTTTATTATATTTTAATACTTCTTCGCATGCTCTAACTGTTCCCCCATAAACATCATCAGATATTAATATATGTTCTTTTGGCTTTAACATAGTTAAAACTAAACTTGTTGCAGCCATACCACTAGACACTGCAAAAGCACGGTATCCATGATCTAATATAGCCATAGTTCGCTCAAATTCTTCCCTAGTTGGATTAATTATACGACTATAATTAAAATTTGTATTTTCTTTAATACTTATATGTCTATAAGTAGAAGTTTGAAATATAGGAAAACTTATAGACCCCGTTACAGGATCGTGTCCTAAGGCACCTCTTGCTACTTTTGTTTCATCATGTAAATTTTCTTTTTTGTCATATACGGTATAATTTGTAAAATTTTTCATATAACCTCCTAAATGTAGAAACATTTATCTAATTTTAGTATAACATCTCAATATAAATTGTCAACAAATGTATACTTTACTTTACATTTAAAATGTATGTAAAAAAAGGTTAATTATTAAAATCAACCCTTCATTTATTTATAATTTTAAATATTTTATTAATTTTTTTATATGCTTCATCAAAATTATCAGTTGCTATTTCATATATTTTAGTATTTTTTAGCTTTCTAATATCTTGAATTAAGGATTTATACGTATTTTGCTGATTTACACTATTTTCTAAACTAAAATTTTGATAATTGTGATGATTCCTTTTTAATCTTATTTCATATACGCTAGTGTCTTTTAAATAAAGAGAAATATAATAGATATCATAACTTAAATTGCCTAACATTTCTAGTAATTCTTTATATACATCATCAAAACTATAATCTTTATATTCTAATTTGCAATACACTTCTTCCGAAAAAAATAATCTATCAAAAACCAAATTTATATCGCTATCTTCAATTTCTTTCATATAATTTAATAATGCATAATACATTTTTTTGCTTTTTATTTTACCTTTTTCCGATTTATCTTTTTGACCAGATAATCGATAAAGATTTGCAGCAGGAATATTTTCTCTTAAATAATTTACTAAATGAGTTTTTCCACAACCTTGTGGACCTTCTACTATTATACATTTTGCTTTCATTAATTTTTCCTCCTATAAATTACATGTTTATATCCAACATTATTTTCAATATGTTCATCTACTAATTCTTTTGTATATTCTTCTTTTTTAAATAATGGAAAATAAGTATCAGCTAAAGACTCTCCGTCTATTTCCGTCAAAATAATTTCATCAGCAATATTTAAAAATAATTTATAAATAGCTGCTCCGCCAATAATATATACCTCTTCATCTAATAATTTTAAGTAATTTAATAACTTTTCAAAATCTGAAAAAGTTATTACATCTTTATTAGCAATTTCATGATGTGTTAAAACAATATGCGTTCTATTAGGAAGAAGTTTAGGCAAAGATAAAAAAGTATTATAACCCATTACTATTTTATGATTTATTGTTTCTTCTTTAAAAAATTTCAAATCTTCTTTTAAACGCCATATTAAACCATTATTTATTCCTAATTCATTATTTTTGCCTATAGCTGCAATTAATTTTATTATAGCCATACTATCACCAATTTTAATTTACACAAAACAGGTACAATTGTCAATAAAATTTGATTATACTTTATAACCTCATCAAATTTATTTAAAATTAAATGTAAATTAACTTTACATAAAATTTTTATAGTGTTTTCTTTCATTTTAATTATTCCATTTTTTCTTTCATTGACTTATTATTAATTTTTTTTATAATTAAATTAGGAGGTTGTTTTATGAATGGAACAAAAGGTGATCAATATACCAAAGAAATTATTGAAAGAATTTTAAATGAAGGTTGTCTAGACAAAAATCCTAGACCTAAATATAGCGACGGTACTCCTGCTCATACATTAAGCGTTAATCATGGAATATGTACTTATGATTTAACTAAAGGTGAAAGTCCTTTAATTACCCTTAGACCAATAGCGGTTAAAAGTGCCATTGGAGAACTTCTATGGATTTATCAAGATGAATCTAATAATTTAGATTTATTGAAAGATAAATATAATGTAACATGGTGGGATGAATGGGATATTGACAATAGAACTATTGGTACTTGTTACGGCGAAACAGTCAAAAGACATCATTTTGTAAGAGATTTACTTGAGGGGTTAAAAACTGAGCCTGATGGTAGAAGACATATTATTGATTTATGGCAGGTTGACGATTTCAAAGAAAAACATGGATTAAAACCTTGTGCTTTCTTAACTATTTGGAATGTTAGACACGGTCGTGATGGAATAGATTATCTTGATATGTGTTTAATTCAACGAAGTAGTGATTTTTTAACTGCAGGTTGTATTAATCAAGTTCAATATTTAGTATTTTTATACGTTGTTGCAAGGCATTGTAATTATACTCCTGGTAGATTTACTTGGTTTTATAATAATATTCAAATTTATGATAGACACATCGAACAAGCTCATGAACTACTAAAAAGAGATCCAATTAATTGCAATCCAACTATATGGCTTAATCCAGAAAAAAAAGATTTTTATGAATTTACTAAAGATGACATAAAAATTGAAGGTTATCCATTAAAACTTATAAGAGAAAAAAATCCCCAAATGAAATTTGATTTGGGAATATAAGGCTTTAAGCCTTTTTTTAATTATTGATTTTTAACTTATACCTATTAATTATTTTATTTAAACATCTAAAACCATATTTTTCATAAGACTCATTTTTAAGTAAATCATCATAATTTATACTTTCATCTTTAATCTTTTCCTTTAAATATCTTTTAGCATCTTCTTTACATAAAGGTTTAAATAAAATAATATCATCAAATCTTCCTAAAAACTCTTCACTAAAATATTCAGTTAAATCTTCAATATTCTTTTCTATAAAACCAACGTTATTCTTCTTATATGCATTAGAAGTCATAATAATTAATGAATGAGAAAAATCAATATTTTCCCCATGATTATCTTTTATACTACCTTCATCCATAATTTGCAAAAATAAATTAATAACACTTCCATGAGCTTTTTCAAGTTCATCAACTAATATAATAGAATAAGGATTATATTTAACTTCTTTAAAAACATAAGTATCATTATAACCCACATAACCCCCAGGTGTACCAATTAACTTATTTATAGCAGTAGAATCTTTATATTCACTCATATCTAAGCGAATCAAATTATCATTAGTTATTTTACTTAACAATTTAACGGTTGATGTTTTCCCTACTCCACTTGGTCCAATAAGCAAAAGTTTAACGCTCTTCTCACTATTATAAAACAATTTAACATTATTAATTAGCTTATTTAAAGCATCATTTTGATATAAAATTCCTTTATTAAGTTCATCGATTATTTTATTAATCTTTTCTTCCTTATTTAGTAAAAGAGGAATATTACTTTTATTTTCAATAACATGTAAAATATCTTCTTTTATAATACTATCACTTGTCTCATCACTCTCTTTTTTTCTTTCTTCTTCCAATTCACTTATTTTAAGACAAGTATCTAAAGCTTTATCAAACAAATTATCCAAAACATATTTTTCTTTCTTCTTATTTAATTCAGCTATTTTATTCTCTAAATCACCTTTATTTTCTTTCTCAATATTTTTTCTTTTAACATAAGCACAAACACTATCAAGTAAATCAATCGTTTTATCAGGATTTTTTTTATTAAATAAATACCTATTAGCTAAAGAAACAATATCCAAAATATTTTCTTCACTTATTTTTATTTTATGATGTTTTTCATAATTATCTTTTAATCCCCTAAGTATTTGTTTTGTTTCCTCATTACTAGGCTCATTAATCAAAATAGTTTCAAATCTTCTTTCCAAAGCTTTATCTTTAGCAATAAATTTCTCATATTCTTCTATGGTTGTAGCCCCAATAACTTTTATATCCCCTCTTGCTAAATAAGGTTTTAAAATATCACTAGCATTAATTGCTCCCTCAGCTCCCCCAGCATTAACCATACTATGAACTTCATCAATGAACAAGACTATATTTTTATCTTTTATAATTTCTTTAATAATCTTTGTTAATCTTTCTTCAAATTCTCCTCTATATTTAGTCCCACTTACTAAATCTCCCATAGATAATTCTACAATTTTTTTATTAAGTAAAGAACTAGGTACTCTATTTTCAACTATTCTTCTAGTTAATTCTTCAATTAAAGCTGTTTTACCAACTCCTGCTGGTCCAATAAGCAAAGGATTACTTTTTTTCTTGCGAAGTAAAACTTCTATAATGCTATCTATTTCTTTATCTCGTCCAATTACCTTATCAAATTCCGAAACTTTATTATTTAGTAAATTACCAACACTATAAACCTCTAATTTTTCTTTCTTTATTTCTTGCGGTTTAATTTTAAGTTCATCATAAAGATCATCTATATTTATATCCATTCCAATTAATAATCTAATAGCAATACCTTCTCCTTCATCTAAAAGAGCAACAATTAAATGACTTTCACTAACTATTCCTTTATTATTTTCTTTAGCATCACTTAAAGCATTTGAAAGTATACGTTTTAAAAGAGGAGTATACAAATTAATACTTATATTTTTTTTTGCAACACCTACAACTCTAACTAATTCATCTCTAAACTTTTTATATGTCAAATTATAATCTTCTAATAATTCTTGTGTTTTACTTTTATTTTTTAATATTGCCAATAATAAATGTTCACTTCCCACATAAGGATGCGATAATTCTTCTCTTTCTTTTTCTGCGTCTTTTAAAATTTTACTCCCAATAAAGCCAAAATTATTAAACATAATTGCCTCCTATTAATTATATTCTAATTATGTAAAAAAAAGACTTAAATTATTCACTTTAAGTCTATTCTTTATAAATAATGTGAAAAAATTCATCACTATCTAAATAATCTAATATAATACTAGGTTTCAAATGCTTTTGTAATAATTCCTCTTTAGTAAACCATCTAAAACCATCAATTTTACCCTCTAAATCTAACATAAAATCTTTATGAAGTGGTAAATCAAGCTTAAATACTAATTCATGAACAATAAGTATCTCATGATACCATTTACCATCATAATCTGAAACAAAAAAATTTTCCACCATTCCCAAAACCTTTTTATGAATAACTTCATAACCAGTTTCCTCTAAAACTTCTCTTGTAATAGCTAAAGTAGATGTCTCACCAATTTTAACCCTACCCCCAATTAAACTTACATAATCTTTTTTAGTATGAACCATAACTAAATACTTATCATTATTTTTAATTATTGCTGCCACCCGATAATTAAAAACTTTATCTTCCAATTTAAAATTAATATCCATAAAAACCATCCATTCCTTTCACTTTGTTCAAGGCACACATAGTAATGAAAACTTGAATAAAATTTATTTTACATTTATAA